>JAZQQD010000001.1:0-2860 GCA_045628895.1 Faecousia sp.
GACCCAGGTACATGACGCAGATATCATCCGAAATATGGCGGACAACAGAAAGATCGTGGGTAACAAACATATAGGTCAGGCCCTGCTGCTCCTGAAGATCCTGCAGCAGGTTCAAAACCTGTGCCTGAATAGACACATCCAATGCAGAAACAGGCTCATCACAGACGATGAATTCGGGATTCAATGCCAATGCACGGGCAATGCCCACACGCTGGCGGCGGCCACCGTCCAGCTCATGGGGATAGGCATGGCGCAGACGCTCATCAATGCCGACCAGTTTCATCAGACGATCGGTCTCTTCCATAACCTGAGCGCGGGTATATTTCCGGGACAGCATCAGCGGCTCACGGATGACATCCTCAACTGTCTGGCGGGGATTCAGAGAGGAATAGGGATCCTGGAAGACGATCTGCAGCTTTTCATTGATGCGGTGCATATCCCGCTTGCTGACGTGGGTAATATCCTCGCCGTTCATCAGAATCTGGCCTTCAGTGCTTTCCAGAAGGTGGATAATCGTACGGCCCAGGGTGGATTTGCCACAGCCGGACTCACCGACCACGCCCATGGTCTTGCCCTTTTCGATTTTGAAGCTCACATCGTCAACGGCATGCAGGGTTCCCTTGGGGGTATTGAAGTACTTCTTGAGGTGCTTTACCTCGATCATCGGTGCGCTCATGCTTTTGCCTCCTTCTTGGAAATATCATCCAGACGGCAGCAGCGGCAAAGGTGGCCGCCGCCCACATCCTGCAGATCCACATGACCGTGGCGGCATTTTTCGCCTGCATGGGGGCATCTGGGATTGAATGCACAGCCGGAAGGCAGATTAGAAGGATCGGGGGGCAGGCCCTCGATGGGAGACAGACGTCTCACATCCTTGTCCAGTTCCGGCAGGGAACCGAACAGGCCGATGGTGTAGGGGAACAGCGGATTATGGAAAATCTGCTCCCGGGTGCCGTACTCCACAACCTCTCCGGCGTAGACAACGGCCACGGTATCACATACCTCGGCAACAATGCCCAGGTCGTGGGTAATCATAATCATGGAGGTTCCCAGCTTCTGGCGCAGATCTTTGATCATATCCAGCACCTGTGCCTGAATGGTCACATCCAGTGCAGTGGTGGGTTCATCGGCCAGCAGCAGTTCAGGGCTGCAGGCCAGCGCCATGGCGATGACTACACGCTGCTTCATGCCGCCGGAGAACTGGTGGGGGTACTCATAGTAGCGGTCACCGGGAATGCCGACCATTTCCAGCATTTCCTTGGCACGCTGAACAGCCTTGCTCTTGCCGCACTTCTCGTGCAGCTCGATGACCTCGGCGATCTGCTCGCCGACCCGCATGATGGGATTCAGGGCAGTCATGGGATCCTGGAAAATCATGGAAATCTTTTTGCCGCGGATCTTCTGCATCTCCCGCTCGGACATTTTCAGCATATCCTTGCCTTCAAAGTAGATTTCACCGCTGCGCACCTTGGCGGGAGGCTCCGGGAGGATACCCAGGATGGCACGGGCAATGGAGGTCTTGCCCGCACCGGTCTCACCCACCAGCCCAATGGTCTTTCCTTTTTCCAGATCAAACGAAATGTGGTTGACAGCGTGAACCGCACTTCCTTCGGAGGTGTATTCCACAGTCAGGTCTTTCACCTGCAGCAGCATATTATTGTCCATAGAATGCAGCCTCCTTCCTTAATTCTTCAGCTTGGGATCCATGGCATCGCGCAGGCCGTCACCCAGCATATTCAGGGCCAGAACGACAATCATAATGGCAAGGCCAGGGAAAATACACAGATGGGGGTATTTGAAAATTACGCTCTTACCATCGCTGAGCATGGCACCCCACTCCGGCGTGGGTGGCTGAACGCCAAGGCCGATATAACTCAGACCGGCAGCCTGCAGAATGGTATTGCCGATGCCCATGGTCACGGAAACAATGACGGGGGCGATGGAATTGGGGAGGATGTGAGAGGTAATGATCCGGAACTTGGAGCAGTTGATCTTCTCAGCTGCCTCTATGTATTCCTGCTTGCGTACCGTCAGGATAGAACCGCGAAGCAGGCGGACTGTCATAGGAATACCGCCGATGGACAGGGCCAGGATCGTATTGCCGATGCCGGAACCAAGAGCGGCGGAGATGGCGATGGACAGAAGCATACCGGGGATGGCCTGAAGGATATCCAGCAGACGCATGACCAGATTGTCCACCCAGCCACCATAATAGCCAACCAGTGCACCCAGCAGCACGCCGATCACCGTGGCAACCGCTGTGGCACTCAGGCCCATCAGCAGGGATGCACGGGCACCGTAAAGAATGCGGGAGAAGATGTCACGGCCCATGGCATCGCAGCCGAACCAGTGTTCTGCACTGGGGGTGGCATAACGTTCGGTTTTGCTGGTTTTTGCGTAATCATAGGGGGAAATCCAGGGAGAGAGAATTGCCACTGCGATAATGGCAAGAATGACAACAAGGCCAATCATGGCTACCTTGTTCTTGCTCAGGCGGTGCATAACCTGCCCGAACTGTCCCTGGCGGCGCAGGCGCACGCCATCGTTAATCACAGCATCTTTAGCCATTTTTCTTCCCCTTTCCGCTCTCATACTGAGCCTTAATGCGAGGATCTACAAATGCATACACGATATCGACCAGCAGCATAATCAGGCTGAAAATCAGGCCAAGAATCAGAACACCGCCCATAACCACAGGATAATCGCGGGCAGAGATGGCATCCGTCATGTATCGGCCGACACCGGGAATTGCAAACACATTTTCAATGATAACCGTGCCGCCCAGCATCATGCCCATGCCGTTGCCGACGATGGTGATGATGGGAATCAGCGCGTTGGGGAGCGCATGCTTGAACAGAAA
>JAZQQD010000002.1:0-5034 GCA_045628895.1 Faecousia sp.
AGACACACGAATCGTCGGGGCTGTTGATTCTTTTTTTAGAAGTCCTTCAGATCGATCAGCTGGCCAAGACTCATAGCCACGAAATCTCTGTGTCCGTTGATTTTGCTCCAGTAGTAGGCGTACTTTTCCTTTTCGACCTCGGTCCACATGTGGGAGTGGTTGTTCAGCTCCATAACATCAAAGTTGCCGGCGTAGGGTTTCCACTCGGGACAGGCCTCATTGCTGGGATTGCCGGTGGCGGAGTAGGTGTACCAGTAGTTCTGGATCAGCTCCATGAAGTCGTAGTCGGCACCCACCCAGTGATAGTCGAAGAAGGGATCCCGTTCGCCCTTGTCCACCCGGCCGAAGAGGTAGGACATCTCGGCGCAGTGGGGGGAACCCAGGTCGCGGCCCTTCTGGGTCTCATTTTCCTTGGTCATGTGCCATACGAAGGCCTTGCCGCCCTTCTTGGTGACCAGGTCGGCGATCTTAATGGCGCCCATGAGCATGAAGTCGGAGGCGATGGTGGTGGCAGCCTTGGCAGCTTCCACGGAATTGGTGGCAGGATACCACTTCTTCATGTCCTCAGCATGGCCGGGGAAGCCTTCCTCCAGATACTTGTGGAGATCTTCCACGGTGAATTCACCCCGGGTCACAGGGAATTCCTGGCCGCAGGAGCCCATCATCACGTTAAAGTCGTTGAATTTCAGCGCTTCCATCCAGTCGGGATAGTGCTCAGGCAGCAGCTCGCCGTCCACGCAGAAGGAGAAGGAGTCGAAACGGGGCAGCTTTTCAGCCTCGTCGAAGAGCTCCCAGGCATCCATCTTCCGCAGATCCTCAATAGACTTGCAGCCGATGCTCTCCATAAAGGCAACGCCCTTCTGCTCCATTTCCTCTCTGGCAGGAGGCGTGGAGAAGCCCCAGTAGATGATGCCGGACTCGATGGAGACGTTCTTCACCAGGCCCTTCATCAGGGGAGAAGCCAGCAGGATGCCGTTGGATCTTGCACCGCCGGACTGACCTGCCAGGGTGATGTTGTCGGGATCACCGCCGAAGGCGGCGATATTCTCCTTGACCCAGCGAACTGCGGCGATCATGTCGTAGAAGGCGTAATTGCCGGAGGTGCCGCCGGATTCCTTCGTCAGCTCGGGATGGGCGAAGAAACCGAAGAAGCCCAGACGGTAGTTGAAGGTGACGACGATGCAGTCCTTGCGGCTGGCAAGACTGGTGCCGTCACACACGCATTCCACGCCGGAGCCGGCCACCATGCCGCCGCCGTGAATCCAGATAAATACGGGGAGCTTGTCTTCGGCGGCCTTGGCAGGGGACCACACATTTAAGTACAGGCAGTCTTCCTCGTACTGGCTGGGTGCCAGCAGCTGGGGAATGCCGTGGACATTGGATGCAGCCGTTTCATCATCCATGACGTGCTGGATGGCGGCAGCGCTATACTGGGTCGCTTTGCGGACACCGCGCCAGCGACGTGCAGGCTGGGGATGGCGGAAACGCAGCTCTCCCACGGGAGGTGCGGCAAAGGGAACACCCTTGAAGATGTGCAGATTGCCTTCGTTATAGCCCTGGAGCCAGCCCTCACGGACCTGCACCTTGGCATTTTCAAAGTTGCCCATAAGAAATCTCCTCTTTTCATAGTTTTGATAATTCTATTTTATCAGCAAAAACGGGAGGTGTAAATATCAAATAGTTGACGGGAATTGTATTTTCTTGATGGCAGCTTACTGGATTCTACCTTATGCCGGATCCTGCAAGGTCAGGTAATACCCGGCAACCAGGCTGCGGATCTGAGCGTTTATGTCAGTTACAGCATAACTGTCCAGCATGGTCATATCGTAGGTGAATTTCACGCAGTTGGCAAATTTGGTGCAAAGGGCCTCGTGGAAGGCTTCATCATCCGTATAGGTCACGCCGTCGATGGTGTACACATTGGTTTCCCGCTGGGTGGCCATGTCGAAGGCGTATTCATAGGTGCCGATGGTTTCCAGGGAGATATTGTTATCCACCATGGTCAACACGCTGTAAACCGCACCGCTGTTCGCGGCCCCGGAACGCCAGCTGTCCCGAACGATGTAGCTGTACACGCCGGTTTCGGGGTCGTAATAGCCTATACAGGTATTTGTCAGATCCCAGCGGCTGCTGTCAATGGTGTAGAATATGTCTGGGTCACTTTCACTCGGCGCCGAAATCAGCACCAGTCCATCCATGCTCTCACTGACCTCGTAGATTAGCAGGTTCGAGAAGATGCCGGAACCCGCGGTAGCGGTGCTGCTGATTTCCAGCAGACCGTCCTGATCCAGGTCAGTGACGAAATAGGACTGGTACATTGCATATTCCGTAGGCTTTTCCCACAGACTGTAATTTGCCAGCATGATCTCCGCTTGGGAATCAAAATCGTAGACAATGGGCTGAGGCCCCACAGGCTCTGTCTCGTTGACTTCCGGCAATGTGGTTTCCGTTTCGGTGGCTTCGGTTTCTTCTGCAGGCAGTGTGGCGATGGCCTCCTGGGAGTGCAGGAGCATGGTGCTGACGGAATCTGGCCGCTCGCTGATGCGCTCCGGCTTGGGCGCAGGCGTTGTTGCCGCAGCGGACACCACCACAGCGCCGATGCTCAGGGTCACCAGCGTGCCATACAGGTGGCTGAGAAGATAGTTTTTCAGGGTGTCGTAGATTTTATCCTCCACGGTGCCCTTGAGCTTGTCCTTGGTGTGACGAATCAGAAATTCCCGGAAGGGGCTGTTATTGCCGTAGGGCTTCCGGTGACAATGGGTACAGATTTCCGTACCGGCAGGCAGGTGAGTACCGCAATGGGTGCAGTAAATCTTTTCGCTCATGCCGCATCCCCCTCACACACGAAGAGCATCAGTTCTTCGGATTTCCCGTTGGAGTAATCCGCATGAATCACATAGTATCCGTCCTCCAGCCGGGGCAGCTCTACTGTCGTTCCGGGTTCTTCCTGCCGTACATAAACCTGCTGATCCTGTATGTAACAAGTAACGGTGATGCTATTGGTCTTCTTTGGCAGATAGGTGCTGAGATTCACGGTGTCCAGTTCTGTCAGGGCGTAGTATTCTTTCTGCTCCTCGTTATAAGCCACGGTGTAGCCATCACCGGGGGCAATGGTCAGGTGGCTGCCATTACGGCTGATATTCACCACCACCAGCGCCAGCAATACTGCCAGCACAGCGATGCGCACGATCCGGTTGCCGGTGATCTTGCTCAGATCCACCCAGCCTTTGAGGTCAAGCACCTTGTCCAGCTTGCCGAAAATGGTCTTTTCATAGGCTGCATTCCGTGTGTCTTCGCTGAATTTCGCTCCGCAGGTACTGCAGTAATGCGCGGATAGGGCATTCTCCTGCCCACATTGGTTACATTTCATGCAAAAATCGCCTCTCTTTCGGATGCCATCATAACACAAGAAAAAATGATTTTCAACCGAATATGTCAAAAATCCCCTCCGGAAAATCCGGAGGGGATTTGTTTTATAGGGAAAAATTACATTTCCTTGATAGCTGCCTGAGCAGCAGCCAGACGGGCGATAGGCACACGGAAGGGGGAGCAGGACACATAGTCCAGGCCGATCTTGTGGCAGAACTCGATGGAGGAGGGATCGCCGCCGTGCTCGCCGCAGATGCCGCAGTGCAGGGAAGGACGAACCTTTTTGCCCAGAGTCACAGCCAGGTCCATCAGCTTGCCCACGCCGGTGGTGTCCAGACGGGCAAAGGGATCGGACTCGTAGATCTTGGTGTCGTAGTAAGCGTTCAGGAACTTGCCTGCATCGTCACGGCTGAAGCCGAAGGTCATCTGAGTCAGGTCGTTGGTGCCGAAGCAGAAGAACTCGGCCTCGGTGGCAATATCGTCAGCAGTCAGAGCAGCTCTGGGGATCTCGATCATGGTGCCGACCTCGTAGTGCATGTCGGAACCGGCAGCAGCGATCTCAGCGTCAGCAGTCTTGACAACCACGTCCTTAACGTACTTCAGCTCTTTGATCTCGCCAACCAGAGGAATCATGATCTCGGGAACGATATTCCAATCGGGATGAGCCTTCTTGACGTTCAGAGCAGCACGGATAACAGCGCTGGTCTGCATCTTGGCGATCTCAGGATAGGTGACAGCCAGACGGCAGCCACGGTGACCCATCATGGGGTTGAACTCATGCAGGGAAGCGATGATGGCGTGGATCTCAGCAACAGTCTTGTGCTGTGCCTTTGCCAGAGCCTCGATTTCGTACTCGCTGGTGGGAACGAACTCGTGCAGGGGGGGATCCAGGAAGCGGATGCAGACGGGAGTGCCCTCCAGAGCCTCATACAGCTTCTCGAAGTCACCCTGCTGATAGGGCAGGATCTTCTCCAGAGCAGCCTCACGGTCGGCAACGTTGTCGGAGCAGATCATCTCGCGGAATGCAGCGATACGGTCAGCCTCGAAGAACATATGCTCGGTACGGCACAGGCCGATGCCTTCAGCACCCAGCTCGCGAGCCTTCTTGGCATCAGCGGGGGTGTCGGCGTTGGTGCGGACCTTCAGCTTGCGGTACTTGTCAGCCAGAGCCATGATACGGCCGAACTCGCCGGCGATCTCAGCGTCCACAGTGGGGATCAGACCGTCATAGATGTTACCGGTGGAGCCATCGATGGAGATGCAGTCACCCTCGTGGTAGGTCTTGCCTGCCAGAGTGAACTCCTTGGCTTCCTCGTTCATGTTGATTTCGCCGCAGCCGGAAACACAGCAGGTACCCATACCACGGGCAACAACGGCTGCGTGAGAGGTCATACCGCCGCGAACGGTCAGGATGCCCTGGGATGCCTTCATGCCGGTGATGTCTTCGGGAGAGGTCTCGAGACGAACCAGAACGACCTTCTCGCCGCGAGCGTTCCACTCTTCTGCGTCAGCAGCGGAGAAGACAATCTTGCCGCAGGCAGCTCCGGGAGAAGCGCCCAGGCCCTTGCCGATGGGGGTAGCAGCCTTCAGAGCCTTGGAATCGAACTGAGGATGCAGCAGGGTGTCCAGATAACGGGGGTCGATCATGGTAACGGCCTTCTTCTC
>JAZQQD010000003.1:0-4104 GCA_045628895.1 Faecousia sp.
TGATGGAAGCAGCAGACCAAAAGAACGCTGATATCCTTGAAAGCATTTTCTTGAAAAAGGCATAAAAAATAGGCGAGTTGAATTTTTGTTGAATTCTCGCCTATATAGCCATATTCATTTTGTGCCCAAAAGTTAGAAAAATCCCGGTATTCATGGTGAATACCGGGTATTTTATGGTTGCGGAGGCAGGACTCGAACCTACGACCTCCGGGTTATGAGCCCGACGAGCTTCCAACTGCTCTACTCCGCGATATGGGGCAATCCCTGATTGCTAGAATATGATAACACACCGCATTCGATTTGTCAAGGGCTTTATTTGCTTTTCCCGGTGGGTTTTCCCCACCGGGATTCGACATCAGCCAAGATCGCAGAAAGAGCCCGGGTCCACCTGTTCATCATTACAGACAACGCTGAAGTGCAGATGGGAACCGATCGCATTTTCCAGCAGCGCCGTATTATCCACCGTGCCAATGGTCTGCCCCAAAGTTACATGATCGCCGACAGAAATGGGCAGCTCCTCCGCCAGACTGGAGTATTTAGTTACATAACCATCCTCATGGCGGATCACGACAGTCGTTCCCATCATGTCATCCTCATAAATTGTATAGACCACACCGTCAGCTGCTGCGTGAACATCTGTTCCGGTTTCCGCTGCAATATCCACACCGTTGTGCACACGCCAGTCCCGTGTTGTCTCGTTATAGCTCAGGCAGTCCATTGCGTACTCCGAAATCAGCTCACCGGAAACCGGTGCTGCTGTTTTCATGGGTTCTTTCGGCGTTGCACTCGGTTCTGCAGTGACTGAAGGGGCTGTTGCATTTGTCACAGCAGGCGTGGTATCCATCACCGCAACCGCCTGTTCATCCTCCACTCGAATTTGAACCTCTGCTGAGTTTCTTTTAACAGTCTTTGCCGTGTTTTTCTGGTACACATAGCCTGTGATCCCAATTGCTGCAGCGCAAAGGATCAGGGCTATGTAGTAGCCCTTGGATTTCTCCATTTTTTCCCATAGTCTTTTGAAATTCATGGTTAAAACACCTCCGAAGGAAAGTATTTCCTGTTTTGGCTCAAATATACATTTTGGGTAAAAATGATTCAAAAATTGAAATCGTCGATAATCGTCGAAAAATCAGAGTCCTTATGCTATTGCGAAAAAAGGAGAAATATGGTAAATTGTTGATGATTCCAACCGGGAGGTGATGTCGCATGCAAAGGATTCTGATTGCAGATTCCGATCAGGATTTTTGTACGTTGCTTGCCTCGGAGCTTCGGGAACAGTATGAGGTCGCAGTCTGTTTCGACGGTATTTCCGCTCTGAACATGTTACGGGATTCATCTCCGGATCTATTGGTATTGGATATTCTCCTTCCCGAAATCGACGGCATATCTTTACTGGAAGCATTGACTGCCATGGATCATCGTCCCACAGTCCTTGCCACCAGCAGATTTCTCAGTGATTATCTGATGCAGCGAATTTCGCAGCTTTCTGTTGGGTATCTGATGATGAAACCCTGTCATGTAAAAGCATTGTGCAGTCGGATAAAAGAACTCACCTGCGAATATCCTGCTACCGCAGTTTCCTCCGTCGATCCCCGGGAACGGATCTCATCGCTATTGATTTCTCTTGGCATTTCTACAAAGCTAAAAGGATTTGCCTGTCTGCGGGAAGCGATTCTGCTCCTTACGGAAGACCCCGCTCAGTCCATCACCAAGGAACTATACCCCGCCGTTGCAAAACGCATGCGTTCCGGTGCTACCGGGCAGCAGGTGGAACGGCTCATGCGCAGCGCGATTGAGAGCGCATGGGAAAGACGGGATATTGCACAGTGGGAAATCTATTTCCCGGAAAATGCCAGGCTCTTCCGCCCCTCAAACCGCACCTTTCTCTCACGGCTGGCCGAAACCATGATCGGCAAAGCATAATACAGCTTCCAGGTTTTTTCAAAAATATCGAAAAAAAGATTGACATTTTTCTCTCCAGCCTGTATACTATTCGATTAGAAAGGTTGGTGCACAGGATGGTCATTATTTCAGCAAAAAAGTATCGAAATATGGCTGAATTCTCCATTTTTGATGGAGCATCTTGTGTTTTTTCTTTCAATATTTCATAAATTTCCGAGTTAGGGGTTTTGTCCCCCAACTCGGTTTTTCTTATGTATACGGATTTTCAAACGGAGGTATTTATTATGGCAAAAAGAAGGGACAGCAAGAAGGTACTGATTATCGGATCCGGCCCTATCGTCATCGGACAGGCTGCTGAGTTCGACTACGCAGGAACCCAGGCCTGCCTCGCTCTGAAAGAGGAAGGCTACGAGGTTGTGCTCTGCAACTCTAATCCCGCCACCATCATGACGGACACCACCATTGCAGACAAGATCTACATGGAACCTCTGACCCTGGAGTATATCGCTAAGATCATTCGCTACGAGCGTCCCGACGCCATCGTTCCCGGCATCGGCGGCCAGACCGGTTTGAACCTGGCTATGCAGCTGGAGAAGAAGGGCATTCTGAAGGAGTGCCGCGTACAGCTGCTGGGTACTCCCTTCGATTCCATCGAGCGCGCTGAGGACCGTGAGCTGTTCAAGGAAATGTGCCAGTCCATCGGCGAGCCTGTCATCCCCTCCGAGATTACCTACTCTCTGGAAGAGGCTAAGGAGGCTGCCAAGCACATCGGCTATCCTGTGGTTCTCCGTCCTGCCTTTACCCTGGGCGGTACCGGCGGTGGCTTTGCTTACAACGAGGAAGAGCTCATCGAAGTCGGCATCAATGCCTTCAACCTCTCCCCTGTGCATCAGGTTCTGGTGGAAAAGTCCGTCAAGGGCTACAAGGAGATCGAGTTTGAGGTTATGCGTGACTCTAACGACCACGCCATCACCATCTGCGGCATGGAAAATGTGGGTCCCGTTGGTGTGCACACCGGCGACTCCATCGTCGTTGCTCCCATCCTCTCTCTGAACGGCCACGATCTGAAGATGCTGAATGATTCCGCAATCAAGATCATCCGCGAGCTGAAGATTGAAGGCGGCTGCAACGTGCAGTTTGCTCTGAACCCCAACAGCAGCGAGTACTTCCTCATTGAGGTCAATCCCCGGGTTTCCCGTTCCTCTGCTCTGGCCTCTAAGGCTTCCGGTTACCCCATCGCCCGGGTCACCGCAAAGATCGCCATGGGCATGGCTCTGGAAGAGATTCCCGTTGCCGGCGGCACCGCAGCCATCGAGCCCAGCCTGGACTATATTGTTGCCAAGTTCCCCCGGTTCCCCTTCGATAAGTTCGCTTCTGCCAGCAACGCTCTGGGCACCCAGATGAAGGCTACCGGCGAAGTCATGGGCATCGGCGCAACTCTGGAGGAGTGCTTCCTGAAGTCCGTCCGCTCTCTGGAGATTGGTGTTTGCCACTTCCATCTGGCTAAGTTCGACAGCTGGAGCACCGAAGAGCTCCTGAGCTACATTGCTCAGTTCCGGGATGACAACATCTACGCCATCACCGAGCTGATCCGTCGGGGCATTTCCATCGAAAAGCTCCACGAAGTCACCATGATCACCGAGCTGTTCTTGGAGTCCATTGCCCGTATTGTGGAAATGGAAAACATCCTGAAGGAGAAACCCGGCTGCGTCAGAACCCTTCAGGCTGCTAAGACCATGGGCTTTGGCGACAAGTTCATTGCTTCTATCTGGAATATGAAGGAGCTGGATGTTTACAACCTGCGCAAGGAAAACGGCATTGTGCCTATCTTCCGCATGGTGGATACTCTCCACACCGGCAAATACATTGCCTATCTCTACTCCTCCTACACCGGAACCAACGAGTCCATTCTCACCGGCAAGAAGAAGATCGTTGTGCTGGGTGCCGGCCCCATCCGTATCGGTCAGGGTGTTGAGTTTGACTACTCCACCGTTCATGCTGTACAGACCATCAAACGGGCAGGCTACGAAGCCATTATCATCAACAACAACCCCGAAACCGTTTCCACCGACTATACCACTGCCGACAAGCTCTACTTTGAGCCTCTGACCGTGGAAGATGTCATGGCAATTATCGACTTTGAGAAACCCGAAGGCGTCATCGCTTCCCTGGGCGGTCAGACCGCTATCAACCTGGCACAGC
>JAZQQD010000004.1:0-7773 GCA_045628895.1 Faecousia sp.
GGATCGTGTGTTCCGCAAGTTCGGCCTTTCCGGTAAATCCTTTATCCCCATGCTCATCGGCACCGGCTGCGGCGTTCCCGGAATTATGGCTTCCCGTACCATCGAGAATGAGCGCGACCGCCGTATGACCATCATGACTACCACATTCATTCCCTGCGGTGCCAAGGTGCCCTTCATCTCTATGATTGCCGGTGCTATCTTCGGTGGTTCTGCCTGGGTGGCTACCAGCGCATACTTCATCGGTATGGCTTCCATCATTGTCTCCGGTATCATGCTGAAGAAGACAAAGATGTTTGCCGGTGAGCCTGCTCCTTTCGTTATGGAGCTGCCTGCTTACCATATGCCGACCCTCAAGAATGTTCTGCGTTCTATGTGGGAGCGTGGCTGGTCCTTCATCAAGAAAGCAGGCACTATCATCCTGCTGTCCACCATTCTTGTATGGTTTAGCTCTTTCTTTGGATTTACCGAGGACGGCTTCCGGATGCTTGCGGAAGACGAGCTGGATCTTTCCATTCTGGCACGGATCGGAAGTGCAATTTCCTGGATCTTCATTCCCCTGGGCTGGGGTACCTGGCAGGCTGCGGTGGCCTCCATTACCGGCCTGGTGGCAAAGGAAAATATTGTTGGTACTATGGGCATCCTCTACGGCGCATCCGGTAATGTCTATGAAACCCTGGCACAGGCATTCTCTGCAGTCACCGGCTATTCCTTCCTGTGCTTTAACCTCCTGTGCGCTCCCTGCTTTGCCGCCATTGGTGCTATCAAGCGGGAAATGAACAATGCCAAGTGGACCTGGTTTGCCATCGCCTATCAGTGCGGATTTGCCTATGTGATCTCCCTGATGGTGACCCAGTTCGGCAATCTTTTTACCGGAAACGGGAGTGTATTGGGCGCAGCTGCGGCAGGCGCATGCTTGATCGGTATGGTCTATATGCTCCTGCGGCCTTACAAAGAAGCTACCAGCCGTATTGCAAAATGAGAAAGGATTATTTATGAACTGGTTACTGGAAAATCTGGGTACGATCCTTGTGAGCCTTGTGCTGCTGGGAACGGTTGCCCTGATCATCGTAAAAATGCGAAAAGACAAGAAGAAAGGGAAGTCCTCCTGCGGATGCGGATGTGCTTCCTGCGCCATGGCAGGCTCTTGCCATAAACAATAAAATAATAACCGCCGGTTCGATGGAACCGGCGGCTTTTCTTATGCAAGGAAATCCAGAGTGAGATAATCCAGATATGCGGTCTTATCCGGTGTCTTTCCCATGGTGACACGGTGACGGGAAACCTCCCATACGGGGTGGTCCTTCATGGTGGCTTTGCGGATCTCAAATACATGATTCATGCTTCTGCCTTCCATATATTCCTCTTTAGGGAGAAAACGGATCAATTCAAGCTTTCTATAGCTGGAGGTAGGGAATGCATTCAGAACACAGACTTCAAAAAGTGTCCGGGCATCCTGAACACTCCCCATTTCAAAGGTTCCGCGAATCATTGCGCTGTAGTCAGCCATATTTTATCCTCCTTAAATCTTTTGATATACCTTATCCAGGAACTTCTGCTCGTTTACCAGCACCCGCTTGTGGGTGCCCTTGCCGATCTCGCCGGCTTCATCATAGGCGGTAACGTTGAATGTGATGACCTTGCCTTCCACTGCGGTGACTTCCGCTTCGGCCCGGACTTCCAATCCTACCGGGGTGCCGGAGGTGTGTTCGATGTTCAGAGCAATGCCAACAGTGGTTTGTCCATCGGGGAGAGCATCCGCAAGGGCATCGCAGGCAGCGCCTTCCATCATGGCAACCATGCAGGGGGTGGCAAAAACCATCAGACTGCCGCTGCCGACTTCCAGAGCGGTATCACTCTTTTCCACCAGAGTTTCGGCAAAGCCTTTCATTCCAACTGTAATTTCCATGGGTATCACTCCTTTTTCTTTATCATAGGGGAACTTCCAGGGAATGTCAACAAAAAGGATTGCTATTTCTTTTTTCCTGACTTATAATGGGGACAAATAATGACATGAGGTGAATCACATGATTATCAATGACAAGCTGAACCTCACCATGCTCTGCGACTACTATGAGCTGACCATGGGAAACGGCTACTTTGAAAAGGGTTATCGCGATCGCATTACTTATTTTGATGTTTTCTTCCGGCAGTGTCCGGATGGAGGCGGATTTGCCATCGCCGCAGGCCTGGAGCAGGTCATCACCTATATCAAGGAGCTGCATTTCGATGAAGCGGATATCGAGTATCTGCGGAGCCGCAATTGCTTTTCCGAGGATTTCCTGGATTATTTGAAAAATTTCCGTTTTACCGGCGATATCTGGGCAATTCCCGAGGGTACTCCGGTTTTCCCCAAGGAGCCTATCATTACTGTCCGTGCTCCTGCCATCGAGGCTCAGCTGATTGAGACCTATCTGCTGCTTTCCATCAACCACCAGAGCCTCATTGCTACTAAGGCGAACCGGGTAGTGCGGGCAGCTCAGGGCAGAACCGTGCTGGAATTCGGTTCCCGCCGGGCCCAGGGCTCTGATGCGGCCATTATGGGTGCCAGAGCGGCTTATATCGCAGGTTGTAAAGGAACGGCCTGCACCATTGCCGATCAGCTTTACGGCGTACGTGCCGGCGGCACTATGGCCCATGCCTGGGTACAGATGTTCGACACCGAATACGAAGCCTTCAAGGCCTATTGCGAGATGTATCCCGATAATGCAACCCTGCTGGTGGACACCTACAACACGCTGAAATCCGGCGTGCCCAATGCCATCCGGGTGTTTAACGAGGTGCTGAAGCCCAAGGGAATCACCAAGTGCGGCATCCGTCTGGATTCCGGCGATATGACCTATCTGACCCAGCAGGCCAGAAAGATGCTGGATGAAGCCGGTTGGACGGAGTGTGCCATCTCTGTTTCCAACTCTCTGGACGAGTACATCATTCAGGATATCCTCCGCCAGGGCGCTCAGATCGATCTCTTTGGTGTGGGTGAGCGGCTGATCACCGCCAAGAGTGAGCCTGTCTTCGGCGGCGTATACAAGCTGGTGGCCGTAGAAAAAGAGGACGGCACTGTGGAGCCGAAGATCAAAATTTCCGAAAATGTGGGCAAGATCACCACACCCCACTATAAGAAGCTGTACCGCTTCTATGGCAAGGACACTGGCAAGGCCATCGCAGATTATCTGTGCGTCTATGATGAAACGGTGGACGATACCAAGGATATAGAGATCTTCGATCCCGATGCAACCTGGAAGACCAAGAAGGTCTACAACTTTACCGCCCGGGAGCTGCAGGTTCCGATTTTCGTGAAGGGTGAGCAGGTGTATACCTGTCCCAGCCTGGATGAGATTCGGGATTACTGTGCCTCCGAGGTGGATACCCTCTGGGATGAGGTCAAGCGGTTTGACAATCCCCAGAGTTATTATGTGGACCTTTCCCAGAAGCTGTGGGATGTGAAGTACGGCCTGCTGAAGAAGAATTCCAAATGAGGCAGTCGTCAAGAAAAATGGCCTTGGGAGGCGTTTTCGGGGCGCTGGCAGTGGTGTTTCTGCTGCTGGGAGGATTTATCCCCGGCCTTACCTATGTGCTTCCCATGGCCTGCATGATTTTGGAGTGTGAGATCCTCCGCCGCTGTGGAAAGCGCATCGGCTGGGCCTGGTACGGCGCCGTTGCCATTCTCGGCGTGCTCCTGTGTCCGGATAAGGAAGGTGCTTCGCTGTTTGTGGCACTGGGGTATTATCCCATGATCAAGCCCTGGATGGATCGTCGAAAGCTGCCCCTTCTCTGGAAAGTGGCTTTCTTTAATGTTGTGATTCTGCTGATGTATCGGATCCTGATTTCTGTGATGGGAGCGGATCAACTCGGTTCCGAATTTGCCGAAATGGGTAAGATCCTGCTGATTGCATTGTTGGTCATGGGAAATATCTGCTTCCTTTTGGTGGATTTTCTTGTGAAGCGATTTGCAGAAAAGGGAATTGCGGTGCTGTTTCATAAAAAGTAATGGAGAAAAACTGGTATTTATATATGCTTCGGTGCAAGGATGATACCCTTTATACCGGTATTACCGATGATGTGGAGAAGCGTCTTGCCGCCCACCGCTTAGGAAAGGGCGCCAAGTATACTCGGGGAAGAGGCCCCTTGGAGCTGGTGTATACCTGCGCTTGCGAGTCCCATTCTGAGGCGTTGAAGCTGGAATATAAAATAAAACACTTGACCCGGCAGGAAAAGCTGGAGCTGTGCGAAAGGTGGAAACAAAATGACCTATGAAGAAGTAAGAAAGAATGCCCGCGGGCAGATGGAACCCTGCCATGCCTGTCCGGTATGCGATGGTGTGGCCTGCAAGAATCATATTCCCGGCCCCGGTTCCAAGGGCAGCGGAACGGTGTTCCACAGAAATTATGCCGCCTGGCAGGAGATCCTCATCAATATGGATACCATTGCGGAGGATAAACCCGTCGATACCACCTATGACTTCTTTGGCAAGCAGCTGGATCTGCCTGTGTTTGCAGCTCCTGTTGGCTCCGTTGTAAATCATTACGGAAAAAAACTCAATGAAATGGAGTATGATACCGGCCTGGTTTCCGGCTGCATGGAAGCTGGCATCGCCGCTTTCCTTGGCGACGGACAGGCTCCCGATTGCTATGGCTCTGCCATGGAGATGCTGAAGGAATTCGGATTTGCCGTTCCTACCATTAAGCCCTGGAACCAGGAACTGGTCTTTGAGCGCATTGATCGGGCAAAGAAGGCAGGAGCAAAGGTCATGGCCATGGACATTGACGGATCCGGTCTGCCCTTCCTGAAAAATACCATTCCCCCCAGCGGCAGCAAGTCCGTAGCCCAGCTTCGGGAGATCATCGAGTATGCCGGCGTTCCCTTTATTTTGAAGGGTATTATGACGGTTCGCGGTGCCCAGAAGGCCCTGGAAGCCGGTGCTTCCGGCATCATTGTTTCCAACCACGGCGGACGTGTGCTGGATCAGACTCCCGCAACGGCCTGGGTTCTGCCGGAAATCGCCCGTGCGGTTGGCGGACAGATGACCGTTATGGTGGACGGAGGCATCCGTACCGGTATGGATGTGTTCAAGGCTCTGGCGCTGGGCGCTGACAGCGTGCTTATCGGCAGACCAATGGTTACCTGTGTTTACGGTGCAGGCAAGGACGGTATCGTAGCTTATGTAAATCAGCTCCGCAGCGAGCTGACGGATGCCATGCAGATGTGCGGTGTGCACAGCCTGCGGGAAATCGGCGCAGACCAGATCTATAAAAAGTGAAAAAACAGGGTCGGTTTTCCGACCCTGTTTTTATTGCAGTATCAGATGATAGTCCATGTGACCGGCTTCTTCCTTGGAAGCGCCGATGGAATACTTCATGTCCAGCTTTCCTTTGGTGCCGGAAATCTCCCAGCGGAGTGCCCGGGTGTCGATTTCCATATCCATAGTGCCGAAATCCAGAGCATAGGTGCAGTGTGTAACTTTTCCGGCAGCAAATACCATTACGGTTTTGCTTCCTTCCCGAGCCATGGTTACGGAATCCTTTTTCAGTGTCAGCGTCGTGATAACGCCCTGCATACCGGGATCCGGTTCCGCATAACGGATGCACCAGCCGTCCTCTGTTTTTGTCAGTTCACCGTCCATGGATTGCTTGATCAGTTCCGGATCCTGCCTGGGGTAGGCGGAGCGAACCCGCAGGGTGAGGGTGACCTTCATGGAATCATTCCTCCATGGCCAGCTCCAGCAGATTGTCAATGAGCTGGGAATAGGGAATGCCGCTGGCGGCAAAGAGCTTGGGGTACATGGAAATGGAGGTGAAGCCGGGGAGCGTGTTGATTTCGTTGAAGACGACCCGCTGATCCTCATAGGTGACGAAGAAGTCCACACGGCTCAGGCCTCGGCAGCCGATGGCCTGGTAGACCTTGACAGCGGCTTCCCGAACCTGCTCGGCGGTTTCCTCGGAAATCCGGGCGGGAATATAGGCGGTAGAGGTGTCGGTAATATACTTGGCCTCGTAATCATAGAACTCTGCACCGGAGTCGATCTCGCCGCAGACGGAGGCCACGGGACTGTTGTTGCCCATAACGGCAACCTCAATTTCCCGGCCGTGGATAAATTCTTCCACAAGGATTTTTTCGTCAAAGGCACCGGCGGAGAGCAGAGCTGCCTTCAGAGACTCCCGGTCAGATGCCTTGGAGACACCGACGGAGGAGCCGGTTCCTGCGGGCTTAACGAACATGGGGTAGGTGAATCTGGCTTCCAGAGTCTCCACGATGGCATCCATGTGAACACCCAGATCACCGGTGCGAACCAGCTCCCACTTTGCCTGGGTGACCTTTGCCTGGTCAGCAACCAGCTTGGTAAGGGTTTTGTCCATGGCCACTGCGGATGCGGCAACATGGGGGCCTACATAGGGAATTCCTGCCATCTGCAGCAGACCCTGCATAGCGCCGTCCCCACCGTTTTCGCCGTGAAGCACGGGGAAAACGACATCGATGCGCTCGCGAACCACGCAATCACCCTCAAAACTCAGCAGACCCTGTCCACGGATGGGGGAGATGGCGGCTTTCCGATTGGCGGGGTGGGTTTTCCAGGTGCCGTCGGGCAGCATGGAATAGTCGTCACCGCCGAAGAGGATCCAATCGCCTTCCTGGGTAATGCCTACAGGAAAAATGTTGTATTTTTCTTTGTCAATATTGTTCAGCACGGATTCGGCAGAGCGGAGGGATACCTCATGCTCCGGGCTGATGCCGCCGAACAGAATACAAACACTCAGTTTCTTCATGTTACAATTCTCCCAATGTTTCCTTATTTCAGCAGAGCCTCACCGGCACGGAAAATATCGCCTGCACCCATGGTAAGGATGATGTCTCCGGGCTGTGCCAGCTTGCGGAGGGTTTCGGTAACTTCCGGCAGAGTTTCGCAGTAGATGCTTCCGGGAATCTCCCTGGCAAGGTCGGCAGAGGAAATGCCGATGGTGTTCCGCTCTCTGGCTGCGTAAATCTCTGCAACGATGGCGATGTTGGGCTTTTTCAGCTGCTCTACAAAATCGTCGAAGAGGGCACTCGTCCGGGTGTAAGTATGGGGCTGGAAGGCCATAAGAACTCTCTTGTAGCCCATGGAGGCGACAGCAGTCAGAGTGGCAGCCATTTCGCCGGGATGATGGGCATAGTCATCATAAATGTCCGCACCGTTATAGGTGCCCTTTTTCTCCATACGGCGGTTGGCACCGTGGAAGGAGGCAAGGCCTTCGGTTACGTATTTGGGATCCAGCTGCAGCATCCAGGCGGCGCCTGCAGCGGCAAGGGCGTTGACTGTGTTATGGGCACCGAAAACGCCGAGATCCACGTGGCAATAGAATGTTCCGTCACAGGTCACATCGAAATGGCGGAAATCCTCGGAAACATTGACGGCACGGATCCGGTTGTGCTCTCCGAAGCCAAAGGAGATGTAGTCGAGTCCCTTCAGAAGGTCAACGGTGTTTGCGTCGTCGCCGTTGGCAAGAACACCGCTGGTGGAAAGCTCAGCGAATTTCCGGAAGGATTTCTTGATATCCTCGAGATCCTTGAAATAATCCAGATGGTCAGCTTCCACATTCAGGATCACTGCCAGGGTGGGGAAGAAGTTCAGGAAGGAATCGCAGTACTCGCAGCTTTCCAGAATGATGGTATCGCCGTTGCCGACCCGGTGACCGGCATGGAGCAGGGGCAGATAACCGCCGATCATGACGGTGGGATCCAGCTCTGCGGCCATGGCGATGTGGGTAAACATGGAGGTAGTGGTGGTCTTGCCGTGGG
>JAZQQD010000005.1:0-30997 GCA_045628895.1 Faecousia sp.
TACAGCGGATCCCGCAGAAATGCGCCATGGGTGCGGATCATGATGACAGGCACTTTCAGCATCTTTGCACACTTACCTACGCTTTCCGGCAGGGGTGTCGCCGTGCCGTCAAAGGAATAGCTGGCCTCCGGGTACATGAGCACAGAGCTGCCGCAGTCCCGCAGCGCCCGGATCATATCCTTCACCATGGCCGGATCTGTCACAAATTTCTGGGCAGGGATGCAGCCGATCTTCCGCAGAAGCCAGTCCTTGCCCACAAAGGCATCGGAGGTGCAGACGATATTGAACGGTCTGGGGTAGAGGATCGTGGCCGCGATCTCCAGGTCGATAAAAGCGGAGTGGTTCATGAGGATCAGGCAGGGCTCTGTCGGTCCCAGCTTTTCCATGCCGATTCTCTCGCAGGTGAAGTCAACCTTTTTCAGTTCTCCGGCAGACAGGGCTTTCAGCAGCCAGCGGAAAAATCGCGCCGGTCTTTCGGGTCTTTTTCTGGGCGGCTTCTGAATGGCCGCGACCTGATCATAGTCCGCTTCCACAGTACGAATCTTCATACGCTTCACACTCCTTTTTCGCCATTATAGCACATCTTCCGCGCATTGTACAGCAAAACCCCGCCTTTTGGCGGGGTTTCATGCTTACTTATTCTGCTCGCGGTGGTACTGCAGCGTGTAGAGCTGGTAGTATCTGCCGCGCTTTGCCAGCAGCTCCTGGTGGTTGCCCTGCTCCAGGATCTTGCCGTGGGACAGGACGATGATGTTGTCCGCGTGCTGGATGGTGGACAGGCGGTGTGCCACGATCAGCATTGTGCCGATGTTCATCATCTTCTCCAGAGAATCCTGGATCAGAATTTCGGTCTCGGTGTCGATGTTCGCAGTAGCCTCGTCCAGAATCATCACCGCAGGCTTGTGGATGATGGTTCGGGCAAAGCTCAGCAGCTGACGCTGGCCGGCAGAGAAGTTGTTGCCCCGCTCCCGAACCACTTCATCCAGTCCGTTTTCCAGCTTGCTGATGAACTGATCGGCGTTGACATACCTGCAGGCCTGCCAAACCTCCTCATCGGAGATGCCTTCCTCACGAAGCAGGATATTGGAGCGGATGGTGCCGGAGAACAGGAACACATCCTGCAGCATCTGGCCGAAGTGACGGCGGAGAGAAGAGATCTTGATCTTCTTGATATCGATGCCGTCGATAAGGATCTGGCCCTTCTGGATGTCGTAGTTCCGGCAGATGAGGCTCAGGATGGTGGACTTACCGGAGCCGGTGGAACCCACAAAGGCCACCGTCTGCTTGGGGCTGATGTGGAAGGACACATCCTTCAGCACCCACTCACCCTCGTTATAGTAGAACCAAACGTTCTTAAACTCGATCTCGCCCTTGATATCCGTCAGCTCCATAGCATCGGGCTCATCCACGATCTCGGGCACCATGTCCATGACGGAGAAGATCTTCTCGGCAGAGGCAAAGGCGGACTGGAGCATATTAAACTGCTCAGCCAGAGTCTGGATAGGGTTGAAGAACTTGGAGATATACATATAGAAGGTGACGAGAACGCCGCTGGAGATGGTCTGTCCCAGGAAGGAAGTACCCCGGATATATCCCTTGCCGCCCAGGTACAGCAGGCACAGGACGGAGGAAATATAGAGCATATACACCATGGGACGGAAGATGCCGAAGACAAAGATCTGGTTCTGCTTGGCCTTCTTCAGGAAATCACTCTTCACCATGAAGTCCTGCATCTTCTGCTCCTCCCGGTTGAAGATCTGGGTGATCTTAATACCGGAGAGGTTCTCGGACAGATAGGTATTGATATCGGTGGTACCGTCCTTGACCTTGCGGAACACCTTACGGGTGTACTTCCGGAAAATGACGGTAAAGAGGATCAGATAGGGCACGAAGCACAGCACCATGATGGTCAGGGCATAGTTCACCATGAGCATGGCGATGAGGATGCCCGCCACGATGAACACATTCTTCACCATGGTAACAAGGATATTGGTGAACATCATGGAGATGGCGTTGGTATCGTTGGTAACACGGGTCACCAGCTTGCCCACGGGAATCTGGTTCAGCTGCTCGTGGGACAGGCTCTCGATGTGGGTAAAGATATCCAGACGGAGGGTAGACAGGATCCGCTGGCCGGTTTTCTGCAGGATCACGGCCTGGAAATAGGTGCAGGCCATGGAGATCACCAGCACGGTGCCATAGAGAGCAACCATCTTATACAGGGCAGACAGCTGGAAATTGCCGCTGACCATGGTTTCGATCCGGCCCACGATGAGGGGGGACACAATATCATAGGCGATACTGATGATCATAATAATGAACACCAGCAGGAAGTCCTTCCAGTAGGGCTTGGCGTAAACATAAAGTCTGGCAACGATCTCCTTATCCGGCATATTCCGGTCGAAGCCGATGGCCTCCTTCTGCTTACGCAGCTGCAGGTAGGAAAGGGTGAAGCCGATGGCAAACACGCTGATGATGCCAAAGACAATGAGAATCGGCATATACTCACGCATTGTTTTCTTCCTCCAGCTTCTGCAAGTCTACCATCTTGCGGTATTCGGGACAATCCCGGTAGATATCGGCATGCTTACCCACAGCCACGATCCTGCCGTCATCGATGAAGATGATCTTATCCATCTTCTCGATGGTAGAAATACGGTGGGCAATGAGAATGGTGGTCTTTCCCTGCCGGGTGGAACGGAGGTTCTGGAGGATGGTGCGCTCGGTCTTGGTATCCACAGCGGAGACGGAGTCATCCAGGATCAGAATGGGGGCATCCTTCATCAGGGCACGGGCAATGGAGATACGCTGCTTCTGGCCGCCGGAGACAGTAACACCGCGCTCGCCCAGCACCGTATCATAGCCCTCGGAGAATTCGGCAATGTTGCCGTCCACATCTGCCAGCACGGCAGCACTCTTGACGGAATCCAGATCGGTATTATCCACACCGAAGGCAATGTTCCGGGTGATGGTATCGGAGAACAGGAAGTTATCCTGGGGCACATAAGAGGCGGCGTTCCGCACATCCCGGATGCGCACGGAGTTCACATCCTCGCCATCCACAAAGATCGTGCCGTCGGGGACATTGTAGGTACGGAGGATCAGATCCACCAGAGTCGTCTTACCGGAGCCGGTCTTACCCACCAGGCCCACATTCTCGCCGGCCTTGATGGTAAAGGACACATGGCTCAGGGCATCGTACTCGCCGTCGGGATAGCGGAAGGTCAGATCCTTAAACTCGATATCGCCGCGAATCTCGGGCAGCTCCTTCACATCCTCCCGGTCCTTCACATCCTGCTGGGCATCCAGCAGCTCGGAAATACGGGTCAAGGATGCATTGCCCCGGGCGTGCATATCGATCAGCTCGGAGACAGCCATGATGGGCCACACGATGGAGCTGAAATAGCCGATAAATTCCACCAGCTGGCCGGCGTTGAAACGGCCGGTGTACACCAGGTAACCGCCGTAGCCCAGGATGACGCAGATGACGGACTCCACGAAGAGAGACACGATGATGCGGAGCATGACGGCAGTCTTGGTCAGCGTGATGTTGGCTTCCTCATTTTCCCGGTTGAGCTTCACGAATGCGGCATGCTCCTTCAGTTCCTTCACGAAGGCCTTCACCACAGCGATGCCGGAGAAACTCTCCTGGGAGAAGTCGGACATATTGGAAAAGGCTTCCTGACGGGCCTTCCATTTCTTGGTGATCTCCTTGCCGATGATGGTGGAGGCTGCCAGCAGCAGGGCCATGGGAATGAGGGCAAAGAGGGTCAGAAGACCGTTCATCTTCCACATTTTGAAAAGAGCCATGCCGCCCAGGACGGATGCATCAAAGGTGAGGATAAAGCCGGAACCGAAGCAGTCCTGGACGGTATCCAGATCGTTGGTGAAGAGGGACATCATGTTGCCCACCTTGTTGACCTGATAGTACTGTCGGGACAGATCCTTGGCATGGTCAAACATCCGGTTGCGGAGGTCACACTCCACCTTAATGGCAGAGCCGAAAATGGTCATACGCCAGATAAAACGGCCAACAACCAGAGACAGGATAACACCTACCAGAGGCATACAGATCCGATCCAGCAGGAAATCCATATCAAAGGTCTCCCGCACGCCGTTCACCATTACAAAGCCCTGGTTCATACCGTTTACGGTCATCTGGTAGAGCCGGGGAGTAATGAGCTGAACGTAGTCAACCGCAATGAGTGCGATAATACCGAGGATCAGTGCAAGCGCATGCTTCCGGTAGTAACCATTCATATGTTTACCGAAAATCATACAGTATTCTCCTATTCTTTCTCATAATCCCGCTCATTATAACACGGTTCCGTTGCTTTCGCAACATTCATTTTCCCTTTATTTTTGCGAAAAATAGGTCGGAATACCGACATTTCCCATATTTTTCGATTCATATTTCAGTAAACAGTTTCCCCATGTCTCCGGATGAAAAGAGCCTGTCCGCGGTTACGGACAGGCTCTTCCGGTATGATAAAATTATCCGCGGTTCAGCACCAGCTCGGCAGTTCCGAACAGCTCCTGCAGGTTCTCTTCGGTCAGCACCAGGGTCAGAAGAATCAGAACAAAACGTTTCATTGTGTTTTCTCCTTCTTTACTGAATATGTACCGCGGAACCCTCCACGGTAAGGGTACTGCCATAATAGGCGGCCATGGCATCCTCCAGATAAATGGCATCCATAACACCTGCACTCTCATAACAGGAGTGCATGGCAAGCTGGGCAAGGCCAATGTCCGCGGTGGGAACGGAGACATGGCTCAAAGAGATATGGCCAAGGGTGGAGCCGCCGGCGATATCCGCCCGGTTGCAATAGGTCTGAACAGGCACGTCAGCCTTCTTGCAGACCTTCCGCAGCACAGCGGCAGACAGGCCGTCGGTGGTATAGCGGAGGCCCGCATTGAACTTCAGCACGATGCCGCCATTCAGTTTCGGGGCATTCTGGGCATCTGCCAGCTCGGGATGGTTGGGATGGAGTGCATGGCCATTATCCGCAGAGATCATGAAAGAATTCATCAGGAGCTTGGGCAGGCTGTAGCCACAAGCGGCGCAGATCCGCTCCAGAGTGCTCTCCAGCAGCATGGAGGCTGCGCCCTGGACAGAGGAAGAGCCGACCTCCTCGCTGTCGAACACGCAGACCACAGGGATGGCGCTGCCGCCCCGGGAGCGGAGGAAGCCCTGGGTGCAGCCCCAGGCACATTCCAGATCGTCGATGGCAGGAGCAGCGATATACTCCTCATCGATGCCCCAGAGGGTGGCCTTCTCCCGGACATACAGGAACAGGTCATGGCCCAGGACCTTGCCGCCGGCCTGCTTAGCAATGAGCTTATCCAGCTTACCCTTGACCTTGTCGCTGCCCAACACCGCCACGGTATCGGATCTGGGATCGTACTTATAGCCGTCGTTGGCAGCCCGGTTCATGTGGATGGCCACATTGGGCATCATGGCGATGTTCTTATCGATGTCCACCAGCTTGCTTTCCAGGCCGTTCTCGGTCTCCACCAGCACCCGTCCGGCAACGGACAGGGGGCGATCCAGCCAGGGAGCTACCAGCATTCCGCCGTATTTCTCGGTGGCAAGGCGGGTATAGGTGCCGGTGAGCTCGCTGTTCTCCTTCACCTTGAAGCAGGGACGGTCACAGTGGCTGGCGGACAGCAGGAAGCCGGTGGGCTGTCCCTCCGGAATCCGGAAGGCAACCACGGCGCTGCCGCCCCGGGTCAGATAATATTTTCCTCCGGGAACCAGGCTCCAGTCCTCCCCCTCGGAAAGGAGGGTATAGCCGGCCTGCTCCATTTCGGCTGCCAGATAGGCAGCGGCATGATACTGGCTGTGGGATGCGTCCAGAAAACGCAGTAAGGCTTTGGTTTGGGCTTTCATCTATAATCATCCATTCCGCCGCTTCGCGTCGGCATAAAGTGTAATGAAACGAGGCATCTTATCACGCGAAGCGAAGGAATGATAAGATGATTATTATTTTAAATCCCGATAATGTGAAAGGAACTTTCACATTACACCTCCGCCAGCTGGCAGAACAGCTCGATCTGGTCGGCTACGGTCTGCAGGGCGCTGCGCCAGAAGTCCTTGTCGGTCAGGTCAATGCCGGCGACCTTGGCGGTGTCCTCCACGGTAGCGATGGGTGTGGTGTGCAGCAGCTGCTTATACTTGGGCAGGAAAGCTGCGCCCTCCTTCTCATACTGGGCATACAGGCCCCGGGCGAAGAGGCCGCCGAAGGCATAGGGGAAGTTATAGAAGGTGGGGCCGTAGTAATGGCTCTTGCAGACCCACATATAGGGGTGCAGGACGTTGTGATCCAGGCCGTCGCCGTAGGACTGCTTCTGGGCCTCCAGCATGAAGTTACACAGGGTGGCAGCATCCATGAACTGCTCTTCCCGGTGGGCAAAAACCATGGTCTCAAAGCGGTAGCGGGAGTAGATATCGCAGATGATCTGGGTTACATCCTGCAGCTGATTCTCAATGAGTGCCATCTTCTCGTCCTTATCGGAAGCGGCGGCAATGGCGGAAGCCATGGTGACACACTCGTTGAAGGTGGAAGCGGTCTCCGCCACGGGCATGGAATAATCGTGGTTCAGCGGACGGTGATCGGCAATGCACAGATTGTGGTAAGCATGACCCAGCTCATGGGCCAGGGTGACGATATCGCCGAAGGCACCGTCGAAATTGGTGAGGATTCTGCTCTGGCCGATGCACTCCACGCCGGCGCAGAAGGCACCGCCGGCCTTGCCGTCACGGGGATAGAAGTCGATCCACTCGTTATCAAAGGCTTCGGCGATCATGGCGCCTTCCTCGGGGTTAAACTCGGTAAAGAGCTTCACCAGGTAGTCTCTGGCTTCCTCGGTGGTGTACTTCTTATTGGCCTTGCCCATGGGAGCAAACATCTCGTAGAAGGGCAGGCCGTTTTCATAGCCCAGCAGCTTACCCTTGGTCTTCAGATACTTCCAGAACACAGGCAGATACTCGTCCATAGCGCCCAGCATAGCATCCAGGGTCTCCCGCTTCATATCGGAATGCTTCAGGGTGCGGTCCAGGGGGGAATCGTAGCCGCGAAGCTGGCAGTCGGAAATGGTTTCCAGCTTGATGGAGTTCAGAGCGTAGGCAACGGCATCGGCGATCCGCTCATAGCAGGCAAGCTCGGCATCATAAGCTTCCTTACGGACGGATGCATCGCCGGAATAAGCCATGTTGCGGATGGCGGAGAGGTTGGTCTTTTCGCCCCGGAAGGTGACGGGGACGGTAGAGGTCAGGTACTGCTGGAGCTCCGACCAGGCATTGCCGCCGGATAACTCCATCTTGGCCATGATCTCTTCGCCCATACCGGGCAGAAGATAACGGCAGCCCTCCTGGATCTTCTCAAAATTGTGGTGATAGCAGGAAAGGGATTCGTCGCTGTCCACCAGCTCCATGAGATTGGGCAGGCTCGCTTCCCACTGGTGCATGGCAGCAACCGGTGCAGCCACACGGCTGTACTGACCCATGATGCGGCCCATCTGGGAACCGCACTCGGGATTCTTGGTATCGGCGGCCTGGCGCAAAGATGCGTAGCCGGCCAGCTTGGACACCAGCTCGGTGAGCTCCTCCTCCATCTGCGTTCCCTTTTTCAGGGTCTCCAGGGCATCGCCCTGACCCAGGGTCTGGGTGAAAGCGGCATATTCATCAATCTTGGCGCACATAGCAGAAAAGTCCGCTGCATACTCCGGTGCATCAAAGCCGGTGTAGATCGGGTTAAGGTTCCATACTTCGTTCATGGGAAATCCCTCCATATTTTTAGTTTCTTTTATCTTACACTTTTTGCCCTTCTTCGTCAATAGAATCCCTGGTTTTCCTTTGGTTTTCCACAGCCTCGTTTTGTGTCGAAAAATACGATTTTATGTTATTTTCGACGATAAAATGCTGTTTTTAGGCGAACGATTATTTTGTTTTATCCTTGCAAATTGTGAGGCCTTATGCTACATTATATTTGTCGCACGCAGGCATACCTTCTGCGTCTCGGGAAGAGTTTTTTACGATAGGAGAGGAATCTATGGATCAATACACAACCGTTTTAATCGCAGACAGTTCCGAAGAATTCTGCGAAAATCTGATCTGCGCCCTTGCACATACAGAAGGCTTCCGGGTCCTTGGCACCGCACAGGATGGCGAGCAGGCCATTCAACTGGTGACGGAGCAAAAACCCGATATTCTGGTTCTGGATCTGATGCTTTCCAAGCGGGACGGCATCAGCGTTCTCAAGGCCATTTCCACTCTGGGCACCCGGCCCATCACCCTGGCCACCTCCGGCTTCGTCACCGATTACGTAGCTGCCGCCGCCGCAAATCTGGGGGCCAGATACCTGATGCTGAAGCCCTGTGACTACGAAACGCTGGTGGATCGGCTGGAGGAGATCCGCAAGGGCGAGACCCTGCGCTACACCCCCGGAGGCAGCGGGAACCCCAATATCGAAGCCATGGTCACCAGCATTATCCACGAGATTGGCGTTCCCGCCCACATCAAGGGTTACCAGTATCTGAGGGAAGCCATCATCATCGCCGTGGGAGATATGGACGTCATCAACGCCATCACAAAGGTACTCTACCCCCAGGTGGCAAAGACCTTCCAGACCACCCCCAGCCGCGTAGAAAGAGCCATCCGACATGCCATCGAGGTTGCCTGGGATCGGGGCGATTTGGAGACGCTGCAGCGGTTCTTCGGCTACACCGTTTCCAACACCAAGGGAAAACCCACAAACAGCGAGTTTATCGCCCTCATTGCGGATAAATTACAGTTGCAATTAAAGAGTGCCGATGCGGCGCAGATCTGATTGTTCAGGCCAATAAAAAACCACTCCCGTTCTTCAAAAAACGGGAGTGGTTTTTTCTTATTTCATGTTATTCTTTTACAAATTCCATGATATCTTCTACGCGGCAATCCAAAATACGACAGAAAGTATCGATGGTATGGGTACTGACGCTTTCATTGCGCTTCAAACGGGTAATTTGCCCGGGACTGACATGATATTCTTTTATCAGCGCATACTGACTGATACCTTTTGCCTTCATAGTCAACCATAGCTTTTCATAGGAAATCATAACATCCAAGCACCTCTTCTCTTGAATGATAACCGAATATGATATAGAATAATATAAACCAATATCGGTTAATATCATTCTGAAAAGAGGTTTTCAATGAAATTAACAGCTGAAAAACTAGCCATGATGGAAGAGGCTATCCGAAAAGATCCGCAGTACCGCGCTCTCCTTTTCAGAATTCAAGAAGCAGAAAAAGCTCTGGATCTTCAGGAGCAAACCATGACCGATCCGCAGCGAAATGCCATGTGGGATTTCTTTGATTTGAGCCAGGAGATTGATGACAGGAGACTGGAAATCGTCTGCAGTCTTCTTTTTCCAAAGATACCCGAATAAAAGCTCCTTTCCCCGGAGGGAAAGGAGCTTTCCTTATTTCATATCCTTTTTCTGGACCAGACAGCCGGCGACACCCAGCACAATGAGCCCAATGGCGGGAACAATGCCCTTATCCTCTATGTAGGAGCGGTTCAGGACAGAGGTCACATTCTGTGCCGTCTCCAGCATCGTGCTGCCGAGAAAAGCGCCCAGATCGTTCCGCTCCGCAACGGCAAAGGTCACAGCCAGCACGGAGAACACCGCGCCGCCGAAGCTGGTGGCCACCACCACAAACCAATCAGAACAGAACACCGCAAAGATGCCCACTGCTACACCGCAGACACCCAGCACCGCCCAGCGATAGGTCTCCAACGCGGGGAAAGCGCCCATCAGCATCATGCCCGCCGCCGCACCCAGCACGGCACCCACGGCAAACATGCCCAGTCGATAAAGCACACGAATCATACCTGCGGCCAGCAAGCCGATGATCACCAGGATCACGATACCCCAGATGCCCTCCGGGAAAAATTCCGGCCAGGTATAGCGGCAGTACAGGGCAGCGAGAACACCCAGGGCCAGGAAGGTAAAGGTCTTGCCCTTGAAGCACAGTACCAGGCCCAGAGCCAGGCAGCTTAGCAACAAAATCCAGATCATAATCATGGGAAATTTCCTCCTGTCTTTGAAATCAGGCTTTCGAGGCAAAGAGCAGACCCAATGCCACGCAAACCAGCAAGAAAATCCAAATCAAAATCATAGGGAGTTTCCTCCTGTCTTTGAAATTGGGCTTTAGTATACCACGGTTTTTCCAAAAACGCAAGTCCGCGAAAAAGCCTTCCCCTGCCGGGTTTGATTTTTACACAAAAGATATCGATAAAAATTGTGCGAATTCGATATTGACACCCGGCATTTCCCTTTCTATAATTAAAGTGAACACGTTCATATCCCACAGAGAGGAGTTTCCCATGCCGAAAATCATCGAAAACCTGCAGGAAAAACTTACCGTGGAAGCCCGGCGGCAGCTGCTGGATGCCGGCTATTCCGCCATGACCATCCGGTCGGTGGCTGCGGCCTGCCAGGTGGGTGTGGGTACCGTATACCACTACTTCCCCTCCAAGGATGCCCTGGTGGCCTCCGTGCTGCTGGCGGACTGGCTGCTGTTTATGGAAGAAATCGCCGGCCACAGCGCCGAAGGCTTGGAAGGTGTGCTCCGGGCAGCCTACGAGGGTCTGACCAGATTCCATGCCCAATATGCCGCCCTCTTCCACGACGAGGCAGCGGAAAGCCATTTCCCCAGAGCCGCAGGAAAATATCACCCCATGCTCCGCAGCCAGCTGGCTGCCCCCATCCGTCCCTTCTGCCCGGATGACTATACTGCGGACTTCATTGCCGAAGCCCTGCTGACCTGGTCCCTCTCCGGCACCCCATTTTGTCAACTCTACGGAATCATCCGTAAAATAATATAGGAGGAAAAGAAACATGTCCAGCTTTGAAAACCTTCGCGTGGTAGACAATTTCTACCAGACCTCTCTGTTTTTCCCCATGCCCACCGTGGTCATCAGCACCCTGTGTGAGGATGGCTCCACCACTCTGGGTCCCTACAGCCTGGTGCAGCCCTACTATGTAGCAGGCAAGAGCTACTACGCTCTGCTGCTGAACTGCCGCAACTCTTCCAACACCGCTCAGAACATCCTGCGCAACGGCAAGTGTGCCATCAACTTTGTGGACGACAAGCCCGCCACCTTTAAGGAATGCGTCAAGCTGAGCTGGCCCGGCGACAAGCCCGAGGATAAGATGCCCAAGTGCAACTTCAAGCTGGAAAAGAGCCAGATTGAAGAAGAGACCGGCGAGAAGCGCCCCATGGTCCTCACCGATGCCATTCAGTCCATTGAGTGCACCTGGGTAAGAGAGCTGGATAACGCCCAGAACGACCAGCCCGGTCAGCTCTTCGGCTATGAGCCCCCTTACCACGATTTCAACGGCATCACCAGCAAATTCGGCTGCCACTTCATTCTGAAGATTGACCGGATCCTCATGAAGAAGAAGTATAGTGATGCCATCATCAACGGCGTTCGCGCCCAGGATTTCCCGCCCCTGCCCGTGGACTACGGTTACCGGGACAGCAAGAATTTCTGGTTCCACAGAAAGCCCTGGAAGGTTCGCGCTGAGCTGCTGCCCATCCGCAAGGCATCCCTGGATTCCGTCCGCTATGCCGCTGACCGTGCCGATGACAAGGTTAAGTTCACCGACGATGCTCTGGAGACCATTCTGAATGTGCCCCGTGTCTTCCTGCCCACCGTGCTGAAGGGCTGCGTTACCTGGGCCAAGGAGAACAATGTGGAGCTGGTCACCGCTGAGCATATGAAGATCATCAACGACAAGCGCTCTAAGGAAAAGAGCAAGAAGTAATATTAAGGAGGAGTTATCTATGAAAGTTGTTCTGGCTGGTGCCTTCGGCAATCTGGGCGGAGAAATTCTGAAAGCCCTGTGCGCTGCAGGCCACGAGGTTATTGCTGCCGACCTGAAGGCACGCCCCATCGAGGGCACCGAGGGAAAATACACCTTCGTTTCCATTGACGCTACCAATCCCGAGACTCTGAAGGGTCTGTGCGACGGGGCCGATGTGTGCATTACTACCATGGGTCTCACCGGCGCTTCCACCCGATTCACTTCCTACGACATCGACTACAAGGGCAATATGAACCTGTATGCCGAGTGCAAGCGAGCAGGCGTTAAGAAATTCAACTACATCTCCGTCATCTCCTGCGATGAGCCCGGTGCCGAAGAGGTTCCCATGCTCCACGCAAAGTATATGGTGGAGCAGGAGATCAAGAAAGAGCCCATGGACTACGTCATCTATCGCCCCACCGGCTACTTCTATGACATCGCCAAGGTCTTCAAGCCCTACATCGACAAGGGTGAGATGCAGCTGCTGAAGGGCTACGGCAACGTAAAAGCAAACGTTGTGGATTGCCCCGACTTCGCCGACTTCATCGTGGCGCACATGATGGACACCAATGTCACCTACAACGTTGGCGGCAAGGAGACCTACAGCTACATCGAAATGGCCGAGATGTGCTTTAAGGCAGCCGGCAAGCCCGTGAAGATCAAGTGGGCGCCCATCTGGCTCTTCGGTATTCTGGCCAACCTGCCCAAGATCAAGAAGGCAGGCAAGCACGACATCATCCTCTTCTCCAAGTGGACTTTGAGTCACGATCTGGTGGGCGACACCGAGACCGGCGACAAGAGCTTCAAGGAGTACATCACCAACTACTTTAAGGCATAATCAGGAGAAAAAACTATGGTATTTCCCACTTTATTCTGGATTCTGGCAGTTGTTTCCGCCATTCTCTGCGCCATCGGCTTCTACCGCTTCGTGTGGTTCATGTCCGTTGGCTACGGCCTGGCCATTGCCGGTTGCGGCGCTGCCATGCTCGTTGCTGCCCTCATCGGCGGCAGCTTCAGCCTTCCCTATCTCATTATCTGCGTTCTTTTCGTGATCTATGGCTGCCGTCTCGGTCTGTTCCTGCTGATCCGGGAAACCAAGAACGCTGCCTACCGCAAGACTCTGGATGCCCAGACCAGCAAGCCCGTTCCCATGTTCGTTAAGGTTGCCATGTGGATCATGATGGCACTGCTGTACCCCATGCAGGTCTCCCCTGTGCTCTATCGGCTGGTCAACGGCGCAGCCGCATCCGATGCCCTGAGCTGGATCGGTGCCGCCATTATGGCCATCGGCGTTTACATGGAGGCTCTGGCCGACAAGCAGAAGTCCGCTGCCAAGAAGGAAAATCCCAAGATGGTGGCTATGAACGGCCTGTTCAAGTACAGCCGCTGCCCCAACTACTTCGGTGAGATTCTGGTGTGGACCGGCTGCTTCGTTTCCGGCCTCAATATCCTCCGTGGTTGGCAGTGGGCCGTTGCCGTCTTCGGCTATGTGTGTATCGTTTACATCATGTTCAGCGGTGCCAAGCGTCTGGAGACTCGCCAGAACAAGAACTACGGCGACAAGGAAGAATACTGGGCATACGCCAACAAGACCCCCATCCTCATTCCCTTCGTTCCCATCTACCACCTGGTGAAGAAATAATCCACACTACATAAGAGGAAAAAGATATGTATGATTTTACCGTAACCATGGCTCTGGTGGACTTCATCCCCGTTGTGTTTTTCGCCATTGCCGCGGTACTGATGCTGCGGGACTTCTACTACGCAATGCCCAAGTACGGCTTTGCCCTGCTGGCCGCCGGCACCATCAACGTGTTCTGCGCCGGTTTTCTGAAGGCCCTGTGGAAGCTGCTGTATGCCGCAAACATCTGTGATTTCCACGCTCTGAACACTCTGTTCCTGCCCACCCAGTCCCTGGGCTTCCTCATGGCAGGTATCGCCATGGTGATCCTGGTCTGCGGAAGTAAAAAGGCTGCTCTGGCGGTTGCACCTCCCCTGTTTTCCGGCACCGTGCTGTTCCTGGTGATGATGGTGCTGGGCCTGGGCTGCATCTGCACCTGCCTTTCCGTTCTGGCTGCCCGGATGAAGAAGAAGGGTGCCATCGTGCTCTTTGTTCTGGCTTTCGTTGCCTCCATGGGCATGGGCTATGCCGGCCGGCTGGATTCCACCGCCGCCTGGGTCAACTGGCTGGAGCAGGGTATCAACATCGTCTCTCAAGGCTGTCTTATGGCAGGCATGCTGATCCTCCACAAGGCAGGCATGAAAGCATGCGCAAAATAAGGAGGTTCTATGATTTCCAAGCTGCTGCAGGCCATTGACGCCTGCTACCCTCTCAAACAAGCGGACACCCAGGGCTTCGGCGCTCTGAAGGCCCAGGGTATGAAATTCGCTGTTCGGAAATTTTATGCGGAAGGTCTGGGCCCGGTCTCCGTCATGGAAGCCAAGGGTTTCTTCGGTCTGATGCAGATGGATACTCTCATCATCAATCCCACGGAAAAGGATATGCCTCTGCTGTCCTACGACCGGGTGCACGCCATGGGCAACGACACTCTGATCTTCGAGGTCTATGACACCCTGCTGGGAAGCACCGCTCTGACCGCCACAGAGGCAGCAAAGCAAACCGGAAAGGATCTGCCCGACCACGATGTGGGCAGCCATTGGTACGATTCCATCAAGCTGCCGGTGAGCCTTGCCAAGAAAGGCAAGAAAGCAGAAACCTCCGGCTTCGACTGGCTGACGGAGCGGTATCTCAAGGGTTACCTTTCCGACTGCGCTGCCGCCCCGAAGAGCGACGCCCAGCCCAAGCGGGAAAAGGCAAGCGTCTACGTAGATGGTCTTCTGTCCCACGGCGGTCCCTCCACCGATGTCTTTAAAAAGGCCATTGGCGATGAGAAAACCGCAGAGCTCTTCCGCAAGGTGCTCTTCTCCACAGAAGAATAACAAGAAAGAAAACCGCTGCAGCTGTGCTGCAGCGGGTCTTTTTATAACTGGTACAGGAAAATGATCACCGGCATGGTAAAGACGCACATCAGGGTCGTTACCACGTTGCAGGCGCTGGCATAATCCGCATCCTTGCCGTAGACCTGGGACATCTGGGTCACCGTCGCCGCCGTAGGGGCAGCTGCTGCCAGCATAGGGATCATGAGCACTGTTTTCATTTCCGGCGCGAAGGCAGTAAAGGGCTTCATCAGCAGTACCGCCAGCAGGGGATAAACGATCAGCCGCAGGCCGGCTACCAGCCACACCCGGCGATAAGTAAAGACTTTCTTCAGATCCATGCTGCCGATGAGCATACCCGTGATAACCATAGACAGGGGCCCAATCATACCACCGATCCCGCTGACCGCCTCCTGGATCATTTCCGGCAGCTGCAGTCTCAGGAAAAACATAAGAATGCCCACAAACACCACGATCATATTCACATTGAGAAAAATCTTCTTCAGATCGATCTTTTTCTCTCCGCAGATGGTCATCTTGCAATGGCTCCAGAACAGGAACTGCTGAATGGAGGAATAGGCCATGGTATAGATCACATACTGGGGACCCAGCATGGAGGTCACGATAGGGATCACCATGTTGCCTGCATTGGAATATACCGATGCGGCCTTCTCCACAGGATCCATATGCAGGAGCTTATTCATTCCCTCGGCTGCCAAAATGGTCAGCGTCTCCAGCGCAATGGCCGCCGCAGCCGCCAGCAGCAGACCGCTGCGGATGCTGTCGCTGTAGGTCACTTGGAAAGCGGACAGGGTCATGCAGGGCATGATAAGATTCAAAACTAAGGTAGACAGGAGCTTGCTGTCCCGCGGCTGCAGAATATGCAGACGTACCAGCAGCGCACCCATAAAGATCATCAGAAACAGAGATAATATTTTCTTTGCCAGGATCAGACTGATCACCGTTATCTCCCCTTTTTTAAAGATTCCAAACATCTTATATTATCCGCATGTTTTTGAAAAAGTCAATCCCATCCCTATAGAGGAAGGCACGGCTTTCGCCGTGCCTTCCTTATTTTTCGGTATTTTCCGCAATCCAGCGATCTACCCAGGCTGCAATTTCCAGGCTGTTCTTTTCCAGCATGATAAAATGGCCGTTGCCCCGGAAGCCGACACGTTCCAGGCGGACGAAATCCGCCTTCACCCCACACTGCTCCAGCATTTTTGCCGTGGCATAATCATACTGGGTGTGATAGGAGGCTTCGCCGGTAAGCAGCAGCACAGGCACGCGGGACAGTCCGGGAAGCCGGTGGATATGATCCTTCGCCATGATCAGGCAGTCCTTTTCCTCGGGACGGTGGTCCCGGATCCGCTCCAGCACGAAATCCGCGGGAGAACTGACCGGAGGGTCAAAATTCAAGGGAAGCTCACACAGGCCGAAATTTTTCGCCGTCAGATCTTCTGCATTTCCGGAAAATACCGGTCCTGCAGGCTCCAGGGCAACGATTCCCCGGACCAGTTCCGGATAGGCATCCCCGATCTTCCAGCCAAAGGGTCCTGCCTGGGAGTGGGTCACAAGGATCGCCGGGCCGGTCTTTTCCAGAAGTTCCCCGGCAGCAGCAAAGACCTGCTGCTGCGAATAGGCCGCATCTGCCACAAATTCCACCTGGGCCGCGGCAAACTGGTCAAAGAGCGGCATACCGATCCGGGAGGCCTCCTCCGGCCACTGGGTATGCAGCCCTGCATTGGCCCAGCTTCCTGCCGTACCGGCAAAACGGCCTTCAATATCCTCAACGGTATGATATCTTCGTTTCCCGTCCACCTCGGGATGGTAGGCGGATCTTCCCCGTGCAGGCTGCTCCGCCAGATAAACCACATAGCCCTGCTCCAGGAAAAAATCTGCCCAGCCCTGCCGATGGTCGGGAGTACCTAACCAATTCAGATTGGTCTGGCCTGCGCCGTGGAAGAAGATCAGAGGATAGGGATGCCGGATTTCCTTCGGGACGAAAACCTCTACAAACATCTGACCGGAATAAAAATGCTTACCTTCTTCACCGCGGTAGCCACCGCCGGCGAAGAAATATCCCTTGGAAGCCAAGTGGGTCTGCTCTGTCACAGGAATGCGAATTTCCGGTATCATTGTCTTTCCTCCTAAATGGTAAAAGGAGAGTACAGCTTCCGCCATACTCTCCCTTCAAAGTGAATATTTATTTGCCGACGACAACGGCCATTTCCTTAGAACGATGCAGGCTTGCACCGATGACGGTGGCCACATCCTTCACGACGGTCTGGCACAGCTCGACCTTCTTGATGACATCGGGCAGTTCGATACCATCATTGGAGACGGTGAACACGGTGATATCGGCAGTCTGACCGACCTCGATGGTGGGATCCTTGGGCGCGCAGTGCAGCAGGATGGAGGGGTTGATGATGACCTTCTTCAGAGCCTCCTCCAGGGGGATGCCTGCCTGGATCGCCTTGGTCATAACGCCGGCCAGGTTGATGCCGGGGCGATTGTAGTTCGCGCCGTGCAGGTCGGTGGAGATGGTCTCAACCACAAAGCCCTGGCTGATGGCCTGACGGGCCATATCATAGCCGAAGTTGTTGGAGCCGTGGGACAGATCAAAACGAACACCACGCTTCATGGCATCCCACATGGCCTTCTTCACATTGCCCTTCTCGTCGAAGATTCCGGGGCTGACAGGAGAATAGGTATGTGCGTAAACGTCGTCCTTATCAAGAACCTCCAGGATCTCCTCCACACTGTCGGTGCAGCGGCTGGGATGGACGATCAGGGGCAGACCTGCTTTCATGGCCAGCTCCTTGGCCATGCGCAGGGACTTCTTGGTGTCGCAGTTGACGCGAGGGTCAATGCGGATCTTGGCACCGTTGATCTCGCCGGGGAACTGCTTGACCATATCCAGGAAGGGAGTTTCCTGAATGTTGTTCAGATCCAGCAGCTCATTGCCGCCCACGCCGTAGATGCCAACATACAGGTAGGAGGTCACAGGGAACGGCAGGCGGGAAATGGTATCGTGGAATGCGGGATAGTCCAGTGCGCCGTTGCTGCCGGCATCATGGACGCGGGTAACACCCAGAGAAGGATAGGTCAGGAAGGGATCGAAGCCGGAAAAATGGGTGTGGCAGTCGGTCCAGCCGGTGGAAGCGCACAGATTCTCACCCTCCACGACATCATAACCGGGCAGGACCGCGATGTTCTGAGCCATCTCGGCCACAACACCGTTTTCGATGCGGATATCACATGCAGGAGCAAAGGTACCGGCAGCAGCATCAAATACCCGCACATTGCGGATCAGAATTGTTTTAACCATAAGAATACCCCTTTCATTTTTTGTTTTATTTCACAACATTTCTTTGGTAATTCCATAAAAAACACTGTGTTTTTCTGCGAATCTGACGAAAAATAGAATTCAGATTTGACTTTTTTTCGATCTTTGTTTATCGTATAGTCAGTATTGCCCCATAGGCAGGAAGGAAGCGGAGCCATGACCATCGACGATATGCGTTATGTTTTGAAAATTGCCGAACAGGGCAGCTTTACCAAAGCCGCGCAGGCCCTTTTCATCTCCCAGCCTACCCTCAGCCAGCGGCTGCAGAAGGTGGAAAATGAGCTGGGGATACGTCTGTTTGAGAGAAACCGGTTCGGTGAGGTGACACCCACCAAGGCCGGCCGCCGATTCTGCGCGGAATGCAGCCATATCCTGTCTCATTGGCAGCGGCTGCAGGAGGATCTGCAGAATATGAAAGGCCAAAAGTATCTCACCATGGGCATTCCTGTACGCACAGGCTTTGATATGGTATCCGGTCTTCTGGATGCGCTGCTGGCAGAACTTCCCAATGTCACCATGACCTTCGTGGACCGAGCCAACTACCAGATGGAGGAAGCCATCACAAAAGGTGAACTGGATCTTGCTCTGATCCGGATGCCCACCCCCGGCAGCAACTTCCGTATGCGTCCCCTGGTCAGCTATCCGCCTGCGGTACAGCTGCGGAAGGACAGTCCCCTTTGGGAAAAGATACACTATCATCCCGGGGATCCCACGCCCTATATCCATCTGGCTGATTTGGAGCACGAGCCTCTGGTTGCCGCCCCCTCTGCTCGGGAGCATCGCACAAGGCTGTGGCTGGATACCCTCTTTGCCCAGATTCCGGGCTTGTATCCCCGGGTACTATACACCGTGCCCAACATCAGTATGTATGAGCACTATGCAAAAAACGGTACCGCCTCCTATGTCATTCCCATGGGAAAACTACGGGAAGGCATGTGCAGACTGGAAGCAGAGCTGTCAATGCCCTATGAGACCTATCTTGTGCAAAGCAGCAAGGCAGATCCTGATGTTGCCGATGCGGTATACCGCATCCTTGCCCAACAATTAAAGCAGAATTAACGGAAATCCCCCTCTGAGTCTTTGACGGCGCAGAGGGGATATTTTTTACGCTTACAGAGCCTCGATGCTCAGATTCAGACCGTACCACTTGGTGCGCTCCATCAGAGCAACACGGCCCACAAGGCCTTTTTCCTCCATGATCTTATTCATGTCATCCATGACACCGTTCAGGAAGTCGGGGCACTCGTTCACCCAGGTCTCCACATGCATGGGGATCAGCAGCTGGGTATTGGACTTGGCGAAGATGTCGGCAAAGCGCTCGGCAACCCGATCAAAGTCACGGGAGGAACCCATCTTGTTGCGGATCAGAACGTTGGGACGAATCTCGCGGAAGCGCTCGGTCATACCGTCGTCATTGCCGCCCAGGAATGCAATGCGCAGACCCTCGGGGGTGTTGATGACGATGTTTACATTGAAGATGCCGCCCATGGCCATCAGATCGTTGTCCGTGGGGAACTTCTCCTGCAGCTGCTTGTAATCGTCCTTCTGGCCATGATGGGTGCCATGATAGGTGTCGATCCAGAAGCCGTCAAAGTAATAACGGTCACCGAAATCCACCGGATAGATCGATGTCAGAGGAATGGAATGGGTCTTTGCCAGCTCCATAGCCACGGCACTGTGGCAGATCACAACAGGATGGAACTTATCCACCACCTGCTGCAGGTTGGCAATGTGGTCAAAATGGGTGTGGTTGACGAACAGGTAGTCAACACGCTCGATATCGTCAACATGGAAGCCTTCCAGGCTGAATCCCTTACCGGGCTTCATGTACTGAGGGGCATCGAAGAACGGGTCAGACAGCATGACCTTACCATTGGGGAACACAAATTCAAAGCACTGGGCATTGATCCAGCGGAATTTCAGGCCCTGAGTAGTGCAAAGTGTCTTTTCGCTCATATTTTTCCTCCTTATGGAATTTCCTGCAGGCATTGCTGCCTGCAGGAAAGATGCGGACTATTTTAGAATGCGGGGAACAGGGTCATGACGGAAACAACGGAGACAATGATCAGAATCAGGGAAGGCAGCCAGCCCTGCTTGATCAGAGAAGCCTGGTCGTATCCACCGGTGCCCATAACCAGAGGAATGGTGCCGGTAGCCATGGGAGTCATGAATGCAGTCAGAGTTGCAGCGCTCAGCAGGATCAGGGGACCGCGGGGATCGCAGCCCAGAGCCTGGCAGCTCAGGATAACGATGGGCTGGAAGATAGCAGCGCAGGACTGGTTGTTCATGAACTGAGTCAGAATGAAGGGAACTACGAAGAACAGAGCGCCGATGATGTAACCGTTGCGGGTGTTGCCAACGATAGAAGCAACGATCTCGCCGATCTTGTCGCCCAGGCCGCACTCAACCATAGCAGTGCCCATGGTCAGAGCGCCGATAACCATCAGAACGATGCGGATGGGGAAGGAATCGGTAGCTTCCTTGGGGGACAGCACGCCGAAAGCAACCAGCAGGCCTGCGCCGGTAACGGTAACCTGCCAGCCGGGAATCTTGGTCTTGGACTCGAAGATCAGACCCAGGACAACCACGATGAAGATGAAGTAGCCCAGGAACTCCTTGACGGGAGACAGTGCTTCCTGCTCCTTGCCGCCCTTCTTCTTGGCGGTGGTCATGGTGATGGGAACGGGAGGCTCCTTGGGGGAGATCTTAATGCCCAGAGTGCAGGCATAGATCAGGATGACGACCAGGGCTGCGATACGGCCCTTGAAGAAGTCCAGCATGGTGAAAGCAACATCGGTAACACCGTATGCTTCCAGATAGCCGTTATAGGTTGCGAAGGTGACAGCGCCGGCACCCAGGGGCAGGGTTGCGCAGGTACCGATAACAACCAGGCACAGGGGGAACATAGCCTTGGAGGGGCTCACACCCATATCCTCGCAGGAAGCCATGACCAGGGGGAACATGACAGCGTAAACGGACATGGGGCTGGGGATGAACTGGCTCAGCAGGCAGCCGACCAGTGCGTAGCCGACAAACATCTTAGCGAAGGAGCCGCCGGAAACCTTGGTAACCAGGGAGCTCATCTTCTTGACGGCCTGAGTACGGTTGAAGCCTGCAACAACAACGAACATGCCCAGAATCAGGATGACGTTCTTGTTTGCGAAGTTTGCCAGAGCAGTCTTTGCGGGAACCAGGCCGGTGAACACCAGAGCCATCATTGCCAGCAGAGCGGTAACGCCCATGGGCAGCTTCAGGGGCTGGTAGAAGATATAACCGACCAGCATGAGCACAAAGATGATCAGGCACTTTGTCATTGCGAGAGTCATTTGTATCTACCTCTTTCTGTTATTTTCCCCATTTGTGGGGATTGTTCAATATTCATTATACGCATATAGCTTTTTGGTGCAAATTCATAGTTTTTTTCTTTGTTATAGTAAAATGCCTATATAGGCAGAGTTTCGCTGCCTTTTTTCAATAAAGAAAACGCTGTGCCTCTTCCCCAAGGGCACAGCGTTTTTCTTTATTGGATGGAATTCACTTTCAGGATGCTTTCATTTTACGAATCCTGCTTTTCTTCCGCAAGCCCCCCGGGGGGATGATTTTTTTCAAAAAAGCTCCATCCTTTCGGATGGAGCTTAAAAATTTTCAGTGCAAGTATCTTACGTCCGTCCTTTCGTTCCGCCCGGCTTTCGTCCTCTTTTTGAGGCTCGGTTCGCTTTCCGCACATCTTCGCTCTCGCTTGCGTCGGCAGATGATTTCCTTTCCCGTGTCTTCCCCTGTACTCGGCAGCACTTTCTGACTTTCTTCTTTTTTTTAAAAAAACATCCTTCAAAATCACCGCTTTGCAGTGATTTCTCGTATTTTCTCAACCTTTTTCAAAATTTTAAAAATTTTTAAAAATCCATTCCCTTTTTCTCCCTGTTTTTCCGCAATTCAACACGGTTTTTTTCCGCATTTCCGGTAAAGCTATGGTTGCGGAAGAAAAAGCCGCAAATGAGATAAAAGGAGAGAAACACAATGGCTAGCAACAACAATCAGCTGAATATCCCCAACGCCCGTGAGGCAATGGACAAGTTCAAGATGCAGGCTGCCTCCGAAGTCGGCGTGAACCTGAAGAACGGCTACAACGGCGATATCACCGCCCCTGAGGCCGGGTCCGTAGGCGGCCAGATGGTCAAGAAAATGATCGAGGCTTACGAGCAGAGCATGCAGTAAGGAAAAACCGCTCCTTCCAAAAAGAAGGGGCGGTTCACTTTTTTACAGCGCGTTTTTCGGGCAATGCTTCACGCATTCCATGCACAGGATGCACTCGGTTCCGTTTCCCCGGCTTCGGGAATTGTCCGTAACATCCACATTCATAGGACAAACCTTTTTGCATTTTCCGCAGCGGATGCACTTTTCCTGATCACAGGTGACCCGGAGATAGGAATAATAGCTCATAGGCTTCAGAAACACCGTGATGGGACACACATACTTGCAGAAGGCCCGGTTATCCCGGAAGATCAGTGCCAGGGCAATGCCCACCGCGTAATAACAGAGATTTCCCGCGAGGAAGGCATAAAACATAATCTGTTCCATGTTTCCCACCCGGAAAAGGAACAGCGCTCCCACAAACAACACCGAAGCCGCAAACGTCACATACCGGATCCAACCCAGTTTCTTTCTGGGAGCGCTCGGAACCGGATAGGGCAGGAAATCCAGGACCATGGCCGTCCAGCAGGCATAGCCGCACCAGCCTCTGCCGAAAATCAAGGGCCCGAAGATCTTGGCCACGGCATAGTGGATCGTTGCCGCTTCGAACACCCCGGTGAAGAGGTAGTACCAGAAGCCCTCGATCTGCATATTTTCATTGCAGATCAGCCCCAGATACACCAGCATATACAGTCCCACCAGCAGCTGTACGATCCGTCTGGCATAGGGTTTTTGCCGAATGAACAGCAGAAGTCCCAGGGCAATGCAGAAACCGATATAGGAAAAATTGAAAAGGTAAAACAGGTTATCCTTGGTGAGCCACAGCGTCACCGCCACGGTCTCAAACACCAGCCACAACAAAATGGGCAGCCGATATTTTTTCACAGTTCCTTCCTCCCCATCTATGTAGTTTCCCCCAACCGGAAAAGGTTGGGGGAACAAAGTTTATCGCTGATACTCAAATTGGAAATCGTAGATATCCACAGTGTCGCCGTCCTCAATGCCCATTTCTTCCAGCCGGGCAAAGAGGCCGCATTTACGCAGCTGCAGATCGAAGTAGTTCCGGGACTCGTAATCGTCGAAGTTGATATCCCGCACCAGACGCTCCAGCCAGATGCCGGTGACCATCCAGGTGCTGCCCAGATGCTCGATGGTGAGCTCCCTGGGATCTCCGGCTTCCACCACAGGCTCCACATACTCCGGCTCGTAGATGGTAACAGGAGGCAAAGTGCGGAGCTTTTCCGCCACCACGCGCATGAGGTTCCGGGTGCCCATCGTGGTACCCGCGGAGATCTCGTAAAGCTCGCAGCCGGCTTCCTCCACACGCTTGCGAAGCCGCTCCAGATTATCGGAATCCGGATCCATGATATCGGTCTTATTGGCCGCCACGATCATGGGACGGTTGGACAGATCCACGCTGTAGTTTTTCAGTTCCTCGCAGATGGCATCAAAGTCCTCCACGGGATCTCTGCCCTCACTGCCGGAAACATCCACCACATGGACAAGGAGACGGCAGCGGTCGATATGCCGCAGGAAGTCATGGCCCAGGCCTGCACCCTCGGCAGCGCCCTCGATGATGCCGGGGATATCAGCCATAACGAAGGACGCGCCCTCATCCACGAAAATCACGCCCAGGTTGGGAAACAGGGTGGTGAAATGGTAGTTGGCGATCTTGGGACGGGCATTGGAGGTGACGGAAAGCAGGGTGGACTTACACACGTTGGGGAAGCCAACCAGGCCCACATCCGCCAGCAGCTTCAGTTCCAGCACCACATCCCGCTCCTGGCCGGCAGTACCGGACTTGGCAAATCGGGGAACCTGACGGGTTGCGGTGGCAAAATGGCCGTTGCCCCAGCCGCCGCGGCCGCCCTTGGCAATGACGAAGTCCTCACCGGTGGACATATCCACGATGATCTGATTGGTTTCCGCATCCCGGACCACAGTACCTCGGGGCACCTGGATGATGAGGGGTTCGCCACGCTTGCCGCTCATATTCCGGCCCTGGCCGTTCTGACCGGCCTGCGCGGCATACTTGCGCTTATAGCGGAAGTCCAGCAGGGTGGAAAGGTTATCGTTGACGTGCAGAATAACGCTGCCGCCGTGACCGCCGTCGCCGCCATCCGGGCCGCCGGCCGCCACATATTTTTCCCGGTGGAAGGCCACGGCGCCGTCGCCGCCCCGACCACCGCAGACGGTGATTCGTACTTTATCTACAAACATAAAACATCCTCCATTCCAAAGCATGTAGGGCAAAGGCTTGCAGTCAAGCACTTGCCCCGCAGGCTTTGGGTAAATAAAACAGGAATTGTAGGGGCGGATATCACCCGCCCGTGCAATCCGCGATGGCGGAACGCACTACAAGTCACCGCAACCAGCTTTAATATACACCGTCATTGCGAGGCAGTGCGCACACTGCCGTGGCAATCCGTTCCTTGCGGCAGTGTCATTTTTACTGCATCACGTTGGGCAAATCCGTACAGTGGGAACGGATTGCCACACCAGTGACATCGGTCACTGGTTCGCAATGACGATGTAAATAAAATTCACTGCTTCTATTTTGGTACTGTGCAAACCGCAAGGTTGCGGGCGAGCACTGCTCGCCCCTACAATTGGCAGAATATAAAAAGGACTGCCGCAAAGCTATGCAGCAGTCCCTTCGCTATACGCAATTACTGCTCGGCGTACACGGAGCACTGCCGGCGGTCCTTACCCTTGCGCTCGAACTTGACGGTACCGTCAACCAGAGCAAACAGGGTGTCATCGCTGCCGATGCCAACGTTGACACCGGGATGGATGTGAGTGCCTCTCTGGCGAACCAGAATGTTGCCGGCCAGAACGAACTGACCGTCAGCGCGCTTCACGCCCAGACGCTTAGACTCGGAATCACGGCCGTTCTTGGTGGAACCGCCGCCCTTGTGGTGAGCGAAGAACTGAATGCTAATCTTCAGCATGGTATTACACCTCCAAAACTTCGATATAATCCGGATACTCATCCCGCAGGTTGCAGAGGGTGACCATCAGACCGGCCAGAGCCGCCTGAACGGATTCCTCTTCATCACAGGAAGCGGGAAGGGTGAGGGTGATGCGAGCATCCTCCTCTTTGACACGAACCTTGGCCTTGGCACCGCAAATATCATTCACAATGCACTCTGCCATGGTAACGGCGGTGCTGACCGCGGCACAGACGATGTCTGCCCCGGCCTCGGCATAGCCGCTGTGACCGCTGACGGTGAATCCTGTGATTCGCTCGTCCTCGGTGAAAAATTCACATTTTGTCATACGGCAAAATTACAGGGCGATCTTGGTGATCTCGACCTTGGTGTAGGGCTGACGATGGCCCATCTTGGACTTCTCGTTCTTCTTAGCCTTGTACTTCAGGATGTAGATCTTCTTGCCCTTGCCATTCTTGACGACCTTAGCCTCCACCTTAGCGCCTTCCACAACGGGAGTGCCAACCTTGGAGTTTTCGCCGTCCAGCACAGCCAGAACCTGATCGAAGGTCACGGTCTGCTCGGCCTCAACGCCCAGCTTCTCGATGTACAGGACATCACCCTCGGACACGGTGTACTGCTTGCCACCGGTAACGATAACTGCTTTCATTTCTTTCACCTACTTCATATTTGTAGACTCGCTCTAAAGGTGGGACGGATCCTCTTTCATACCCATTCGATGCGGCTGTAGTATTTTACCACCGAAAAAGCAAGAAGTCAAGCCTTTTTTCACGATTTTCTTTGGAATTTTCGGATTTTCCATCGTAGGAACGGATATTATACCCCCGCAAACCTTTGTGGTTTGCATCACAGCAAAAACGACGCAGCCAGCTACCCTAACCTCGTCATTGCGAGCCAGTGACCGATGTCACTGGTGTGGCAATCCGTTTCTCTGCGGTACGCAGCTTTATACTGCATAGTGTATGGCAAATCCGTACAAAGGGGGAAACGGATTGCCACGCCAGTGTGCGCACTGGCTCGCAATGACGCAGTTAGTTAAGCCAGTTGCGCCGATTTGTACTGCAGCGCAAACCGCAAGAATTACGCCCCCTAGTCAGCAATGCGCTTTTCTCTTCCCTGGCAGGTAAAGAGGATCACCTGGGCATCCGCCTTTTCCAGCAGGGACAGGGCATTTTTCAGCCGAAGGTCATCAAAGCGTACAAAGACATCGTCCAGGATCAGGGGTGCGACCGGACACAAGGCCTCGGAAAGGGCAATCCGCAGGGCAAAATACAGGGCATCCGCTGTGCCGTCGCTGCACCACAGGGGACTGCGGAGGGTCACCTGGCCCTCCGGGGCCGTCAGCAGGCTCAGATCCTCCCGGATGGTCAGCTTTCCATAGCGGCCGTCCGTCAGAATGTCAAACAGTTCTGCCGCCCGTCGGGTGATTCCCGGGGCGAAGCGGTTCTGCAGCTCCTGCCGTACTTTCTGGGCGGTTTCCATCGCCAGCTCCAGGGCCTGCTCCATGGCTTTGAGCTCGGCGATCTGCTTCTCGATGGGAGCAATGTCCCGCCGGGGCCGACGCTGACCCTCCAGCTGGCCCAGAGCGCGGATGGTCTGGCCCTCCCGGGCAGACAGGGTTTCCAACCGGGTCCGGGTCTCCTCCCAGCTCAGAGTGCAGGTATCCGGGAAGTCCGGCGGTGCCGCCTCTGTGACACCCTGCTGAAGGGCATCGGCGATCTCCGCCTGGCTTTGATAGGCCTGCAGGGCCTCCTGCTCCCGGGCAGAATTGTCTTCCCGTTTGGGACGAAGGATAAGCAGCAAACCGGCAGCGGCAACCAGTGCGCCGGCATAAATATAGTAACGGAAATACAGAAGGATCAGGGCCGGAATCAGCGGCAGCACCCACAGGGGGAAGGGCTTTTTCGGCTCCGGAGCGTTTTTGATCTCCTGCCATTTCTCATACCGGTTATCCAGTTCCGTCAGAGCGGCATTGATCTTCCCCTGCCGCTGGGTATAGGCTTCATACCGCAGGGCCTTCTCATGGTTCTGCAGCAGCTTCCGTTCCCTGCCCTCGGCATCCAGCCGGGTCTCCAGCTGGCGGATCTTCTCCTCCAAGGCCTGCTGGCGGTCATTTTCCGCCACGGCGGCAGCCAGCTGCTCCTCCTTTTTTGGGAGCAGGCCGCTGCCCCGATAGGAGATCCGGTTTTTCTGGGTGCGCAGGAGGTTTACGAGATCCTCGCCGTTTTCCTCCCCGGTGGTCACCAGGTTCTGGAGCCTCTGCCGCAGAGCGGCATGATCCTCCACCGGCAAATCCCACTGCCGCAGGAAATTGGAACGGAGGAACACCTCTTTCTCTACGCCCAGAAGGAGCCTGCCGCAGTTCTCCCCGGTGAGGCCTTCCACGCTGAGGCCGGTTTCCTCCCAGTAGGCACGGAATGTGCCCATGGGGATCCGGCCGGCGGTGGTTCTTTCTAAAATCATAGTCTTCCCATCCAGCCGCAGCTTCATACGGCCTTCCATGGGTTTTCCGGACCAGGGGGCATAATGCTCCTTGCCGGCAAGACTGTCCTTCGTCGTGCGCTCCCGGGTGTCGATGCCGTAAAACATGGCGGCAATGAATGCGCACCAGGTGCTCTTGCCCCACTCATTGGGGGCCTCCAGAATATTCATCCCCGGTTTCAGGGTCAGGGTCTTATTTTCCAGCTTGCCGAAGGTGGCTGTCATCTCCAAAATCGTCAGCATGGCAGCACCTCCTCCCCATCCAGGAGCCGTCGGGTCAGCTCGGCAGCCAAGGCCGCGGTCTGATCTCCGGCATCCACCTGCCGGCGGAGCTTCCGGAAGAACAGGCCCTCAAAGCTATCCTCTTCAGCAGATGCCCAGACATCCAGGGGTGGAAGGGTGGCATCCACCCAGGTCACATTGGGAATCACCGGCAGGGCCGGGCGGCTGCCGCGGCCGATGAGGGTAATGCGGTGGTAATCGCCGCTATGGATCACCGGCAGGACAGGCTTTTCCACATCCACGGTCTCCTCATAAAATGCCGGAAAATCCAGAGGGCAGAACCGATGCTTCACCCCGGAAGCATCCACATCCACGATCCAGGCACCCTTCTTGCCGGTCTCGCCGAAGTCCCGGCCCATGGGGCAGCCGGGCCAGAGGCACAGGGTGTTTCCTGCCCGAACATGGCCCGCCTTATGGATATGTCCCAAGGCAAAAAAGTGCAGACCGCATCCCCGCGCTTCGGCTGGACTGATAGGAGCAGTACTCTCCCCAAAGCAGCTGTGGAGGATGCCGATCTGATATTCCTTTCCCTGGGGCTGAAAATCCCTCAGAAAATCTGAAGGCTCCGGCCCCCAAAAGGCAGCACCGTACACCGTGCAGCCCAGATTCGGCAGGGGCACGGCAGTCATGGTATTTTCTTTAAAAATATGTACGTTTCTGGGGAAAACCTCCCGGTCATAAGGGGATTTTCCTCCGTAATAATCATGATTTCCGGGGGTAATGAATACCGGAACTCCCATCTGCTCCAGGGCAGACTGCACCGCCAGAAGGCTGTTTTTCGTATACTCGCCTTCAAACAGGTCGCCGGGCAGAAGCACCAGATCGCACTTTTCCCGGAGGGAAAGATCCGCAATTCTGCCGGGGATCTGCCGTTGGAGCTCCCGCAGCTCCGGGTGGGCAGTCAAGGGAGAATCCAGGTGCCAGTCCCCGGAAACAAGGATCCTCAATCCCATAGGTCGGCCCTTTCTGCGCTCTTACATTTGCCGGTGGCACCGTCGATGGTAAACACTACAGCTTCCAGCTTGGTCTTGCCTTCCGCCCACTGGTAACGGTTCGTCAGATTCCCCCGGAATTTGGCAATGGAAAGGTCGGGCCGGATGCCCAGAACGCTCTCCCGGGGACCGGTCATGCCCAGATCCGTCACATAGCCGGTGCCCTTGGGCAGAACCCGGGCATCGGCGGTAGGCACATGGGTATGGGTGCCCCAGAGGGCGGAAATCCGTCCGTCCAACATATAGCCCATGGCCAGCTTCTCGGAGGTTGCCTCGGCATGAATCTCCACGAGGATCCGGGGGGTCTTGATCTCTTTCAAAATCTTCTCCACCAGGAGGAAGGGATTGTCCGGGCCGTAGTCCATGTTGCAGCGGCCGATGAGATCAATGACCGCCACCTCACCGGCCTTGGTGTCATAGATATGCCAGCCGATGCCGGGAGCCTGGGGGGCCAGGTTGGCCGGGCGCAGAATGTTGGTATTGTCCTCCAGATAGGTAACGATCTCCCGCTTGCCGAAGCTATGGTTGCCCAGAGTGATGACATCCGCACCGGCATCCAAAATTTCCTCTGCCTGCCGGGGGGTGATGCCCACCACGCTGGCATTCTCGCCGTTGACAATGACAAAGTCCGCACCCGTCTGCCGCTTCAGATACCGCAGACTGCGGCTGATGCGATCCATACCCGGATCGCCCACCACATCGCCTACGCAAAGCACCTTAAAATCCATACCGCCACCTCCTGTTTTTCTGACATTAGTATATACCAGAACCAGGGGATAATCAAACAAAATTTCTAATTAATCGTATCACTACTTGCCTCCCCCTGTTAGGGGGAGGTGGCAGCGAAGCTGACGGAGAGGGTTCCCATCTCCAATTTAGTACCATCTAATCATGACATCGGCACCCTCTCAGTCACGGCTTAGGCTGTGACAGCTCTCCCTAATAGGGAGAGCCAAGGCGCTGCGGCGCGGGGATGGAAGGCAGATTGCAGGCGAGTAATGCACGCCCCTACGAGGGCAGGTCGGTTTTGGCAGTTTCGGCATTTTGGCTATTCGGTATCTCTATATAGATAAAAAACCAGCAAATATTATCATTGAAAAAAGAAGGTTTTGGTGTTATACTATAATTACAGAAATGTGGGCTTACCCACAGAAATAAGAAAGGATTGATTCCAATGGCTCTCGTAACTACTACCGAGATGTTTAAGAAGGCTTATAACGGCGGCTACGCTGTTGGTGCTTTCAACGTTAACAACATGGAGATCGTTCAGGGTATCACCGAGGCTGCTGACGAGCTGAAGAGCCCTGTCATTCTGCAGGTTTCCAAGGGCGCCCGCGCATATGCTAACCACACCTTCCTGGTGAAGATGGTTGAGGCTGCTGTTCTGGAGCATCCCGACATTCCTATCGCTCTGCACCTGGATCACGGTGATTCCTTCGAGCTCTGCAAGAAGTGCATCGACGGCGGCTTCACCTCCGTTATGATCGACGCTTCCTCCAAGTCCTTCGAGGAGAACATTGCTCTGACCCGTCAGGTCGTTGAGTACGCTCATGACCACGGCGTTGTCGTCGAGGCTGAGCTGGGCACCCTGGCCGGCGTTGAGGACGAAGTTGCTGTCGAGCACGGCAAGGAGTCCTACACCCGTCCCGAGGAAGTCGAAGAGTTCGTTTCCCGTACCGGCTGCGACTCTCTGGCTATCGCTATTGGCACCTCTCACGGCGCGTACAAGTTCACCGCCGCTCAGTGCACCCGCAACGAGAAGGGCATCCTGGTTCCCCCGCCCCTCCGCTTCGACATCCTGGCTGAGGTCTCCAAGGGTGCCCGCGCCTATGCCAACCACACCTTCCTGGTGAAGCTGGTTGAGGCTGCTGTTCTGGAGCATCCCGAGATTCCTATCGCCCTGCACCTGGATCACGGCGATTCCTTCGAGCTGTGCAAGAGCTGCATCGACGGCGGCTTCA
>JAZQQD010000006.1:0-12453 GCA_045628895.1 Faecousia sp.
AAGCGGGCAAAACGGCGGATCTGCAGGTTCTCGCCGATGGACATGACCTTCTCGGGCAGGATGCCGGCAACGGTCAGCTCGGAGTTGGGGTACTTGCAGTTCATCAGGGCGTCAACATCAGCGGGGTTGTCAACAACGACGACGTGAGCCAGATCCTTAACAAAGTTCTGGAAGGGCTCGGAGTTAGCGCAGAAGTCGGTCTCACAGTTGACCTCGATCACAACGCCTACACCGCACTTGGAGCAGACGAAAGCGTAAGCCATACCTTCAGCGGCAACACGGCCGGCCTTCTTAGCAGCCTTAGCCAGGCCCTTTTCACGGAGCCAGTCGATAGCCTTGTCGAAGTCGCCGTCGCAAGCGGCCAGAGCCTTCTTGCAGTCCATCATGCCGACATTGGTCATTTCACGCAGCTTCTTAACATCAAGAGCAGAAAAGTTTGCCATAATTATGTCCTCCTGTGTAAATCATAGTGCGTGTCCGGGATTCCTCCCGGACACGATAGGTTTTCTTATTCAGCAGCTTCGACAGCTTCCTCGGCAGCCTCAGCAGCATCCTCACCCTGGCGGCCTTCGATAGCGGCGTTAGCCATGGTAGCAGCGATCAGACGGATAGCACGGATAGCATCGTCGTTGCCGGGGATGACATAATCGATCTCGTCGGGATCGCAGTTGGTATCAACGATAGCCACAACGGGAATGCCCAGCTTGCGAGCTTCGCTGATAGCGTTGTGCTCCTTGCGGGGGTCAACAATGAACAGAGCAGCGGGGATCTTCTTCATTTCCTTAACGCCGCCCAGGTACTTCTCGAGCTTCTCAATCTCAGCCTGGTGCTGAATGACTTCCTTCTTGGGCAGCATTGCGAAGGTGCCGTCCTCTTCCATCTTTCTCAGCTGAGCCAGACGGTCGATACGGGTACGCATGGTGCGGAAGTTGGTCAGCATACCGCCGAGCCAGCGGGAGTTGACGTAGTAACCGCCGCAGCGGGCAGCCTCTTCCTTGATAGCGTCCTGAGCCTGCTTCTTAGTGCCGACGAACAGGATGTTGCCACCGTTAGCGGAAGTCTCACGAACGAAGTTGTAGGCCTCCTCCAGCTTCTTAACGGTCTTCTGCAGGTCAATGATGTAGATACCGTTACGCTCGGTGTAGATGTAGGTAGCCATTTTGGGGTTCCAGCGGCGGGTCTGGTGACCGAAGTGTACGCCGGCCTCCAGCAGTTGTTTCATAGATACGACAGCCATGATTTTTACTCCTTTGTTTTTTGTTTTTCCTCCACCCCGATCATCTCGCCCATTCGCCCTTTCGGGCACTGGAATCGGCGATCCCCGGGTGTGTGGTTTCGTGGGCCATACCCACGCTGGTTCATTATATTCCATGGAAAATGATTTTGCAAGTATTTTTTCCGTTTTATTTGGAATTTATTCCATTTTTTACCCAAAGGGCAAAATACCGCCGCCGCTTTGTGAAAAATATCTAAAGAAAGGGAAACCCGCCCCGGGGAATGCAGCACTCCTCGGGCTTTACCTCAACGAGGATAATGTCCGGGCCGATGCGGCGGATGCAGTTCCAGGGAATCACATAGTCGTCCTTCCTGCCGAAAAGCCCAAGAAACCGGCATTTTCCCGGGATGACGATGGACTGTATCTCCCCCTCGGGGATCTTGATTTTGATGTCGCTGATGTAGCCCAGCCGCCTGCCGTCCGCCACGCAGATGACCTCCCGGCAGCGCAGCTCCGAGTATTTCATGCCCATATACTCCCTCCCATACAAGGATCGGTTTTTCCATCCTATGCGTTTTGGGAGGGAGATAGAACCCAAGACCGGAGTGTACGAAGGACTTTTGAGATCGTAGGGGCGGATATCATCCGCCCGTGAAATCTGCGATTCCCCAAAAGTACCTATGGCTATATACCCAACTGGAAATACCTCGTCATTGCGAGCCAGTTCTCAAACTGGCGTGGCAATCCGTTTCCTTCCGTACGGATTCGCCTGATGCTGCGCAGTACAAAAGATAGTACCGCAGGAGTACGGATTGCCACGGTCGCTTGCGCTCCCTCGCAATGACGAGGTAATATTGGCTGATTTCGTATTTTAAGTGTCGTAAAACCGTTAAATTTGCGGCGAGCATCCATGAGTTTTGCTCTCTCAGCACGCCATGGCTTTTCGCATGGTGCTGATGGCACCCTTTTCCAGCCGAGATACCTGGGCCTGGGAGATGCCTACCATTTTGGCAACCTCCATCTGGGTCTTGCCGTCGTAAAACCGCAGCACCAGGATCTCCTTTTCCCGGTCTCCCAGCTTTCGGAAGGCTTCCCGGAGGGTGATATGCTCCAGCCAGTTTTCGTCGGTGTTTTTGGTGTCCCGCACCTGATCCATCACGGTGAGGGGATCCCCACCGTCGGAGTAAACGGGATCATAAAGGCTGATGGGAGCGCAGATGGCATCCATGGCTCCCTGCACCTGATTCCGGGGAAGCTGCAGAGCATCGGCAATTTCTTCAAGAGTGGGCTCCCGGTCATTCTGGGTAGTGAGCGCCTCCTTGCATTGCAGTACCCGGTAGGCGATATCCCGAATGGAGCGGGAGACCCGGATGGCGCTGTTGTCCCGCAAGTATCGGCGCACCTCCCCGGCAATCATGGGAACGCCGTAGGTGGAGAAACGGACCTGCTTGTCCGTGTCGAAGTTGGAAATGGCTTTCATGAGGCCGATGCAGCCTACCTGAAACAGGTCGTCGGGATTTTCTCCCCGCTTTTCAAATCGGGAGATGACGGAGAGCACCAGCCGCAGATTGCCCTCAATGAGGCGGATCCTGGCAGTTTCATCTCCTGCTTTTGCTTGTTTCAAAAGAGTTTCCATCTCTGTGGGGCTAAGTGTGCGAAGCTGGGCGGTGTTCACACCGCAGATTTCTACTTTTCCCTGCATGGTATTCCTCCTTTTTCTGCCCTTACAGTATTTCCCGCCGTGGGAAAATGATACAAAGGAAAAATTGTCGGATTTTCACAAAGTTTTTTGGGGACGAAACAGGGCAGGGGAAGAGAAATGGGAAGATGTGAATTTTCCGGGAAATTTTCGGAAGATTTTTCCGCTGATTGCAAAAGGGAGCATTTGTAGAAAAAACAAACTTTCTGAAGAAAAATGGAAAAGGGGGTCGGATTTTCTCCACAGAAAAGTGAGAGGCAGAACTGTGGATTTTTCTGTGGAGAATGTGGATAACCGGAACTTTTCCACATTTTCCACAGGTTTTTCCACAGGGGATTTCCACAGGCAAAAGCACATGGTGGGTAACTTTGGAAGAAAAAACACAAAGAAGGGGAAACCCGGAAAAACCCAACCTTTTATCCCTTCGCTATTTGAACAAAAGCCCGAGGAAGGTGCATGAAAATTTCTCTTGACAGAATCGCCATGCGGAATTTCGGAGAAAAAGATACCATAGAAATCGTGGAAAAGAGAAAAAGACCCCGGAACCCCGGAAAAATGAAAAAATTTTTAAAAAAGGGATTGATTTTATGGACAAACCCCGTTATAATGGGTAACTGCCTAAAGCTAGTATTGGGAATAGGAGGTGTAACGAATGCCTAATATTAAGTCCGCTAAGAAGCGCGTGGAACTTTCCAAGGTTGCTTACGAGAAGAACAAGGCTGATAAGTCTGCCATGAAGACCGCTCTGAAGAAGTTTGAGGCTGCTGTTGTCGGTGGTGATAAGACCACTGCTGAGGCTGCATACAAGCTGGCTGTCAAGACTGTGGATCAGGCTGTCATCAAGGGTCTCCTGCACAAGAACAACGCTGCCCGCAAGAAGAGCAGCATGACCCTGAAGCTGAACAAGCTGGCCTGAGGATTTATCCTGATTCTCTGAAAATATCTCCTTCCGTCTTTCGGAAGGAGTTTTTTCATTTTATCCCCATGGACAAGGTCTTTTGTTCATGTTAAAATAAGAAAAACGAAGGAGGTGATACCGTGGCCAGATTATCGGACCCCGTAACCTTTTTAAAGGGCGTCGGCCCTGCCAAGGCAAAGCAGCTTGCTGCCCTGGGAATTTACACGCTGGAAGATCTGATCTGCCATTTTCCCCGGGGCTACGAGGACAGAAGTACCCTGGTGACGGTATCGGAGCTGACGCCGGATGCGCCTGCCTGCTTCCGGGCCACGGTGATGAACACCCCCAAAACCGCCCACATCCGCAAGGGACTGGACCTGACCAGGGTGACGGTGGCGGATTACTCCGGCCGGGTGAACCTTACCTTCTTTAACCGAAAATTTACCGCAGACCAGCTGGTCTACGGCAAGGAATATATTTTCTACGGAATCCTGCAGGGAGATTTTTCCGGGTACCAGATGACCAATCCCGTCTTTGAGGATCCCGACAGCAATCCGGTGGTGACCCGGCGGATCCTGCCGGTGTACCCACTGACTGCCGGCCTTACCAATGCCGCCCTCATGAGGGCGGTGGAGCAGGTCATGCTGGTCTGCGATCCCCCTGCGGAGGTGCTCCCGGGGTGGCTTCGGGAAAAGTATGATATCCTGCCTGCGGCGGATGCCTACCGTGTGATCCATCATCCAGCCTCCATGGAAGAGGCACAAAAGGCCAAAAAGCGGATGATTTTCGAGGAATTTTTCGTATTTTCCGCAGGACTCAGCCTGATGCGGGCAGCCAGAACCGGCATCCGGGTAAGACCGTATAAGGCGCTTTCCCTGGAACCGCTTCTGAAGCAGCTGCCCTTTTCTCTCACCGGTGCCCAGATGCGGGCCATCGGGGAGATTACCCGGGACATGGAAAGCGGCATCCCCATGAATCGCCTGGTCCAGGGCGATGTGGGCAGCGGCAAGACCATGGTGGCAGCAGCGGCAGCCTATCTTGCCATCCGCAACGGCCATCAGGCGGCCCTCATGGCACCTACCGAAATTCTGGCGGAGCAGCACTGTGCCACCCTGCAGAAGCTGCTGGAGCCCTTGGGCATCCGTACCGTGCTGCTGACAGGCTCGCTGACGGTATCCCAGAAAAAGCAGGTGCGGGCCGAACTGGAGGAAGGGAAGGCCCAGCTTGCCATCGGCACCCATGCTCTGCTTACGGATAAGACCGTATTTTCCAACCTGGGTCTGGTGATCACCGATGAGCAGCACCGCTTCGGTGTTGCCCAGCGTTCTGCCCTGTCTCAGAAGGGCGAGCATGCCCATCTGCTGGTTATGTCCGCTACTCCCATTCCCAGAACCCTGGCCATGCTCATGTACGGAGATCTATCCGTTTCCATTCTGGATGAGCTGCCTCCCGGACGGCAGAAGGTGGATACCTTCCTGGTGGGGGAAGCTTATCGGGCAAGAATCAATGCCTTTATCCGCAAGCAGGTGGAAGCGGGACACCAGTGCTTCGTGGTGTGCCCCGCGGTGGAGGAAGGGGAAGCCCTGGATCTCACCGCAGCCACGGTCTGGGCGGAAACCTTGCAAAAGACCGTGTTTCCCGACCTTCGCATCATGCTGCTCCACGGCCAGATGAAGGGAGCCGAGAAGGAAGCGGTCATGGCGGATTTTGCCGCCCGCAAGGGTGATGTGCTGGTTTCCACCACGGTTATTGAGGTAGGCGTGGATGTGCCCAATGCTACACTTATGATCATTGAGGATGCGGATCGCTTTGGCCTTTCCCAGCTGCACCAGCTTCGGGGCAGAGTTGGACGAGGCAAGGATAAAAGCTACTGTATTCTGGTTTCCTCCAATAAAAATGCCGAAACGCTCCAGCGGCTGAAGGCTCTGTGTGCCACAAACGACGGCTTTGCCATTGCGGAGGAGGATCTGCGGCTTCGGGGCCCCGGCGACTTCTTCGGCAGCCGCCAGTCCGGTCTGCCTGCTTTCCGGGTGGCAAACCTGAGCTGCGATATGGCCACCATGAAGGCGGCCCAGGAGGCATCCAGGGATTGGATCGAAGAGGAGGCCAACCGGGAAACCCCGGAGGGGAAAGCCCTCCTTGCCCGGATCTCCGTCCTCTTTACCCGCTTCGACGGGAGCATGAACTGAACTCGAACTCACTTGGCTCTCCCTGCTAGGGAGGGCTGTCGCCACCGAAGAATGAGGTGGTGACTGAGAGGGTTACGATGTTCTGCTTTTGGTTGTACTAGGTTAGAGACGGGAACCCTCTCCGTCACCGCCTTGAGGGCGGTGCCACCTCCCCCTAACAGTGGGAGGCAAGCAAAGAGAAGCGTAAACCTTTAAAACCTTGATTCTTTCAACCTCTTTTTAACACTTTTTTCATATCTCTGCATGATTTGTCAAAAAACGGGGAAATTCTTCCCCGGTTTTTGTTCCCAACAGGAATTTTTCAAAAATGGGTTGTAAGTTTTGGGAAAATGATGTAAAATGATACAATCAAACGTATGCAATTTTCCAATTTGATTTTTGATTTGGAGGTTTCCGTTTTATGAAAAAACCCATTGTTCTGGTAGTTATGGACGGCGTCGGTAAGGGCGACGGCGGCAGCGGCGATGCCGTGGCAGTTGCTAAGACTCCTACCCTCGATACCCTGCTGGCTACCTGCCCCCATACTTATATCAAGGCACACGGCACCGCTGTGGGTCTGCCCAGCGATGAAGACATGGGCAACTCCGAGGTGGGCCACAATGCTCTGGGCTGCGGCCAGGTGTACTCTCAGGGTGCCAAGCTGGTTGGCGAGTCCATCGAGAACGGCTCTCTGTATGAGTCCGAGACCTGGAAGAACCTGGTTTCGAATGCCCTTTCCGGCAAGGCCATGCACTTCCTTGGCCTGCTGTCTGACGGCAATGTCCATTCCAACATCCATCACCTCATTGCTCTTCTGAAGAAGGCAAAGGAACAGGGTGTAAAGAAGGTCTACTGCCACATCCTGCTGGACGGCCGTGACGTTCCCGCTACCTCCGCTCTGGAGTATGTGGAGATGCTGGAGAACACCCTGGCTTCCCTCCGTGAGGACGGCTTTGACTATGCAATCGCATCCGGCGGCGGCCGTATGCAGATTACAATGGACCGTTATGAGGCAAACTGGGGTATGGTGGAAGCCGGCTGGAAGGTCCATGTTCAGGGCATCGGCCGTCAGTTCGCATCCGCCCAGGAGGCCATTGAGACCTACCGCGCCGAGACCGGCTGCATCGACCAGGATCTGCCTGCCTTCGTGGTAGCCAGAAACGGCGAGCCCGTTGCAAAGATCGCAAACGGCGACAGCGTTGTGCTGTACAACTTCCGCGGTGACCGCGCCCAGGAAATTTCCCTGGCATTTGACCGCAAGGACTTCGATAAGTTTGACCGTGGAGATTTTACCGGCGTGCAGTTTGCCGGTATGCTGCAGTATGACGGCGACCTGAAGATCCCCGAAAACTACCTGGTGCAGCCTCCCGTCATCAAGAACACTCTGACCGAGGTCATGGTGGAGAACAAGGTCAATGAGTACGCTGTGTCTGAGACTCAGAAGTACGGCCATGTGACCTATTTCTGGAACGGCAACCGTTCCGGCAAGGTCTGCGAAGAGCTGGAGACCTATGAGGAGATCCCCTCCGATGTGATCCCCTTCGAGCAGGCTCCTGCCATGAAGTCCAAGGAGATTACCGAGCATCTGGTGGCCGCTAAGGCTTCCGGAAAGTTCCAGTTCCTGCGCTGCAACTACCCCAACGGCGATATGGTTGGCCATACCGGTGTTATGGAAGCCGTTGTCACCGCTATGGAGTGCGTGGATGCCGGTGTGAAGGCTGTCCTGGAGGCTGCTGACAAGTACGGCTACACCGTGCTCATCACCGCTGACCATGGCAATGCCGACCAGATGACCGAGACCAAGAAGGGCAAGACTTCCGTCCGTACTGCCCACTCCCTCAACGCAGTTCCCTTCATCATCTATGATAAGGACAACGAATGGACCATTAAGGAAGGTGCTTACGGCCTTGCCAATGTGGCTCCCACCGTGGTCAAGATGATGGGCTTTGACGCTCCTTCCTGCTGGGAAGAGAGCATGGTGTAATCCAGAACAAAACGAAACAGGAGGTCATAGTATGATCAATCACAACTTTGAAGGCGGCAATGTCCTCGTAAGTGAGAGCGTTTATACCGAGATTGCCGGCACCGCTGCAACCAACTGCTTCGGTGTAAAGGGCATGGCAGCCCGTTCCGTCACCGACGGCGTTTACCACCTGCTGCGCAAGGAATCTGCCGGCAAGGGCGTTAAGGTGATCTTCCATGAGGATAATTCCATTACCGTGGAGCTCCACGTCATCGTGGATCACGGTGTGAATCTGACTGCCGTAGGCGCTTCCATCATTTCGGAAGTCAGCTATGTGGTGGAGAGCACCACCGGCACCAAGGTCAGAGCGGTAAACGTTTACTTTGATTCCATGATGATTGGCTAATATTCGGAGGTGTAACCATTGAGGCAGACCATTAACGGAGCCGATTTTCGCAGACTGATGATCAGTGCTGCCGCCTCCGTAGAAATTCATAAACAGAAGCTCAACGAGCTGAACGTGTTCCCGGTACCCGACGGCGATACGGGTACCAATATGTCCATGACCATTAACGCAGCGGCTTCCGACCTGCGCAAGACCGAGGATCCCACTCTGGAGAAGGCTTCCTCCGTTGCCGCATCCGCCATGCTGCGGGGCGCCAGAGGCAACTCCGGCGTTATCCTGTCCCTGCTGCTGCGGGGTATCTCCAAGGCCCTGAAGGGCAAGACCGACTGCGACGGCGTCCTGTGGGCAAATGCCCTGCAGGAGGGCGTGGATGCCGCCTATAAGGCAGTTATGAAGCCTGCCGAGGGTACCATCCTCACCGTTGCCCGGCTGGCAGCAGCCAAGGCTCTGGAGGCTGCACAGGAGAATAACTTCTTCGAGTTTGTCCATGAGGCAGCTCTGGAGGAGGCAAAGGTTGCCCTGAAGGGCACCACCGATATGAACCCCGTGCTGAAGAAGGCCGGTGTTGTGGATGCCGGCGGCAAGGGCTGGGTCTATGTGCTGGAAGCCATGCTCAGCGCTCTGCGCGGCGAGGATGTGGTGGTTCCCGAGGGTATGGATACCGGTGCCGTGAAGGAGCAGGCAAGCTTCTCCGACTTCGCCGATGAGGATATCACCTTTACCTACTGCACCGAGTTCATCGTTTCCCGTGAGAATGACGGCGATCCCGAGCAGCTCCGTGCCTTCCTGTCCGAGCTGGGCGACAGCCTGGTGCTGGTGGACGATGAGGAGATCATCAAGGTCCACGTCCACACCAATGACCCCGGTGTGGCGCTCCAGGAGGCTCTGCGTTACGGCTCCTTCATCACCGTGAAGATCGAGAATATGCGCCTGCAGCACACCGAGAAGGTGCTTACCGAGCAGGAAATGGCTCCCAAGATCGCTGAGCCTGAAAAGGCCATCGGCGTGGTTTCCGTCTGCGCAGGCAAGGGTCTGGAGGATGTATTCAAGAATCTGGGCGTTGACGGCGTCATTTCCGGCGGCCAGACCATGAACCCCAGCACCCAGGATATTCTGGAGGCTGTCAACAAGGTTCCCGCAGAGACCGTTTACGTCCTGCCCAACAACAAGAACATCATCATGGCAGCCCAGCAGGTGGATGCTCTGACCCCCAAGAATGTGGTGGTCATCCCCAGCAAGACCGTTCCCCAGGGTGTTACCGCTATGCTGAGCTTCAACCCTGAAGGCAGCGTGGAGGAGAATACCGAGGCTCTGACGGCTGCTCTGGATACCGTGGACACCATGCAGATCACCTATGCCGCAAGAAATTCCGATTTCGACGGCTATGATATCCACGAAGGCGACTATCTTGCCATTTACGGCAGCGCTCTCTTCGGCACCAGCCGGGATATTAAGGTTCTGCTGAAGTCTCTGGCCGAGAAGGTCCGGGATGAAGAGAAGGAATTTGTCACTATCTACTACGGCGAGGATATTACCGAGAAGGCTGCCCAGAAGGCTGCGGACATCTTTGCAGATATCTGCCCCAATGCGGATGTGACTCTGCTCTCCGGCGGTCAGCCTGTGTATTATTACCTGATTTCCGCAGAATAAAAAAACTACTGCAATTCATCAGGGCGTACCATAGTACAATGGTACGCCCTGAGATTCATTCTGAGATTCATGCAAGGAAGGAGGAAACGGCATGGAAAAATTTCAAAAAGGCGGTCTCATCGGCAAGACCATGTCCGTCGTCCGGAGCATCGGCAATCTGAATGTGGCAGCCCATGCCGCAGGTGCCTGTTACTTCCTGACCCTGGCGGTGTTTCCTACCATGGTTCTGCTGCTGGGCATGATCCGCTATACCTTCTTCGGCGTGGATGAGCTGATGGAAATTCTGGATGGCGTTGTTCCCAATGCCTTGCTTCCTTACATCCAGCGCCTGGCAAGAAATACCTATGAGAACAGCTCCACGGCGCTGATCTCCGGCTCTGCGGTGGTGGCTCTGTGGTCTGCCAGCCGAGGGGTTTACGGCCTGCAGAGAGGCCTCAATGCCATGTACGGCGCCGAGGAGACCAGAAGCTTCCTCCGGGTGCGCCTTAGCAGTATGTTCTATACCTTCCTGCTGCTCATCGTCCTGCTGCTGACCCTGGTGCTCCATGTTTTTGGTACCACCATCCTCAGCTATCTGCCGGAGGTCAGAAACCCCATTCTGATCTTCCTGCTGGATATCATTGACCTGCGGTTTTTCCTGCTGCTGTTTTTGCAGACCCTGCTGTTCAGCCTCATGTATTACAAGCTGCCCAACCGGAAGAATCGCTTCTTTTCCGGCATCCCGGGAGCCCTGCTGGCTTCCTCCGGATGGCTCATCTATTCGGATCTGTTCTCCCTTTATGTGGAGTATTTCCCCAATTACCCCAATATCTTCGGCTCGGTCTATGCCGTTGCCCTGGCCATGCTGTGGCTGTACTGCTGTATTTCCATCGTGTTCTACGGTGGTGCCCTGAATCGCTGGCTTTCTGACAGAAAATAAGAAATAATTTCCATTTTGCATAGATTTGTTCACATTCTGCCTTTATGATGGAGGAAAACCATGTTCGGACTTGTGCTTGCCAGCACCGGAGAACTGAATCCGCAGCAGAAGCAGCGGTACCAGGGTATGTACTGCGGCATCTGCCGGAACATCGGAGAGCAATCTTCCCAGATTGCCCGGCTGGGTTTGCGGTATGATATGGTGTTCCTCTCTATGCTCCTGGGCAGTCTCTACGAGCCGGAAGAGCAGCAGGGAAAGTTCCCCTGTGTTCTCCACCCTAAGCGGCATTGGAACGGCAGCGTCTTTACCCAGTACGCTGCGGATATGAATGTGGCCCTGGCCTACTATCAGTGCCTGGATGATTGGGAGGACGACCGGAAGCTCCCTGCAAAGCTTTTGGCATCCCAGCTAAAAAAATACATACCGGTTTTGGAGCAGAAGTACCCCCGGCAATGTGCCGCCATGCAGAAGGCCATCCGGGAGATCCGAGAACTGGAGGAGGCAAACTGCCCCAATCCCGATGCTCCTGCCGGTGCCTTCGGAGAACTGATGGCAGAGTTGATGGTGTACCGGGAGGATCTCTGGCAGTCCCATCTGCGAACTCTGGGGGATGCCCTTGGCAGATTTATCTATCTCTGCGATGCTGCCATGGATTATCACAAAGATGCGAAATCCGGCAGCTATAATCCCTTTATTGCCGGAAATACCGGAGAAAATCCGGAAAAATGGGAAGAAATTCTGGTACTTACCATGGGGCGGTGTACCGCCGCCTATGAGATCCTGCCTCTGGTGCAGGATAAGGATATTCTGGATAATATCCTCTACAGCGGTGTTTGGCTCCGCTATCGAAAAGCAACACAAAAGGAGGAATCGCAATGAGTCGGGATCCCTACGAAGTCCTGGGTGTCAGCCGGGATGCCTCCGATGAGGAGATCAAAAAGGCATATCGCGCTCTGGCAAAGAAATACCACCCGGACCGCAACCCCGGGAATGCCACGGCTGCGGCCAAAATGCAGGAGATCAACGCGGCCTATGAAGCCATTAAGGATCCTTCCTCCGGTGGTCAGTATAATCCCTTTACCGGCGGCTATACCGGTCAGTCCTACAGCGATCATTCCGGCAGCAATTATTACCAGGCTGCCCGAAACTATATCCGGTTCGGTCGTTACCATGAGGCGCTCAACGTGCTGCAGAATGTGGTGAATCGGGATGCCCAGTGGTATTACCTCAGCGCCATTGCCAACCAGGCTCTGGGTAATCAGATAACGGCTATGGAGCATATCCGCCGGGCAGTCTCCATGGATCCCGGCAACCCCGAGTATCTGGATGCTCTGAACCGCATGGAAAATGGCGGCTCGGTGTATCGGGAGCAGGCAGGATCCTTCCGGGGCATCAACTTCGGCGGCAACTGCACAAATCTCCTCTGGTGCCTGTTTGTCAACTGGTTCTGCTGCGGCGGAAGAGGCTGCATTATCTGTTAATCCCCACCGGACACACCATGTCCGGTTCCCAAAACGGCATTTCTCGCTTTGTG
>JAZQQD010000007.1:0-4251 GCA_045628895.1 Faecousia sp.
ATGAAAATGGTGTACTTGGCGGAGTCTTATCTGCGCTTAGAGTATTCTGTTCTCAGGGGGATAAGGTGTTACTTCATTCACCTACATATATTGGATTTACCTTCAGTCTTGAAAACAATGGATTTGATATAGTTCACAGTCCACTCAAGCAGGATGAGAACGGCGTTTGGCGTATGGACTATGCCGACATGGAAGAAAAGATTGTTTCTCAGAACATTCACTGCGCCATTCTCTGTTCTCCCCACAATCCCTGCGGCAGAGTCTGGGAGCGTTGGGAGCTGGAGAAGGCCATGGAGCTCTTTAAGAAATATGATGTATATGTCATTTCCGACGAGATCTGGTCCGACCTGATCCTTGGCGACTACAAGCACATCCCCACCCAGTCCATTTCCGAAGATGCCAAGATGCGCACCATCGCCATGTACGCTCCCAGCAAGACCTTTAACCTGGCAGGTCTGGTGGGCAGCTACGGCATTGTATACAACGACCGTCTTCGCCACCGCATGCAGAAGGAGGGCAGCCTGTCCCACTACAACAGCATGAATGTACTTTCTATGCACGCCCTCATCGGCGCTTACCAGGAAGAGGGCTATGAGTGGCTGGACGAGCTGCGCCAGGTACTGACCGGCAATGTAGACTACGCCTGCGACTTCATTGAGAAGCATTTCGAGGGTGTAAAGGTCAGCAAACCCCAGGGCACCTACATGCTGTTCATCGACTGCACCGAGTGGTGCGAAAAGCACGGCAAGACCATCGGCGAGGTTCAGAAGGCCTGCCATGATGTGGGCGTTGCCATTCAGGACGGCCGCAAGTTCTTCGGTCCCTGCCACATCCGCATGAATCTGGCTCTGCCTCTTTCCAGAGTACAGGAAGCCTTTGACCGGCTGCAGAAATACGTATTTGTGGATTGACCACCGTACCAAAGTAGAACCATGTCCGTAGGGGCGGATATCATCCGCCCGCTACCGACTCAAATGTTGAAAGCACCATACATTGTCCCAGCACCCTCAAATAACCTCGTCATTGCGAGCCAGTGCGAACACTGGCGTGGCAATCCGTTTCCCCTTTGTACGGATTCGCCCACAGGGATGTAATAAAAGGGACAGTACCGCAGGGTACGGATTGCCACACCAGTGACATCGGTCACTGGTTCGCAATGACCGTGGTAAGTTTTGTCTGATTCTTCTATACATCCTGCTCTGCAAACCATAGGGTTTTGCAAAAAACGCAATGCAAAAAACAACCCGGACTGATTATCCAGTCCGGGTTAATTTTATCCCTTAAATTTCGGTTCGCAGGTCAGGTTTACACCCAGGCGCTTGAACACCTTTACATCCACCTCGGAGAGCATTACCGTGGAGTGGCACTCGCAGTTGCGGAGCTTACTGAGCTGTTCCATGGCAATCTCAGAGGTAGGATTGGTGGCTGCGCTGATAGACAAGGCAATGAGGGTCTCGTCGGTGTGCAGTCGGGGATTCTGGTTGCCCAGATGATCTACCTTGAGGTGCTGGATCGGCTCGATAACCACCGGGGAAATGAGCTTGATATCATCCCGGATACCGCCCAGTTCCTTGAGCGCATTCAAAAGAGAAGCCGAAGCGCCGCCAAGCAGAGAGGAAGTCTTGCCGGTGACGATCTTGCCGTTAGGCAGCTCCAGAGCCACCGCAGGCAGGCCCGTTTCCTCTGCCTTCTGCAGAGCGGGAGCCACCACTGCCCGGTCCTCGGGAGAGACGCCTGCCTTCTTCATGAGAAGCTCCAGCTTCAGCACCACATCATCGGTGACCTTACCCTTCTTCTGGTCGCACAGAGCGGTATAATACCGGCGGACGATCTCCTGACGGGAGGCCTCCTTGCAGGCTTCATCATCGGTGATGCAGTTGCCTGCCATATTAACACCCATATCCGTGGGGGACTTATAGGGGCACTGACCCAGGATCTTCTCAAACATGGCAACCAGCACAGGGAAAGCTTCCACATCCCGGTTGTAGTTGATGGTGGTCTTGCCGTAGGCCTCCAGATGGAAGGGGTCGATCATATTCACATCGTTGAGGTCGGCAGTTGCGGCCTCGTATGCCAGATTCACAGGGTGATTCAGAGGAATGTTCCAGATGGGGAAGGTCTCAAACTTTGCATAGCCGGCCTTCACACCCCGCAGATTTTCATGATACAGCTGGCTTAAGCAGGTTGCCAGCTTGCCGCTGCCGGGTCCGGGAGCGGTGACCACCACCAGAGAACGGGTGGTCTCAATATAATCGTTCTTGCCGTAGCCATCCTCGGATACGATGCGGGCAATATTGGAGGGATAGCCTTCGATGGAGAAATGATGGTACACCTTCATACCCATGCTCTCCAGACGGGTCTGGAAAGCGCGAACGGTGGGAGATTCCTTGTAGCGGGTAAGTACAACGCTGGAAACATACAGGCCGAAGCTATGGAACACACCGATGAGCCGGATCACATCCTGATCATAGGTAATGCCCAGGTCTCCGCGAACCTTGTTCTTCTCAATATCCCCGGCATTGATGGCAATGATCATCTCCACCTGATCCTTCAGCTGCAGCAGCATACGCAGCTTACTGTCCGGCTGGAATCCGGGCAATACACGGGACGCATGATGATCATCATACAGCTTTCCGCCAAATTCCAGATACAGTTTGCCGCCAAAAGCTGCAATGCGTTCCCGGATATGAGCAGACTGGGTTTGCAGGTACATGTCATTATCGAAGCCAATCTTTTTCATAACTATCGCCCTCCAACAAAAATCTTTTTCATTGTACAAAAAGGTGTAAAAAAATGCAATAGGCTTTCCTTATTTTTTGAAAAACTTTTCTTCCTTGACAGGGCTCGATCCCACATGCTATAATTATACGGATATAAAGATGATTGGGTTTTCCGAAGTGAAAGGAGAATGTTATGGCCATGCGCAGCGAAGCTTTCGATAATTTCTACGCAGATAGTGCCTCTGTCTCATCTTGTCTGGCAGCTTGTGGTTTCTCCCAGGAGTCTCTTTCCAAATATGCAGTTTTTCCCGGCTTTTGTGATGTACACGTACATTTCAGAGAGCCGGGTTTTTCTTATAAAGAGACCATCAAAACCGGCGCTCAGGCTGCAGCAAGAGGTGGATATACGTCCGTTTGCACCATGCCGAATCTGAATCCTGTGCCCGACAGCATCGAGCATCTCAGGCAGCAGCAGGATATCATTGATCGGGATGCCTGCATCCATGTGTATCCTTACGCTTCCATCACGGTGGAAGAAAAGGGCGAGACCATTTCTCCCCTGGAGGAACTGGCAGGCAGCTGCATTGCCTTCTCCGATGACGGCAAGGGTGTGCAGAGTGATGCCATGATGCAGAAGGCTATGGAGCGGGCAAAGGCACTGGGCAAGATGATCGTTGCCCACTGCGAAGTCAATTCCCTGCTCCATGGCGGCTATATCCACGATGGCGAATATGCCAAGCAGCACGGCCACAAGGGAATCTGCAGTGAGAGCGAATGGGGCCAGATCGCAAGAGATCTGGAACTGGCAAAGAAGATCGGCGTAAGATATCACGTTTGCCACATCTCCACAAAGGAAAGCGTGGAGCTCATCCGCAAGGCCAAGGCCGAGGGTGTGGATGTGACCTGCGAAACCGGTCCCCACTACCTGACCATGGATGATTCCATGCTCCAGGAAGATGGCCGCTTCCGCATGAATCCCCCTATCCGCAGCAAAGAAGATCGGGACGCTCTGATTGCCGGCCTGCTGGACGGAACCATTGATATGATCGCCACCGACCACGCGCCCCACAGTGCGGAAGAAAAAAGCAAGGGACTTCCCGGCTCCGCTTTCGGCGTGGTGGGCATCGAGACTGCCTTCCCCATTCTCTACACCTATCTGGTAAAGCCCGGCATTCTCACCATGGGTCGGCTCATGGAGCTTCTGGTAGTCAATCCCAGAAAGCGTTTTGGCATCACAGACGATGGCAGCTTCTCCCTGTGGGATCTGGATGCCGAATATGAAATTGATCCCAAGGACTTCCTCTCCATGGGCAAGTCCAGCCCCTTTACCGGCTGGAAGGTACAAGGCAAGTGCATGGCTACCTTCTGCGGCGGCAAGCTGGTCTACTCCGACCCCAACTTATGAGGTGAATTATGAAACAAGGTATTTTTGAAATTCTTTCCAACGAACATCTGACAAAGGATGTTATGAAGATGGTGCTGAAGGGAGACACCTCCCATATCACCGCTCCCGGTCAGTTTGTGAACATCC
>JAZQQD010000008.1:0-3718 GCA_045628895.1 Faecousia sp.
GCACCCTCTCAGTCAGCTTCGCTGACAGCTCCCCCTATTAGGGGGAGCCAAGTGACAAAATTTGTATTTCTCCACAGCCCCCTGTGAAATGTGGATGAATTTCTGTGGAAAAACGGTTTTCCCAATTTTCGACTTTGACCCCTGTGGAAAAGTTCTTTTTTCCCCACAATGCGCTGTGGAGAAAAAATTCCTGGGGCCCAGGGGATTTCGAGGGTTTTCCACATAAATTTCCCCTACTATTACGATTACTACCTAAAGACTTATAAAATATATATTCTATTATAAATGTAGATGAAAGGAAGTTTCGCCATGCGCTTCACCTGTGAAAAAAGTATGCTGGTAAACGGTCTGAATATTGCCGGCAGAGCTGCCGCTTCCAAGAGCAGCCTCTCCGTTATCGAAGGCGTTCTGTGCCGGGCAGGTTCCGGTCTGAGCCTCACCGGCTACAATATGGAAACCGCCATTACCTATCTCATCGATGCCGACGTTTCCGACGGCGGCGAGTGCGTGCTGCCCACCAAGCTTTTCGGTGATATCATCCGCCGGCTCCCCGAGGGCCCCGTCACCGTGGTGGTGGACGACAGCTTCAAGGTGTCCATCCGGGCAGGCTACGCTTCCTTTACCATTTCCGCCGAATGCGCCGACGACTATCCCAACCTCCCCGATGTTTCCGAGGGCAAGTCCATCCGGATGCCCCAGAAGGCCCTGAAGGAGATGATCTCCGGCACCATCTTTGCCGTATCCGAGAATCCTGCCCGGCCCATCCACACCGGCGTGAAATTTGAGGTGGAGAACGAATCCGTTTCCGCCATCGCCGTGGACGGCTTCCGTCTGGCAAGACGAACCTACCACCCGGAAGAGCCCATCGGCAGAACCGTCAGCTTTGTGGTTCCCAGCGGCGGACTGAAGGAAGTGGAGAAGATCCTCACCGATTCCGAGGATCCCGTCCTCTTCACCCTGGGCAACCGCCACATTCTGTTCCAGGTAGGCTCTGCCACCCTGGTCTGCCGCCTGCTGGACGGCGAGTTCCTGGATTGGCGCAAGGTGGTTCCCACGAACAGCCCCATCAAGCTGGTGGGTCATGTCAGCGACCTTGCCTCCTCCATCGACCGCGTGGGCCTCATTGTTTCCGAAAAGTACAAGAGCCCTGTGCGCTGCGTGTTCTCCCGCAATGAGATCCTCATGCGGACCAACACCACCATCGGCGCTGCCGAGGATCGCTGCTCCATCGCCGGTGACGGCAAGGAGCTGGAGATCGGCTTCAACGTCAACTATTTTGCCGAGGCTCTGAAGGCCATTCCCTCCGAGGAGGTCGTTCTGGAGCTGAACAACAGCATCAGCCCCATCGTCATGACCCCCGTGGACGAGAAGCACGACTTCTCCTATATGATCCTGCCGGTGAGAATCAAGACGAATTAAAAAAGGCTCCCCTGTGTAAGGGGAGCTGGATTGGCCGCTTTATGCGGCGAAGACTGAGGGGTTGTAATCTTACGAATCGTATGCAATACGTTCAAATCGTACATTATCCAACCTTACACCCCCTCCGCCTGCCTTGTGGCAGGCACCTCCCCCTGCACAGGGGAGGCTTTGGAAAGGAGTTCCCTATGAAAGTTGTTGTCAGAAAGAAGAATACCCAGGAAAGTATTCCTGTTGTCATTGGCACCGAGTTTATTAAGCTGGAATCTGCCATGAAGCTTGCGAACTGCGTGCCCTCCGGCGGCATTGCCAAGACCATCATCCAGGAGGGTGAGGTCAGCGTCAACGGAGAAGTATGCACCATGAGAGGAAAAAAACTTTACCCCGGTGACAGCTTTGCCTTCGACGGCCAGAAATATCTGATTTCCATCCATGAAGCTCAGTAAGATAAACCTTCGGAATTTCCGAAATTACGAGGAACTAAATCTCAGTTTCGACGATGGGGTGAACCTCATCGTGGGTCAAAACGCCCAGGGAAAGACGAATCTGCTGGAGGCCATTTCCTACCTCGGCAGCGGAAAAAGCTTCCGGGCGTTGAAAACCGCGGAAATGATCCGCTTCCAGGCAGATTTTGCGGATATGGAAGGAAATGTCTATTCCCAGAACCGGGAGCAGACCCTTCGCTGGGTGCTGTTTCCCGGGAAAGCCCGGCAGATCTACCGCAACGGGGTCAAGAAAAAGAGCGCGGCAGACCTCTCCGGTGTGCTGCCTACAGTGCTCTTCTGCCCGGAGGATCTGCTGGTACTGAAGGCCGGCTCTTCCGGTCGGCGGAAATTTGCGGATAACATCCTCTGCCAGCTGCGGCCCAACTATGATGCCGCCCTGACGGAGTACCAGAAAATCTTAGACAGCAAGTCGAGGATTTTAAAGGACGGCAGAGATAATCCTGCTATGTATGAGATTCTGCCGGAATACAACAGCCGGCTCTGCCAGGTGGGCGCGCTGATCATTTCCTACCGGGCCAGATTCTTTGCGGCTTTGGAAGAAGCGGCAAAGCCCTACCACGATGCCTTTTCCGCAGGACGGGAGGAATTTTCCCTCAGCTATGCCACGGTTTCCACGGTGACGGATCCCTTTGCCGATACCAAGGTGCTGCAGGGTCAGCTGGAGGAGCATTTAAATGCCCACTACCGGGCGGAAATCGATTCCGGCAACTGTCTCACCGGCCCCCACAAGGATGATTTTTCCGTGTCCCTTTCGGGCATTGACCTGAAGGCCTACGGCTCCCAGGGTCAGACCCGGACGGCAGCCATTTCTCTGAAACTTGCCCAGCGGGCCCTCATGAAAAAGCAGTTCGGGGAAGACCCGATCCTCCTGCTGGACGATGTGCTCTCCGAGCTGGATGCCGCAAGGCAGGACTTCGTGTTAAATCAGATCGATTCCGGCCAGGTGTTCATCACCTGCTGCGAACCGGGCAGATTCACGAGGCTGGGAAAGACCATCGAAGTGGAAAAGGGTAGGATTGTAGTATAAGCAAAAAAGCTCCCCTGTGTAAGGGGAGCTGGATTCGCCGCCTTATGCGGCGAAGACTGAGGGGTTGTAATCTTACGAATTGATTGCACTTTGTTCAGAGTGTGTAATATCAAACCTTACACCCCCTCCGCCCCAGTTTGCGACCTGGGGCCCCTCCCCCTGCACAGGGGAGGCTTTAGTTGTTCCTTTTTGTAAGTAACTCTTTAAGGAGTAAGATATGTCAGAAGAATTGAAAGTACAGGAAGAATACGGTGCCAATCAGATCCAGGTTCTGGAGGGATTGGAGGCTGTGCGGAAGCGGCCCGGTATGTATATCGGCTCCACCTCTGCCTCCGGCCTGCATCATCTGGTCTACGAAATCGTGGACAATGCCATCGACGAAGCCCTTGCCGGCTTCTGTAAGCACATTACCGTGACCATCAACCCCGGTGACTCCATCACCGTCACCGATGACGGCCGCGGCATCCCCGTGGACATCCAGCCCCAGACCGGTCGTCCTGCACTGGAGGTCGTGTACACCGTGCTCCATGCCGGCGGCAAGTTCGGCGGCGGCGGCTACAAGGTCTCCGGCGGTCTGCACGGCGTGGGCGCTTCCGTGGTGAACGCCCTCTCCGACTGGCTCACCGCCCGTGTCCACAAGGACGGGAAGATTTACGAGATGAAGTTCTCCCGCGGTCACGTCACCCAGCCCATGACCATGGTGGGCGAAACCGACCACACCGGCACCGAGGTCACCTTCCACCCCGACCCGGAGATGTTCACCGAGACG
>JAZQQD010000009.1:0-25162 GCA_045628895.1 Faecousia sp.
CAGATGCCGAAACACCTGCCCGGAAAGGGTAAATTTATGATTTCCAGAATAGAACTGTTCAAGATGGATCTGCCCCACAGAGCCATTTCTGTGTATCTGTACCTGTGCAGCCGATGCAATAAAGCGGGAACCTGCTGGCCGACCATTCCAACTATTGCTCGTGAGTTACACCTCTCTGAGTCAACCGTCCGCAGAGCTCTTACGGATCTTCGCTCTGCCGGACTGATAAAATCAGAACAGAGATGGAGGGATAATGGCGGGAAAAGCTCACTATGTTTTATTCTTGCTTTTGATATCTGATGATACAAGGAAAATGCTGGCGAAAGCAATTGTGCGTTTGAATATCATTATGCATCCTCTGTGGCTGGTTCTGTCATGATCTCCGTGCAATCCGCTTTCGCCGTTCTTTGCGGATGATAGATTCGTGACTGATACTTACTTTACTCAAAAAACAGTGATGCTCCAGTCGTTTTTCCAGCTTCCGGAGGGTTGCACTGCGGTCAAATCGGGCATGGTAGTCAGATCCTCTACCACATTCTGTCGGCCAGGAAGTGCACACCAAGGTTCTATGCAGATATAGGGGCAGGCCTTTTGACGGGCATGCCAGAAACCTACATAGGGCATGCCGGAGAAGTCTACGGTAACACCGTGGGTGCCTTTGTCAGATTTTAGCGTGACGCTTCGGGGCATACCGGAGAATACAACGGCATCCAGATCAAAGAGATCGTGGCGCAGAGGCAGACAACGGTCACCGACGAGGGCATAAGGCTCCCGTCCGACAGGCAGAACACCGGGGCTGAACTGTATGATCTCGGGGTGGCATTCCTTGGGAAAGACCATGGCGTAATCTTCAAAACAGAGCCCTTCTTCCAGTGGCACATTGAAGCCAGGATGTCCGCCCATGGTGAAGTACATTGGATGGTTGCCTTGGTTGTCCACCCGGAAGGAGATCTGAAGCGTCTTACCGGAGAGTGTATAGGTTAGGGTAACCTGAAAGTGGAAGGGATAGACCGCATAGGTTTCAGCGGTATCCTGAAAGAGAAAGGTGCAGCTGTCCACGGAAGCCTGTACGGGAAGCATAGGCTGGCGACCCAGAAAACCGTGGCACTTCATGGGGTAGCTCTCTCCCTGCCAGGTATAGCGCTCCTCAAAAAGACGGCCAACAAAAGGGAAAAGGTTGGGGGCTCGTCCACCCCAAAAGTCTCGATCCCCCTGCCAAAGGTACTCAATGCTTTCCTCTTTGCCGTAGATGGACTGCAGTGTACCGCCCTTCTCGCTGATTTGTACGGACAGATATTTGTTTTCAATCGTAATCATAAAAACACGGCCTTTCAAATTTGATTGGTAATTCTATCGTAACAACCAGCGGTGAAATTAGCAATTCCTTTTCGGGTGACTGTTTATTCCCTCAGGGAATAAAAAAGGCTGTCTAACACAGCCTTTTCATGTGCGGTAGATCAGCCTTTGCCGTCCCGAGAAATTTTGTGATTAAATTTGTCTGGCTCCATACGCTCCTGCATGTAGCTTTCAAGATTGGACAACAGCCAGCTGCGGAAATGCTTCCGGGAAAGGGTGTCGCGTTCTCCAACCCTCTCAATCAGCATGACCGGCAGTGACGGCACGTCCTGAATGCGCAGGCAGCGCAGATGCTGGCTACGGTAGGCGGCAAGATCCCGTCCGGCATAGATGCCGCAACCCTGACCGATGGAGATGCGGTGCAGAGCCTCCTCGCGTCGTGCCTGCTGCCCGACTTCCGGGAAGACTGCACCGGGGGTAAAGCCAAACCGACGGGTCAATTCCTCCAAGAGGAAACGTGAGTAGGTCGTTTCAAAAAAAGTAAGGCCGTTCATTTCGGACAGAGAAATAATGTCCAGTTTTGCGAAGGGAGATTTGTCGGAAACGAGGAGATACAGCTCGTCATCATAGATATGGTATGCCCGGAATTCCTCCGTCAGGTCAAAGGGACGGGGGCAGATGGCAAAGTCCATCTTTCCTGTGCGCAATGTTTCCAGAACCTGAGAAATATCCGAGGTTTCAGTATATTGAATCCGGGAACCGGCATGAGTATTGATATAATCATCAAAGGCCATCTTCCAGATGAAAGATTTGGGACAGATTAGAAGATTCAAGTTATCTCCGGAGGCAAACTGTTGTACTTCCTCCATAGCAGCAAGGAACATAGGCTCCATTTCGCACATATGGTTATAGAAAGTGTTGCCTGCGGCGGTTAGAATAATGGGGTGATGCGTACGATCGATCAGGCGCACACCAAGCTCATTTTCCAGACGGATGATTGCCTTGGAGAAAGAGGATTGAGAGATGTTGTTTTCCTCAGCTGCTTGAGAGAAATTTAGACAACGTGCAACGCTGAGAAAGTATTTGATTGTAACGGTATCCACAATAGCCACCTCTTATCCTTTATGAATAATTTCATTATAGCATACTATTTCTGGATTTCAAGGCGGCAAAAAACGCATGTATGCCGCCGGAATTGTGAATCCGACGGCATACATGCGTTAGAAAGGGGAAACAATAGAAAGAAGAAAAATCATGATTCGATGAGGAGTTTCTTTTTCTTCCATGCTCCTGTGATAAAGTAAATGAAGCTCACAAGACCGGGCACCAGCATACAGAAGGCAGCGCCCCAGAAGTAGCTCTGCACGCCCTGTTTGAACACATGGAAGAACAGCAGGCACACCAGAATGCGACATACGCCATCCAGAATGCCCAGAATGAAGCAGAGGAAAGCATCGCCAACGCCAGTGGCGATAGACTTGAAGCACCCGGAAAAAGCCACAATGATCATGCCAACGGACATGATGCGCAGGAAGGTGACGCCGAACTCCATGACCTCCGGATCGGAAGTAAACATGGAATACAGCTGCTTGGGAATGGTGAGGAAGGCAATGATGACCAGTGCGGCAACTGTCATATTGCAGGCCAGGGTGTACCACAGGGTCTTGCCCACGCGCTCGGGCTTCCGGGCACCCAGGTTCTGGCCGATCATGGCACCGCAGGCACCGTCGACACCCTGGACAAACACATTCATGAACTTCTCGATCTTGTTGCCGATGCTGTAGGTGGAGGAAGGCACCAGACCGTAGACGTTGATGTTGGACTTGACCCAGAGCATGGAGCCCTGCACGGCGAAGGAACGCACCAGCTGGGGCAGACCCAACTTCAGGATCTTGCGCAGGGGTTCCCAGTGAATGCGGAAGAACTTTCTGCTCATCTCAAAGTCGAAGGACTCCCGGTGCTTATACATAAAGTAGAAGGCGGCGACACAGGAGCCGATCTGGCTCAGCACGGTGGCAATGGCAGTGCCGGCTGCTTCCATGCGGAAAACGACCACGAAGAGCAGGTCCGTGAAGACATTGATGGTGGCGGCGATGGATACGAAGATAAGGGGGCGCTTGCTTTCGCCCATGCCCCGCAGAACGCCGGAGATGGCGTTGTAGCCAAAGACGAAGGGTACACCCAATGCTGTGATAAGCATGTAGCTTCTTGCCTGATCCCATGCTTCCTCGGGGCAGTTCATCAGCCGGAGGATGGGGCCATAGCCCACGAGTGCCAGCACTGTTACAGCGATGGAAATGGTCATCATCAGTGTCAGCAGGGTGCCGACGGCTTCTTTCAGACGCTTCTGATCCTTTGCACCGGCAACCTGGGCGATGTAAATCTGACCGCCGGTGGAGAAGGCCATGGAAACGGGGGTCATCAGATCGATCAGCTCGCCGCCGGTAGCCACACCGACGGTGCCGGTGGAGCCGACGAATTTACCGATGATCATCAGATCGACGGTGGAATAGAGCTGCTGTACCAGGTTGGTCAGCACCATGGGGATGGCGAAGGCCAGCAGCAACGGGAGAATGGGGCCTGTGGTGAGGTCACGGCCCACACGTTTTGTTGGTGCCAAAAAAACACATCCTTTCGGAATAATTTACTTTCTGCGCTCGGAGAGCAGCTTGCGGGTCTTCCATCTGCCGGAGAAGAAATAGGTGCTGCTGACAATGGTGGGGCCGAAGCGGGCCAGAGCATTGCCGTAGAAGAAGCCGACAACGCCCATGTTCAGAGTGTAGGCAAGGAAGAAGCTGATGCCCAGGCGGAGGATCACGCCGTCCAGCAGACCACTGATGAAATTCAGCTTGGTATGTCCGCTGCCGGTTACAATGGAGCCAAAGCTGCCCTGGAAGGGAGAAATGGCAAAAACAATAATGTTGATATGCAGGTAGGTGATACCAAACTCGATGACATCTGCATCGCTGGTAAAGATGCCGAAGGCCTGACGGGGCAAGACCAAGGCAATGAATGTGGAAATGCAGGCAAAGACTGCCACGAGTCCCATGGTGGTAAAGACTATTTTTTTGACACGGTCGATCTTTTTTGCACCAAGGTTTTGACCGACCATTGCCCCGGCACTGCTGTTGATACTCATGGTGACGACATTAATCAGTTTTTGCACCTTGTTGCCGATGGAGTTGGTGGCGGAAGCGACAAGACCAAAGGCATTGACATGGCTGGCACAGATAATTTGTGTGCCGTGGATCAGCGCAGACTGGGCGGTCAAGGGGATGCCCAGCTCCAGCAGCACTTTCAGATGTTTATCATGGATCTTCAGACCCTTAATGGAGAAGTCCAGCCCCAAATAATCTTTCTTTTTGTAAAGGAAGATCAGTGCAGCAGCAAAGGAGGCGATCTGAGCAATGACAGTGGCGATGGCGGTACCGGCTGCTTCCATTCGGAATACCATGACTAGGAGCAGATCCATGAAGATGTTGGCACCAGCGGCAACTGCCACGAAAAGCAGGGGGCGCTTTGCTTCGCCGATACCACGTAGGATGCCGCAGACAGCGTTATAGCCAAAGACAAAGGGAAGTCCCAAACTGACGATGACCATATAGGAGATTGCCTGTCCCATGGCCTCAGTGGGGGTGTTCAGCCAGTTTAGAAATACCGTACAGAACAAGATACTTACCGTGGTACATACTAGGGAAATAATGGACATAAAGACCAGAGTGGTGCCGATGGTTTCGCTGATGGACTTGGAATCCTTGGCACCGGCTAGTTGTGCCACATAGATTTGACTGGCGGAGCCGAAGGCTGTGGCGATAAAGGTCACGAGTGTGGCAATTTCACCCCCGGCGGAAACGCCCACCGTACCGGTGCTACCCACATAGTGACCGATGACTGCCATATCCACAGTGTTGTATAGCTGTTGGAGGAAATTTGCAAGAAGCAGAGGAATGACGAATCGGATCAGCTGCTTCAGAATGCTGCCCTGAGTCAGGTCAAGGCCAACCTTACCTTTTTCACTTACGGTGGCAGTGGTCAGGAAAAATCACTTCCTTTACTCAACTTTATTTTCATAATAGCAAAGTTCCGGTTTCAATTGCAATTCCTTTTCATCAGACGAATTATGCCTGGTTGGAATAACAAAACCCGGGCCAAAATCGGCCCGGGAGAATGTTTGCAGAAAATGGCTCAGCTTTCCGGTCGTAACTCGGTGGTGTAGCCCATGTATTTGGGATTGCCGTAGAAGATAGCATATTCAAAGAGTCCCTGCTCACAATACGCCAGACGGGTGGTATAGAGCAGGGCATCGCCGATTTGTACATCCAGCAGCTTGGCTTCTGCGAACCCGGCATTGCGGCAGGAATAGTGTTCCTCGCCGTGGACAAGACGAACACCCCATTTTTCTTCCAGAATCGGATAAGTAAAATGTGTCTCGTTGGTGTGGTCGAGATTTTCATAACCGGGAACAAGAGTCGGATTGAAATACTGCACCATGTAGGTATAGGGAGTTTTGCCATCCAGATTCCAGATGCGCTGCAGGCGGCACACTTTGGTCGTGGGCGGGATCCCAAACTGCTGTGCAATATCGGCGGGGGGAATGACCATGTCTACGGCGGCATGGGAAGCATTGACGAATTCCGTCGGTGTATGGTATTCAATGCTTACTCGCCCAAAACGGTCATGGATCTTGGGTGGACGGGAGGAAGAGTTTTCACCCCGGAAGGTGATGATACTGCCACTGCCCCGTCGGGTGGAGATGTATCCCTCTTCCTGCAGCATCTTCATGGCACTGCGGATTGTATTCCTTCCGGCACCGTACTGCATCATAAGTTGGGCTTCGGTGGGAAGCAGGGAATCCTGGGGGTACACATTCAGGATAATATCATTTCGAATAGCAGTAAAAATAGAGAGATACTTGTGGCTCAACACTTTATCGTTCATATGGAATTCTCCGGAGATGTGCGCAGGGGAAATTAGTTCCTTTTGCGCAAAATATATTCCCTGTAAATCTACCATATGCTTTGTCATTCGTCAAGCGATATTAGAAAAGATGCATTTCAATTATTCAATTTTGTCATATAATTTATTCTAAACTTGAAATAATGTTCTGAAATTTGTGTATTAACTATAAAAAGAACTTAGAAATTTTGTTCTGTATTTCTAATTTACTTTTTTGGAACAAATTGGCTATAATGTAACTGTTGATAGAACTAATATGGAACAAATTCATACGGCGAAAGATGGCCGTGAATCAATATCCATAGAAAGAAGGACTTATTATGAAAAAAGAACTCACAAAACTCTATCCCATGGTTCAGTTCAAAAAGGATACCTGGGAAATTGATGAATTTGATGCTGCGAGCATCTTTCTTCTAATCGGAACCGAGAAGGCGATGGTTATTGATTGCGGCATGGGCATTGGTGACCTGCGTGGTGCCATTGAGATGATTACCGACAAGCCTTTGGTTTGCGTTATCTCACACGGTCATGTAGATCATACCGCCAACGGACGACAGTTTGACGAGCTGTGGATCCACCCTGCCGATCAGGCGGCTCCCATTCCGCAGGAGTTGGCACGACGGAGATTTGATACGGAGCGTATTGCTGCCCGCCAGAAGGGCTGCATCGGTGCCCCCTACACCATGTTCAACCTGTATCCTTATGATATCAATGTGGACCTTCGCGATCCCGACCCCGATGAGAAGATGCCCGTTATCCACGATCTGGAGGACGGCATGCAATTCGACTTGGGCGGCGGGAGAATCATCACTGCTTACCATGTTCCCGGCCACTCTGCCGGTGAGATGGTATTCTTGGATGAAAAGACACGCACCCTCTTCGCCGGTGATGCACTGAATTTCAATCTGGGCATCGGTGCTGTGCCGCTGGAAACTACCTATAAAGCGCTGAAACGCATTGCGGACATGGGTGATAAATACGATGGTATCTACAACGGCCACCATGACTTCCGTGCTTTGGGTGCTCCTCTGGATGATGACTGCCTGCCCAATGTCCTTGCTATGATGGAGGATGCACTAAACGGCCATATCGTCCCCTGCGAAGCGCCTAGCTTCTGGGGACAGTCCATTCCCCTGACCTCGGTGGGGGAGGACCCCATGGCGAATGCCCCGAAGGCAACCGGTACCGGCGGTGTCCGCCGTAAGCGTGTTTTGCTGCGCCGTGGCCGTAACTTCCTGAATATCAACCCCGACAGTATCTACGAGGAAAAGAAGGACTAATTGACCGGCGGCTTTCTCTTTCTAAGGGAAGCCTGGTCTTTATAGAGAACGGAGGTAATACAAATGTTAGAACTGAAAGTCGGTGCAGCCAGAGTCTGTATCGATCCGCCCCGGGAGGAATATCCCTTTCCTTCCAATTTTGGCATGTGTGATGAGTCCCGGGATCCCTGTCATGTGCGGGTAATTGCCATTGATAACGGCGAGAAAAAGATCCTGTTTGTGGTTTATGAACTTAGCGACCTCCCCGGTATCCCGAATCTGGAAGAGAAGCTGGGTGCCGTATGGGGTATTTCCGCAGAGAATGTGATCCTCACCATCACCCATAACCATACGTCCCCCAATGACCGCAGCAAATTCCCATGCGATCCTGCCAAATTCGAACTTTTCAAAAAGATCGAAGTGGCAGCAGGCATGGAGGCTGTGGAAAAGGCGGTTGCCTCCCTGCGGCCTGCTAAATGGGGCTACGGTGAAATTGAAAGCTACATCAATGTCAACCGTGACCTAAAGACCCGCTTCGGTTTTTGGGTTGAGGGCCCCAATTATGAAGGGTATAGCAATCATACTCTGGCATGTGTGAAGTTTACGGATATCGCCGGCAAGCCCATTGCTGCACTGCTGAACTACGGCTGCCATGCGGTATGCGCCTTTGTGCAGAAGGATACCGACGGAAAGGTGAAGAGCTCCAGCAATTTTCCGGGAATCTGCTGCCGCTTTGTGGAGCAATATTTTGGAGATGACTGTGTTGCGGCATGGACATCCGGTGCTGCGGGCAATCAGGATCCGATCCTCTTTGATTATCAGTGGCTGGATTACCCCGATGGCTATGTGACCAAAATCAGTCTGCCTGACGGCTGCGGCTACGTCCATATGGATATCCTGGGGGCCAAGCAAGGCGCAGATGCGGTAACCTGTCTGGAGAGCATTACAGCGGATAAGACCGAAATGCCCATGACTTATCTGAAATCCACGGTTTCTGTGCCGCGGCAGATGCGGGACCCCAATTTTGTCATGCCACCATTTGGTTTGCGCATGGGTGGCGTTGGCCCCCGCACAAACTGGGATCCGCCCAAGTACCCGGAATTGCCCACTATGATGATTGATCCGGATCATACCATTGATTTTACGCTTAACCTTCTGATGTTGGGCGATGTGGCTGTGCTGCTGACCAGCAGCGAAGCATACGCAGAGATTGGACGGGATATGATCGATGCAGTACCTGCGGAGCATGCCTTTGTCATCACACATATTCCCGGTCAGGGAGGATACACCCAAGATAAATCCTCTGTCGATCACAAGACTTTTCAGGGCTTCGGCAATGTGAAGCCCGGCGCTGCTGACGAACCGCTGATTCAGGGCAGTGTAGAGCTGTTCCGCTGGGCGATGGGTGAATGCTGATTCAGAAAAGGGGCTGTCTCAAAATGAAATGCATTATTCTGAGGAATAGCCACTGTTGAAAGTTAAGAAAGGCCGGGAGACTCCGCTAAAAAGCGGTTTCTCTCGGCTAAATTCTTATAATCAGTTTTTCTTCGGTGGGTGAGGGGAGGCAATGCGATGAGGCTCGTTTAGCTGCCGATCGAAGAGTAGGTCTACATTGTAATTGATGGCGGTGCCCATCCATTCACTGCGGCGGGTGATGGGATCCCTGCGGCGGTACTCGATGGATTCCGGACTCCGGTTTTCAAATGGATTGAGCAGGTAGGTCATGGAACCTACATCCAAGTCGCCCTCGATACCGCTCATGATACGGTCACAGTTTTCTACAAAATAATCCAGGATCTTGGCGTGCATGGGGGTGCCGTTGTGGGGGGCACAGATCATATCAAATGCGCCAGCATCCCGCAGTGCAATCAGATTGGTAATGTTCCGGCGGAAGGTCTCAACCGGCTGATTCCACATGTTGATCTGACCGGGGTCAATCTCATCACCGGTGAAGAGAATGCCTGCAGTTCTGTCCAAATACATAATGCTGGATGGTGCGTGGCAAGGGGTAAAATCGCCTACGATCTCGATCACGCGGCCACCCAGATCAATGGTATCGCCGGGTCGAACGACAGTGCCTTCGTTCTGAGAAATATGGGCCTTTCCCAGAGCAATGTCGGAATCCTTGAACAGGGGTGGATTCTTCCGCTTTTCCATAAGCTCCTGTTGACAGATTTCGGACATATAGATGGTGCAGTCATCAAAAAGATAGTTGGCGTAGGTATGATCGTTGTGGGAATGCGTGTTGGCCACCAGGATAGGCTTTTCGGTGATGCACTCCCGGATGTAAGCCCGCAGATCAAAGGGGGTATCTGTGGGATCGATCAGCAGAGCATACTTCTCACCTATAATCAAGTGAGGCTTAGGTGACTCAATACCACTGGGATTATAGGGGATGAGAATCCAGGTATCCGGCTTGGCAAGGCGCATCCAGAACTGCTTGCGAAGGGGCCATTTCATGCACTCCTTCATAATATCCACATATAGTTCTGCCGTGGTTTTTGCTGTGATATCCATAATAAACCTCCTGTGTTTTTGCAAAGATTTATAAATACAGTATAGCTCGGCAGAGCGGAAAGCGCAATTCATTTGGTGAATGTGTATTATTCCGGAATGGGATAATTATGCCATCCGGGAATAGTACGGTATATCAATTGGAATTGCGTCCACAGTACGTAGTTGATACAATAAATACATCCCGGAATGTATATCGAACCCCACAAAAAGAATAATAAGGAGAATATATATGGCACTGATTCGAATGAACCACCTGTCCTTCTGCAAAGGCTGTCAGACTGAGGTGAATGTGATTCTGCCCACCGGAACTATGGATGATAAGCGCGCCTGTGTGCGAATGGAAACCCCGGGCATGAAATACCAGACACTGTGGCTGCTCCATGGCGGCGGCGGTGATCATACCGATTTCGTTAATTTTTCCAATATTGTCCGCTATGCTGAGGCACACCGGCTTGCTGTGGTCATGCCCGCCGGAAAGTCGTTCTATGACACGGACTATGCGTATATCACAGAAGAGCTGCCTGAGGTGCTTCGGTGCATTTTTCCGTTGAGTGACCGCCGGGAGGATAATTTCATCTGTGGATTGTCCCATGGCGGAGATGCAGCTATGAAGGCTGCAATGGAGCATCCGGAGCGGTATGCCGCTGCTGTCATCATGAGTGCGGCAGGTACCGATCACAGAGGCCCTGTGGAGAAGGCAGCTCAGCGGTTCGACATCTGGGGTACTGCGGAACGGCTTCTACAATCGGATGTTCCTATGCCGGAACTGATTTTTGCTTCCGGCAGCGGCGATCGCGGTTTCCCTTATTATACCCCCATCATCGACAGACTGGATGCCATGGGTCTGCGTGTTAAGCGCCACTATGTGGAGAACGAAGGCCACTCATGGGATTTCTGGGACAATACCGTCCGCACTGCCATTGAGAAATGGCTGCCGCTCCATCATGATATCATTCGCCCGGAGGATAAGTGAAATGGGTTTTCAATTCTTGTATACCGGAGGCTGGGGATTCAAGAGCGAGATCCACGGTCTGCGCACATTTCGCTGGGATTCCGAAAATGACGAATTGATTGACAACGGTATTTTTGGCGAAGAATTGCTGGGCCAGTCTATCCTCACCATTGTCAAAGATGTGCTGATTGCTGTCTGCGAGCTGGGCAGGGGTGGTAAGGTGGTCAGCTATCAGATCTGTAAAAATGGCACCCTGGTGCTGAAGGATGTGCTGGAGTCTGCAAGTGCGAAGCTGAGCTATTGCGTGGCATCTCCCGACGGAAAATATGTATTCGTTTCCAGCATGGGAGATGGTACTGTAAAAATGATCCGGGTGAATCCGGATGCTACGCTGACCCTTACTGATGAATATCAACTGACCGGCCATTCCGTTACGCCCCGTCAGGCCCAAGCTAAGGTGCATTCCGTCATGATCTCCCCGGATGGCAGCCTGCTGGGTGCCGCAAACTTGGGCGCAGACGAACTGGAACTGTTCCGAGTGGACTATGACCGAGAAATCCTGCGGCTGGTCTGCTCCCAGCCTGTGGACTGGGGAAAGGAACCCCGGCACATGGCCTTCCATCCCAATGGAAAATACCTGTATCTGCTGACGGAGAATGGCAACCGAATCTATGACTACCGGATTACCCCGGATAAAAAACTTCAGGAGTTGGCGGCCTATTCCACACTAGATCCCGATCAGCCCGCTTCCGGTGCGGCTGCGGATATCGTGGTCAGCAAAGACGGCAGGTTCGTGTATTCCTCCAACCGAGGACAAAGCAATATTGCAGTGTGGCGGATCATGGACAGCGGGATGCTGGACAGTGTTGCCTTTGTTCCCTGCGGCGGAAAGGGACCGAGAGGACTTAATATGAGTCCTGACGGCACAGAGCTGCTGTGCGCAAACAATGACGACGGCACCGTGACCGTACTCCCGCTGGACTCGGAGACCGGTATTCCCGGTGCACCGATTGCATCCGCAGAGGTGCCATTCGCAGCCTGTGTTAGAACACGATGAAAATATAGTTTACTGTGAAAGTATTCACAGTAAACAATACGAATGTACCAATTCCCATGCACCAAGTCTTTCGTTTATCGTGGTTCGCCTGTGACGCATGGGAATTTTTTGATAAAGTACAAGCCCCTCCGATTCAAAAAGGAGGGGCTTGTACTTTTGGGCTTCTGTAAATTCGTATATATAGTCAACGCAGGTGTTGTTTGTGCCATGGTGCTGCTTAAGAGAAGAAAACAACAAGAAAATTGGTAAAAAAAGAAAAAGGACTTGCAAAGATAAATAATAACAAGTATAATCTAAATTACAATCTAGAAAACGAACAAGTTGGCGGCATGTCAGCCTGCGTGCTGTTTGCGACATTCCGCAACGAAAGCGATCGTTATACTACAAATGCATAGGAGGAGGTCAATATCATGAATCTGCGTGCAAATCCCTTTTTTCTCACTGAAAAAGAAGAAAGTTGGGTTGAAGAAACGCTCCGAGGGATGGATGAAAGCGAGAAAGTTGGACAGCTTTTCTGTGTGATGGGAAATAGCTTTTCGGAAGAGGAGCTTGACCGTTTGGTAACCGAGTATCATATCGGAGCAGTTCTGTTTCGCCCGCTGCCTGCCAAAAAACTCATGGAAAACTACCGGAGACTGGATGCGCTGACAAAATTCCCGCTTTTGAAGGCAGCAAATCTGGAAGAAGGCGGATGCGGTGCTATATCGGATGGTACGCTTTATGCGCAGCCTTTAATGACGGCTGCAGCCAATGATGTAAAGTATGCACGGGAACTGGCAGAGGTTTGTGCCAATGAGGGCGGCAGTGTGGGGATTAACTGGAGTTTTTCTCCTGTGACCGATATTAACTATAATTTTCAGAATCCTATTACGCATATCCGATCCTTTGGCAGCGATCCGGATACAGTTCGGGATTATAGTCTGGAATATGTCAAAGCATTGCAGGAAGGCGGAATTGCTGCATGTGCAAAGCACTTTCCTGGAGATGGTGTTGACTTCCGCGACCAACACCTGCATCCGACATGCAATAGCCTGAGTGCAGAGGCGTGGGATGCCAGCTTTGGTCAAAACTATAAAACGCTGATTGATGCAGGATTGATGAGCTTTATGGTTGGACATATCACACAGCCTGCAAAACAGATGCAGGTGAATCCAGCGCTGGAATTAAAGGATTGTCTCCCTGCTTCTTTGAGCAAGGAACTGCTGCAGGATGTGCTGCGTGGAGAATTGGGATTCAATGGTGTGATAAGTTCCGATGCAACAATTATGCGTGGCTTTAATCAAGTTATGGAGCGGGAAAAGGCAATCCCATCTGCCATTGCAGCCGGCTGTGATATGCTGGTGTTCAATGTGAATTTCTTTGAGGATTTCCGCTATATGTGCGAAGGTCTCAAAAATGGACTGCTGAGTCGGGAGCGCCTTGATGAGGCGGTTACCCGTATTCTTGCTCTGAAGGCTGTGACCCAGCGAAAAAAAGAATTGACGATTCGTGATCCAAGAAATGAGGAGAAGAGCCGTGCCTGCATCAATCAGGGCATTACATTAGTAAAGAGTTTGGAAAAGGTGTTTCCATTGACTCCGGAGAAATATCCCGAGATTACGCTGATTCCCCACGGTAAGGATAAGGGCTTTGGTGATGAAACCGGTCTGACAGATATGGTGGAAGCGAAGCTGGTAGCCGAGGGGTTCCGAGTGCTGCGCTTCGAAAAAAATATTACTGCGCCATCCAAAACAGAGGGTCTGGAAAAGAAGAAACTGTTCCTCCACATTGCAAGATACGGCGCAGACAGCAACAATACAGCCAACAGAATCTTTTGGATGAATCCTCACGCTCAGGATGCACCTCGCTTTGTTAACGAACAGACAGAGGTATTTGTTTCCTTTGGCTATCCCTTCCATTTGCAGGATGTTCCGCGCATGAAAACCTATATTAACTGCTATACGTTCAGTCCTGCAACGGTGGAACTGGTTATAGATAAGATGATGGGACGAAGCCCTTTCACCGGAGTTTCTCCTGTGGACGCCTTTTGCGGACTTCCGGATACCCACTATTAAGAATTGCAGACAGCACATTTACTTTTTTAATGCTTTCATCAAAAAACGGCAGCAGTCCGGTTTATTGATATTCTAAAAAAACAAGAAAGGGGAAATAAGTATGATTGATTTCTCTTCTAAGCACAACATCTGGATAAAAAATGATGATGGCTCCATGAGCCGCATGGATGAACCGTATTTCAAGTCGTGGAAACTGGCAGATGGTGTATGGCGCATTTTATCCAGCGGTGACTATTCCTATCTTGTTGAGGGAGAGGAAGAGGCTCTGGCCATCGATTCCGGCTATGGTGCAGGCAATATTCGGGAGTATATGCAGACACTGACAGATAAGCCCGTTCGTTGGATTGCCAATACACACGATCATTTCGATCATACCGCAAACAACAGTTATTTTGAGATGGCCTATATGTCAGAAGCTACTGCTCCTTTGGCGACAAAGCCGTTCCCCAGTTTTGCCGGCATTGATTTCCCACGGGATTATCCGATTACAATTCTGAAAAATGGTGATGTGATTCCTCTGAAGGGGCGAGAGATTCAGGCCTTCCTGATCCCTGACCATGCTGTCGGATCTATGGCTTTTCTGGATCGAAAGGGACGCATTCTTTTCTCCGGTGATGAGTTTATGGGTAAGCGCAAGAACTTGAACGGAGGGCTTACCAGCTGGTATCATGCATTGGAGCGGCTGTATGCGGTGAGAAGTGAGTTCGATATTATGTATGGCGGTGCCTTTACGGTTGATGGTGAGGTCATCGATAAAATGCTGCGGGCTGCACAAATTGGCATTGAAACTGGTGGTGAACCTGTGGTGGGTGGTCCCGGCGGCCCCGGAGGTCCGGGCAAGCCTGGGGGACCCCATGGCCCTATGCATGGGCCGCAGTTTACTGAGAACGGTGAAAAGATTTATGACCGTATGTTCCCCCATCCGGAAGATATGGGCCCCCATGGTTCTGGCCGACCGGAGGATAAGCGCAAGGCGGTGTGTGAGGATGTAGAAATCCTCTTTGACATCACGCGAATCAGCGAGTAAGAAAGGAGTAATCTATGACGAACCTTTACGGAAGGAATCCGGCATCTGCTGCGGATCCTCTGGCTGTTGTGCAGGGTGAACATTATCGTTTTTCTGTGCTTTCCGATATGGTAATCCGGATGGAATATAGCCCTGCGGGTCGTTTTGTGGATGCACAGACTCAGATTGTTTTGAATCGGAAATTCCCGGTACCTGAGTTTCACGTGAATGAAAGAGAAGACAAGCTTGAGATTATCACCAAATACCTGGTTGTTACATACGACAAGAAACCGTTTTCCAAAACCGGCCTGACGGTGCAGGTTATGGGCAATAACTATATGCGGAAAACCGGCACATGGTTCTATGGCGATTGGGAACTGCTGCAGGAGGGAAACCTCCTCGGTACTGCTACAACACTGGATAGTGAATGCGGCGAATGGTACTATAAACCTTCCAAGGATGAGACGAAGATCTGGGGCGAACCGGACAAGCCAGTGGAGCTTTGTTACGGGCTGCTTTCCAAAAATGGTTTTTCTGTCATTGACGATTCCGCTTCTCTGGTTTTTACAGATGATGGCTGGGTGGAGCCTGCGGAGAAGGGGCACATTGATATCTACTTTATGGCATTTGGCCGGAATTATCTGGGGGCGCTGGATTTCTTTTATCAGCTCTCCGGAAAAACGCCCATGCTGCCTCGATTTGCACTGGGTAACTGGTGGAGCCGATATTATAGCTATACTCAAGAAGAATATCTGGCTCTGCAGGATCGGTTCCGTGATGAACATCTTCCCATTTCTGTTGGTGTGTTGGATATGGGCTGGCACCTGGTTGACATTGATCCCAAGTATGGTCGTGGCTGGACGGGCTACACATGGAATAAGGAACTGTTTCCGGATGCTGCGGGGATGATGCGTGAGCTGCATGACCGGGGAATGCATGTCTCCCTGAATGTTCACCCTGCCGATGGCATACGTGCACATGAGGAAATGTACACGGAGATGGCAAAGGCACTGGGGGTTGACTACGAGCATGAGGTTCCTATCCAGTTTGATATTACGGATCGGAAATTCCTGGATGCCTATTTTAAGTATCTCCATCACCCGAATGAGGAAATGGGCGTAGACTTCTGGTGGATGGACTGGCAGCAGGGTTCAAATTCCCTTGCGGAGGGCTTTGATCCCCTTTGGATGCTCAACCATTATCACTATCTGGACAACGCAAGAACCGGTAAACGGCCGCTTGATTTTTCGCGCTTTGCGGGTCTCGGCAGCCACCGCTATCCTATCGGCTTCTCCGGAAGTTCGTATATCACATGGGAATCTCTGGATTTTCAGCCCTACTTTACCGCCAATGCATCCAATGTGGGCTATGGCTGGTGGAGCCATGACATCGGTGGGCACCGCAATGGATACCGCTGTGACGAGCTGACAACCCGTTGGGTCCAGTTCGGCGTTTTCTCTCCCATCATGCGTCTGCATTCTTCTAATGAGGTATTTACGGGTAAGGAACCCTGGAAGTTTGGCCCCGAGGCGGAACGCACAATGCGTCGCTTCCTATCTCTGCGTCACCAGTTGGTGCCCTACCTGTATACGATGAACTATCGTTTCTATCATGAGAATAAACCTCTGATTCAGCCTATGTACTATCATCAGCCTCATAATGAGGAGGCTTACCGACTTCGCAACCAGTATTACTTTGGTTCAGAAATGATCGTGAACCCCATTACCAGTGAAAACGACAAGCATACCAAGCTGGGCAAGGTCAAGACGCTGCTGCCGGAAGGAATCTGGTACGATATGTTCACTGGCTTGAGATACCGCGGAAACAGAACGATGAACATGTACCGTGCAATCGATACCATTCCTGTTTTGGCAAAAGCCGGAGGAATTGTTCCGCTGCAGTCTGAAGCTGAAGTGTCTTCCCGTACGGATAACCCCGAAAAGCTTGATCTGCTTGTATTTTGCGGTGCAGCGGGTGCATTTGCGATGTATGAGGACGACGGTGTTTCTATGGCTTTTGAAGAGGGTCACAGTGTCACTACTGAATTTTCACTTCATTGGGGTGATCAAAAGCGCTTTGTGATCCATCCGGTGGAGGGTGATCTGAGTCTGATCCCTGCAGAGCGAAAGTATACGGTAAAGCTGTATGGCATTCCTTCTGATGGAGTGAAGGACGTGTGCATCAATGGGGAAAGTGTACCCTATGAGGTAAATTTTGATGGCAAGCGGAACATCCTGACGGTTTCTTTCAGATCCGTTAAGCCGATGGAACAGGTGGAATTGATGCTCAGAAGTGAAGCTGAGCTCGTGGAGAATAACATTCTTGATAATGCTTATGAGCTGCTCAACCGTTCTGAAGTCGCATTTCTGACGAAGGAGAGCCTTTTCCGGCTGCTGAAATCAAAGGGCGGAATGAATGAAAAGCTTTCCACGATCCATTCCACCTATATGGATGATGGAATTCGTTCTGCAATTACGGAGCTTCTGACGGCATGGTGATCGAGCTTCTGACGGCATGATGATCGTATCGCTTGACAAACTTGATGGTGTGGTATTATAATACATAGTTGGAAATTTGACTCGTTGGAGAAATGTGTATGGAAATGATGCTGCCAAGAGAGAAGAAAACTCTCGAAGTCAAGAAGAATATTATTGATGCTGCCGGACGATTGATTGAAAAATATGATTTCCGCTATCTTACGGTGAAAAATGTGTGTGAAGAAGCCGGTGTTGCCTATGGCTCGTTTTATCACCATTTTGGAAGTAAAGAGAATGTGATCTACGAATACTGCCGCAGCCTGTTCACCAAAATGAAGGAGGCAAACCCTCTGCCGGAGGATGTGGATCAGAATGATTTTATCCGGGTCGTGATCTGGAACTTCCTCGTGTATGCCAAATTCTGCGAGATGATGGGTAAGGATATCGTTCGCTATATCTACCAGAATTGTCAGGATGATCTTTTCTTTGACGACTATTTTGACAGCTGTGTCATAGATGTGATCCAGCGTAGTTTTGAAAACGGTTATGTTAATATGAAAGACCACCCGGAGCGCCTGCCCAATCTGTCTGATGATGTATCTGTGGTTTACAGAGGAGTGGTTATGTGCTGGTTTGGTGATATGAATGTCAAGAGCCATCGCGGCAGACTGTGTATTGGCATGGAACATGTTCTTCATCAGGTTATGGCCGGATTCCGGAGTGAAAATTATTATACTTTATCGCACAGAAACTATTTCATGTTTACGGATGATGACAATTTTGACAGCATGTTCACGGTGATTCCGGAGCTTCGGCAATAAGAAGGGTATATATGGTGCCTGACACTGAGGGTTTGTGTAATTTCTACAAATCCTCAGTGTAATTTTTTGGCGTTGTTACTGCGTAGATGTTCTTGACAAACGGAAAATAATAGGATAACATATAACTACAAATTAGATTACAGTCTAGTTTGAATATTACATATTTTATTTTTCGGGTGAATTGCTGAAAAATAAAAATAGTGAAGGAGAGAATCGCATGAAAAAGAAAGCATTATCCCTTGTCTTAGTGATCGCAATGCTTGCCACAATGCTGGCAGCCTGTGGCAGCAATAATGGTGCTGCGCAGACTACCCCCGCAGCAACTGCAGCACCCACTGCAGCTGCACCCAATGAAGTGACCCTCCCTGAGGGAAACAATGATGCAGTTGTAAGTGCTGATGCTGAGAATACCAACTATATCCTGCCTGAACTGACTTTTGATCTGGGACAGTTCAATATCAACCCCCTTGCCATGCGTGGCGCAGGTCAGGTGACCTACGCTGTCTATGAGATGCTGTATGCAACCGAAAACGGTATCGGCACTCCTATGACTCCTGTGTTGGCTGATGCAAACCGTGGCGGCAACAACAGCATGGGCCTGAAGGGCATGGATCATGAGGCTGGTACCACCGAGTACACCTTCTATATCTATGATTACATTACTGACGCAGCCGGAAACAAGATCACTGCTTCCGACGTCGTGTTCAGCTTTGAGCAGACCCGTGACTACAAGCAGGTTACCGGCTGGGGTGACATTGAGAAGTGGGAAGCTGTTGACGACACTACTGTTAAGATGACCACCACCCGCGAGCTGACCAAGAAGGGTGAAATTGAGAATATCCTGCTCCGCTGCTACATCTTCAGCGAGAAGGCATTCAATGATTCTCCCTCCGGCTTTACTACGGATGGCTGCGGCACCGGTCCCTATATCATCACTGATTTTGTTCAGGATGCTTCCGTTACTTGCGAAACCCGTGAAGGTTATTGGCAGACCAATGCTGACCTTCGTCCCCGCAGCGCCGAGGCAAATGTTCAGAAGTTTGTTGCTGTCTGCATTACGGATAACAACACCAAGGTTACTGCCGCCCAGTCCGGTGACATCGACATGATTTCCAATCTGGTCACCACCGCTGTCGGCCCCTTCCTCAACAACGACCAGTTCAATGTTCATAGCTTTGCTGCTAACGGCATTCACTACTTGGATTTGAACTGCAGCCCCGATAGCATTATGTCCAATCCTGATATGCGTATGGCTATCTACTATGCTATCTCCAACGAGAATCTGGCAAACATCCTGAATGCGGTGGGTGTTACCGCTTACTATCCTCTGACCGCTTTTGGCCATAACCTGTTCTCTGATTATCAGGAGAAGTGGGATACCGAAGTGAACTACGTTACCGAGTATAATCTTGAAAAGTCCAAGGAATATGCTGCTAAGGCTGGTTATAATGGTGAAACCCTCTACTTCCTGAATGCAAATGATACCAGCGGTATTGTTGAGAACCTGCAGAATATGCTCATCAATGCCGGCTTTAATGTCGAGCTGAAGAGCTATGACCGCAACACCGTTACCTCCTACCTGGGCGACTCTACTGCTTGGGACCTGTACTATAATATGACTAACTCCTCCGACTACATGACCAGCCTGTGGTCCCATGCTATGGATCCTGCTGCTTTCGGTGGTCATACCGAGAACTTTATTGTTGATGAGCGCTTCAATGAACTGCTGAGCAATGCTTTGAATGTGAATTCTACCGCTGAGGATCTGGATGCTTTCTGGCAGTATTCTGTGGAGAATGGCTACCTCTATCCTCTGGTTCGTGCTGTGAACTCCATGATCCTGCCTAAGACAATTTCCAATGTGTGGCTCAACGACAAAAACAACTTTATGCCCGGTGCCGCCTACTACACCGAGGGATAAGTGTAAAACCCATTACCCGATAAAAGTATAGACAGTGGCAAGCGGCATATCCTGTGCTCGTCGCGGGATATGCCGCTTTTTTACAATAATTCTAGGGAGTTGTTTTTATGTGGAGATACATCGTACAAAGGTTGCTCTGGCTGGTGGTCATCCTCCTGTGTGTTTCCGTGCTGATCTTTACCATCCTGTTTTTTGTTCCGGGCGATCCTGCTGAGATTGCACTCGGTGCAGAATCGACATTGGACGAACGGTACGAATGGCGTGATGAATACGGACTGAATGACTCATACCTTGAGCAGCTAGGTAAGTACTTATATAATACCTTCTTACGTTTTGACCTTGGCAAATCCTATTCCAACAAGACCCCTGTTGTTCGTGAGTTCGGTGCACGCTTACCCCGTACCCTTGGCCTCGGCTTGCTGTGCCTTAGCATTAATATTATACTTGGAATCCCGCTTGGTATCACTTGCGCCTTGCACCGGAATACCTTCCTTGACCATTTGCTGACCGTGCTTTCCATGCTGGGCATGTGCATGCCGGGCTTCTGGCTGGCCTTGCTCATGCAGCAGTTCTTTGGTGCAAAGCTGCATTTTCTTCCTGTTATGGGTGTCGGAAGCTGGAAGCATTGGGTCATGCCTGTTATCGCAGGCTCCATCTCTGGTGTTGCCGGTAATGTGCGTCAGACGCGAAGTGCAGTGCTGGAAACCATCCGTGCCGACTTTATTACTACTGCACGAGCAAAGGGCGTTCCTGAGAACAACATTATCTACAAGCACATGCTGCCCAATGCCCTGATTCCGATTCTGTCTCTGCTGGGCGGCGCATTTGGACATGTTATTTCCGGTACCGTTATTATCGAAACTGTTTTTACCTTCCCTGGTGTTGGTATGTATATGCTCACTGGCACGCAAGCTCGTGATTATCCTGTCATTCGCGGCTGCGTTTTGATTCTGGCTGCTTTCTCTGCGTTTGTTGTTCTGCTTGTTGACCTTGCATATGGCATGGTTGACCCGAGAATCAAGGCACAGTACGTCAGCTATTCTAAAAAATCCAAGAAGGAGGTAGAATAATGTTGACTGCAAATGCATCTGAGGTAAGTAAAAAGACCCCTAAAAGAAAAAAAGAGAGTCAGTTAACCCAGATTATGAAGCGTCTGGCCACGAATCGTCTGGCTGTGGTGGGCCTGATTGTTATGGCAGTTCTGATTCTTGTCGCAATTGCTGCTCCGCTTATTGCACCTTATGGAGTTACAGAACAGGACTATGGATATATTGCCAAGGGACCCAATGCACAGCACTGGTTCGGAACGGACTACATGGGGCGTGATATATTCAGCCGTTGTGTTTACGGCGCTCGCTACTCTCTGTCCCTCGGCTTGATTGCATCCTTGTTTACATCTATCGTTGGTAATGGCATCGGCATTGCTGTCGGTTATATTGGCGGTAAAGTGGATATGATCGCAATGCGTACCTGCGATATTCTTTCTGCAATTCCCGGCCAGCTGCTGGCTATTATTATCTCCTCTGCATTGGGTGCCGGCTTTTTCCAGACTATTTTTGCCATGAGCATCGGCGGCATTCCCATGAGCGCACGAAATTCCCGTGCTATGTGTCTGCGTGAACGCCAGATGGAATATCTGGAAGCAGCACAGTCCATCAATGTGCCGAAATATAAAATCATGTTTAAGCACATGCTTCCCAACGTCATGGCACCGGCGCTGGTCGGTACAACAATGTCTGTAGGCAACAGCATTATGGGTGCTGCGGGTCTGTCCTTTATTGGTCTCGGCATCCAGCCTCCTACTCCTGAGTGGGGCGCAATGCTCTCCAATGCACGGCAGTATGTTACTCAGGCTCCTTATATGATGATTTTCCCCGGTGTTATGATTGCTATCGTTGTGCTTGCTATCAATCTCTTTGGTGACGGCTTGAGAGATGCGATGGATCCCAGACTGAAGAAGTAAGAGGGAAATAATATGGCTGAAATCGAAAAGAAAGATAATAATTCCAATCAGAAATTTTTGGAAGTAAAGGACCTTGTGATCCAGTATACCTCCGGTGGACAGGTGATTCAGGCAGTAAACGGTGTCTCCTTTAAGCTGGGCAAGGGGCAGACCCTTGGCCTTGTGGGTGAAACCGGCGCCGGTAAGACTACCATCTGCAAGGCTATCCTGGGCATTCTGCCGGATCCCCCCGCTAAGATTATGAACGGTGTAGTGGAACTGGAAGGAACTGATCTGCTGAAGGCTCCTGAAAAGGATATGCTGAAAATTCGAGGCAATAAGATTTCCATGATTTTCCAGGATCCTATGACAGCGCTGAATCCTGTTCAGACTGTGGGTGCCCAGATCTCCGAGGCTATCCTGCTTCACAATGATTGCAGCCGCATCGAAGCGGAGAAGAGAACGATTGAAATGCTGCAAATGGTCGGCATTCCGGCTGAGCGTTACGGAGAGTATCCCCACCAGTTCTCCGGCGGTATGAAGCAGCGTGTGGTCATTGCAATGGCTCTGGCCTGTGACCCCGAGCTTTTGTTGGCGGATGAGCCGACTACTGCATTGGATGTTACAATTCAGGCACAGGTCTTGGACATGATCCGTGATCTGCAGAAAAAGTTCAATACAGCTATGATCTTGGTTACCCATGACCTTGGTGTTGTTGCGGAAACCTGTGATAATGTCTGTGTAGTCTATGCCGGTCACATTGTAGAGTCCGGCTCCAAGCGGGATATCTTTAAGAATACCTGCCACCCTTATACGCAGGGCTTATTTGATTCTATTCCTAAGATGGATGATGAAACCCGCTGGCTCAAGCCTATTGAGGGCATGCCCCCCGATCCCACCAACCTGCCGAAGGGCTGCGTGTTTGCTCCCCGCTGTCCTCATGCTACAGAGGAATGCAGTAAGTGTGTTCCCCCCACGGTTGAGGTAACACCGAATCATTTTGTCAGCTGTGTGCGGGCGAAGAAGGAGGCATAATTATGGCCACATTGCTTGAAATTCAAAATTTGAAGAAATATTTCCAGGTACCTGCCGGAACCAATCATGCTGTCGATGATATTACCATGAAAATCGAAAAGGGACGCACGATGGGTGTTGTTGGCGAGTCTGGCTGCGGCAAGTCCACTCTGGGAAGAACGGTTATTCGTTTACAGGATCCAACTGCAGGTAAAATTCTGCTGAACGGTCAGGATATTACAAATGTCAGCGGCAGGGAACTGAAAAAGGTTCACGAAAAAATGCAGATCATCTTTCAGGATCCTTATTCTTCTCTGAATCCACGTATGTCTATTGAGGAAATCGTGCGTGAACCATTGAAGGAATCTCACCGGTTCTCTCGTGGAGAATTGAAGGATAAAACTGAAGAGCTCATGGACCTTGTGGGTATTGAAGAGAGACTTCGACTTGCTTATCCCCACGAGCTTGATGGTGGAAGAAGACAGCGTGTCGGCATTGCTCGTGCCATAGCTTTGAATCCGGAGTTCATTATGTGTGATGAGCCGGTGTCAGCGTTGGATGTATCAATTCAGGCACAGGTTCTGAATCTGCTGATGAAACTTCAGGATGAGTTTAAGCTGACCTATATGTTTGTTACCCATGACTTGAGTGTTGTTCGTCACATTTCTGATGATATCAGTGTTATGTACTTAGGTCAGCTTGTAGAGACCAGCCCTGCCAAGAGATTGTTTGAGAACCCTCTTCACCCTTATACCAAGGCATTGTTATCCGCAATTCCTTCAACGGATATTGACCATCCTATGAAGCGGATCCTGCTGAAGGGTGAAATTACCTCTCCTATTAATCCAAGGCCGGGATGTCGTTTTGCACGCCGTTGTCCCTACGCAACAGAGGCATGTGAGCAGCCTCAGAAACTGCAGGAAGTTGAATCGAATCATTTTATCGCCTGCTGCAGAGTGAACGAAATCAACTAAGAACTGTCTAAGACGGAGGTCGCCGATGAGCTTCTCAGATTTGATGAAAAAGTGGCATAAGCGCTATGTGGAGGATGAAGAAGAAAAAACCCATTTTTCACATAGTCTATCCTACCACAACTATTTCCAAGGATATTCTGAGAGAAAGGTCCTCAATCCTGGAGGTAATGGATACCGAATTCAGAGAGAGTATACTGCTCATTATCTAGCATTTACAGAGGATAAGCACAGCTGGATTCGCTATAAAATCCTTTATGCAGCTTTATATTTTATTTCGGCTGCACTCTCCGTATTGGCGCTGTTTACCCGAGCTCAAGCGAACAGACCCGGTTGGGTTGCCGTGTTTGGCGTGTTTCAGGCGTTAATGCTGCTGATGATGTTGATTCCAATGGTGAATTACCTATGTTTCCCCATGTATATGCGATTGGGGCAGTACAATATTTCCGCTAAGCGAGTTGGACAGTTTGCAATACCAGCGGCGGCTTTCTCCATATTGTATTTTCTGACAGGGCTGGCCTTTTATATCATAAAGCAGGCAACACCTGTCGGTAATGACATCAGATGGATGGTAATCCAGTTTTTCAGCGCTGCCGCAATTCTTGTTCTAAGCGTTTTGGAAAGCAAAATGAAGTACAAACGCATTGAGAACACGGTAAACAAAGAGACTGGCTATAACGAAAACGAAATCTGGTAAATTGGAAACGACGGCAGGGGGTGAACATCTTGCCGCCGTTTATTAAAATATATCCGCTTTCTTCGCCGGCAGAAATTCCGTATCCTTCATCACCAATCGCTGAAACTTTGATTTCAGAATCATCACCCGAAATAGAAAGTTCTTTATCAGAATGCAAGCCATATAAAGTATTGTTTGAGCCACTTTCATCACCCATTACAACTGCTTCGACTTTACTACCAC
>JAZQQD010000010.1:0-3694 GCA_045628895.1 Faecousia sp.
CACCTTAGGCGGATGAATCCGGTAGCCGTCCAGAACGATGGGTCTGCGCAGCAGTTCCTCCCGTTCCGGGGTATAACCTTTGACCAGGACCTCATAGATCTTCTCCTGCTCATGGCTGGGATGGGTAAGAAAATTGGTCAGCTCGCCGTCATTGGTAAACAGCAGCAGGCCCTCGGAATCCATATCCAGTCTTCCCACAGGATATACCCGCACACCGCAATCCGCCACCAGTTGGGCAGCGTTGGGTCTGCCCTTCTCATCGGAAAGGGTCGTCACATAGCCTCTGGGTTTATGAAGCATGATGTACACACAGTCTCCCTGCTTTGGAATCGGCTTGCCGTCCAGCAGGATCTCATCGGTATCGGGGTCTGCCTGATCACCCAACACAGCCACTTCCCCGTTGCAGGTCACCCGGCCGGCAGTGATCATTTCCTCCACCTTGCGGCGAGAGGCTATGCCCCTTGCCGCAAGAATTTTCTGCAATCGTTCCTTCATCTGATTCCTTCCTTGAATCGCTGCCAGAGGTCCTTTTTCTCCTCAGGCTTTCTCTCTACGGTCTGCCCGTATAAAACCGGGATCTTTCCGATCTGCTTGTCTCCCAGAAACAGGTATGCCATCCCGGCCTGCTTGCCCTGCACCACAGGGGCATAGGCAAATCCCGGACCGGACAGCAGCACCCGCGGCATTTCCTCCGGGGTCAGGGCATAGGAAAAGTCCTCCCCTGCCAGCAGCTGCACCTGCTTTTTCGTGCCTTCCAGCACCTCCGCAGTGCCGAGAACATCCCCGCAGGACACCACATTCTTCTGCTGATATTCGGAAAAGCCTTTTTCCAAAAGTTCAGCATGATCCTGCCAGTCATTTCCGTCATCGATGGTCACGGCAATGAGCCGTCGTCCCTGCCGGGTGGCGCTGGACACCAGGATCCGTCCTGCCGCCTTGGTAAAGCCGGTTTTCACCCCGTCAGCTCCGTCTACCATCCACAGGAGCTTATTGTGATTCCGCAGGCAGCGGTTTCCGGCGGTGATGGTCTTGGCAGAAACCGTGGATGCAAAAATGGGATTTTCCATAGCCGCTGCCGCCAGAATGGCCAGATCTCTGGCTGTGGAATAATGCTCCGGGGCATCCAGGCCGTTGGGATTGACAAAATGGGATCCTGTCATTCCCAGTGCCCGAGCCTTATCGTTCATGAGCTCCGCAAAGCCTTCCACGGTACCGCCGCAATAAATAGCCAGGGCCACCGCGGCATCGTTGCCGCTGGAGAGCATCATACCATAGAGAAGCTCCTGCAAGGTCAGCACTTCCCCTTCTTTCAGGTACATGGAGGAGCCCTCGGTGCCCACGGCTTCCTTGGGGATCTTCATGCGGTCCAGCACGTTGCATTGCTCGCAGACCACCAGGGCCGTCATGATCTTGGTGGTGCTGGCAATGAGACTTCTGCGGTCGGCATCCTTCTCATAGAATACCCGACCGGTGGCTGCATCCATGGCAATCCCGCTTCTGGCGGAAATCCCGTAAACCGGCATCGGTAAAAACAGAACGGCAGCCAGAAAAGCGGCTACCGTCTGCAAAAACTTCGCTTTCACTTTTTCTTCACCTCAGGAAAGTGTTCCCCCGGGGGAAGAAATTATGCAGGATCAGTTCTCGGTTTTGGTATGAGAATCAATAAAACCGGTGATCTTATCCAGCACGTCGGGCACCATCTCCACCACCCGGTCGGCAGTGGTATTGGCAGGCTCTGCCACAGGCAGCATCCGCACGGAGCCATCCTTCACAATGAGAAATGCTACGGGAGTCACCTTGACACCAGCACCAACGCCGCCGCCAAAGGGATTATCCGGCTGGCTGGACTTTGCGGAAAAATCGGATCCGCCGCCGCCGATACCCACGCTGATCTTGGAAATCGGGATAATGGTCACACCGTCGGGAGTGGTAATGGGATCGCCCACCACGGAATTGACGTCCACCATTTCACGGATCTTTGCAATGCTTTCTTTCAGCATTTCAGGTAATTTCTGACTCATATTATTTACCACCTTTTTCATTTCGTAGCTTTTTTTCATTCTTTTTCATTGCCAGGAACAGTCTGCCCATGCGCCAGCCGTATTTCGCAGCAAGGCCCAGGAGCCTGCCAAGGGTGATGGTGATTTCCATATCCAGCAGAATCAGCGTCTTCTCCTGGCAGAAATCACAGTTCACCTGGAAGTTCTGCTTTTTGATCACGAAGAACCGGTTCAGCTGCGGCTGCAGGTTTCCCAGTGCCGCCCAGGCACGGCTGTAATTCACCGCCAGATCTGCGGGGTCTCCCCCTGCCAGGGTCACGGCAAGATCCAGCTTATTCACCCGGAGTTTTCTGCGGAAGTCCCCCAGGAAATGGAAGGCCTCCTTCACAAAGGGCAGAAACTTTGTAATGCTGCCGCCCTTTTTCTCCTTGGGTTTTTCCTGCTTATCGGGAGCAGGTTTTTTTGCCTTCTTCGCCTTTTTCGGTTCCTTTTTCTTTTCTTCTTTTGGTTTCTTCTTTTTTCGGGGGAACACCGTGATATGCAGGAAACTTGCAATCACCGATGCTTTTACCCCATCCTCATCATAGCAGATCCCGACTCCCAGAGGAATACAACCCAGAAGGATCAGAACTGCTAAGGTAATCAGCCAACCCATCAGCCTTCCTCCATCTCGGGGGAAGCCTCCTCCGGAACCTCCTCGATGGGCTCACCAAAGGAAATCTTCTCAATGGGCGGCAGCTCCTCCAGAGAGGAAATGCCGAAGGTACGCAGGAAATCCGGTGTGGTGCGGTACAGATTGGGTCTGCCCGGCACATTCAATCTGCCGGCTTCCTCAATGAGTTTTTTATTCAGCAGGGCAGAAATGGAATAAGTGCTGTCCACACCACGGATCTGCTCCACCATGGCCTTGGTAGCCGGCTGATAATAAGCAACAATGGTAAGCGTCTCCAGCTGAGAACCGGAGAGCTTGGGCGGCTTTCTGGTCTCCAGGGTCTTGGTTACGAAATCCGCCATTTCTCCGGAGGACACCATCTGATAGCCGTCCTCCAGGCGAAGGATACGGATACCCCGGCGTTCAAAGGAGAGCGCATCGGAAAGGGCATCGGCTGCCTTGCAGATCTCATCGGGGTCGGTTTCCAGGGCAAAGGAAAGTCGGGAAATCTCCACCCGCTCTCCTGCGGCAAACAGGATTGCTTCTATGGCTCGTTGGAGCTGCTGCTCATCCATTAAATCATCTCCTCCGGTTCCCCGTCCAAAACACGGACATTGGGATTTTCTCCGTTTACGTCATCTTCCAGGACAACCCGATTGGTTTTGCACAGCTCCAGCACAGCCAGGAAAGTTGCAACAATCTCCGACCGGCTGCGGTTGCCCTGAAACAGTTTCTTCAGTTTTGCCACGCCTCGAAGCACCAGCTTCTGCATCAGCTCCGTAATCTTGGAGGCAACCGGATAGGGCTCCTTGCCCACAATGCCCCGGAAGTTGCTGATGGGAGGCGGAAGCTGCTTGCTGGTACGCTCCGCAATGGTATCCAGCGCCCGCAGCAGATCCTGCAGTGTGTGCTGATAGCGGTAGCCCTTTTCCCTCCGCAGTGGTTCCGGGTCTTTTGTAAACAGGCACCGTCCGATTTCGTTCCGGGGTTCCAGCTCGGCAACAGCCAGACGAATCTGTTCCATTGCCTCCTTGCGGCGGCG
>JAZQQD010000011.1:0-2853 GCA_045628895.1 Faecousia sp.
CAAGGCCTTTATGGGCGCATCCGGTATTTCGGAGGACGGCAGGCTCCACGTGTCCACCTATATGGAATATGAGCTGAAGAAGCTGGCCGTCCGGCAGACCGAGCAGGCCATCCTTCTTTGCGACAGCAGCAAATTCGGTGCCACCAGCCTGATGTACTACGGCACCGCTTTGGATATGCACACCATTATTACAGATTCCGGCTGTCCGGAAAAAATCCGGGCTCTGGCCGAGGAAAACGGGATCCGGCTGATCACCGTCTGAAACAGAAAGGAGCAATTCCCCATGGCCCAGTACAAAATCGAGACCCATCTTCACACCAATCACGTCAGCAAATGCGGCCACCTGGACGCAGAGACCCTTGTTGCCAAGTATCACGAGGCCGGCTACCGGGGCATCATCGTCACCGACCACTATAACCGCACCACCTTCGACTTCCTGGGCATCGACCTGCATGATCCCAGCGTGGACAAGGTCGGCGCATTCCTGGATGGCTACCGCCGGGTAGCAGCCGAGGGCGAAAAGGTCGGCATCCATGTATTCAAGGGCGCTGAGCTCCGCTTCGACGAGTGCGAGAATGACTATCTGCTCTATGGCTTCCGGGACGAGCTGCTGGCTGACCCCGAGAAGGTCTTTGCCATGGGCATCGCCCAGTTCTCCGCCATTGCCCGAGCCCAGGGTGCCATGATCATTCAGGCACATCCCTACCGCGCAAGATGCACACCCGCCATTGCCAGCTACTTAGACGGCGTGGAGGTCTACAACGGCAATCCCCGCCACGACAGCCCCAATGACCGTGCCGTGGAATATGCCACCGCATTCGGCCTCATCGGCACCTCCGGCTCCGACTGCCACCAGTTCCCGGATATCGCCGTGGGCGGCATCATCACGGACTACCTGCCCAGCGAGTCCATGGGCATTATGCGGCAGATCCGCGGCAGACGCTTCCAGCTGATTCAGAAGTAATTTCATCAAAATAGAGCCTCCCATAGCGGAGGATTCATAAAACAGTATTTCAGCGGATACCCCACGCAAGAGGGTATCCGCTGTTTTCAGGGTTTGGGGAAGGTACTCTCCAACAAGTAATGACCAGATAACAAATAAAATTTGGAACCTTGGTCGATACTTGCGCTTTCGGATGTTATTGTTTTTTCATCATCAAATGATGGAAGAAAGCAATATCACGATACTCCGGAATACTGGAAACCCGCATTTCAAGCTGGAACATTTTTTCCTGCCATGCTTCATCTGCATGTTTATTCTGATTCTGCTGCAAATCCCAAAATGCCCGGATTCCCAAAACATCTGTAATTGTCAATTCTTTTGCCCATGTAAAAATATCAGAATTCTCATAATATCGGATGGTACCAAATTTTGATGCGGTGCTGTCTTTTCCGTCAAGCAGGTCGTTTGCCTTTTCGAAGTCATCAAGCAGTACAATCTGCTGCATAACCCGTCCGGCTCTGTTGTGTTTTACAACTGACAACACTCCACCTTTCCGCAAAAGTCTTACTAATTCTCGTATTACCGCTTCTTTGTCATCAATATACTCAAGCACATTGTGGCACAGAATGACATCGAACGATTCATCTTTAAAATCAGATAACGCATCAACACTTCCACAAAGCTGTAAATAGGGGTAATCTGTCCACGCAGTTTTTAGCATATCGGCAGATGGTTCTACGGCAACGACTTCGTTGTTGGCTGCAAAATGATTTGCGGTAATACCTTCTCCGCTTCCAAAATCCAGAATGCGTTTTCCTCTGATTTCGCCTAATTGTTTCCAGACTATTCTTTTCAATAGTCGTTCCCAAGCAGGAAGTTCTGTTATTTCGTGCAAAATTCACGTCCCACCTTTTAAGTTTCAATCCGACAATTGCTGGTAATCATCCAGCTTCAGTTCCCGTTTCAGTTCTTCTTCCGTAGGCAGATAGGTGAAATATTTGGATGCAAAAATCTGATTATTGTTTTCTGGCAGGGAATATTTCACAACCGCATCATTTTTTTCCGCACAGAGCAAAATGCCAATCGGCGGATTGTCACCCTCATTCATCAGTTCTCTGGTATAGTAATTCACATACATCTGCATCTGTCCCAAATCCTGATGGGTCAGTACATCCATTTTGAGGTCAATCAGGACAAAGCATTTCAGAATGTAATTGTAGAAGACCAAATCGATATAGAAATTCTGACCATCCAGTGTAAATCGTTTTTGTCGGGAAACAAACGAAAATCCTCTGCCAAGTTCCAGAAGGAACTGCTGCAAATGGTCAATCAGAGCCTGTTCCAAATCACTCTCAAAAACATGGGTATCTGGCTGAATTTGCAGAAACTCCATAACGTATGGGTCTTTTACAATTTTCTCATATTCCGGCTTCGGCTCTAAACGCTGGATTTCTCCCGCAACCGCTTCCTTGTTCTGGCTTGCAAGAATCCGCTGATAATACATGGTATGAATCTGCCGTTCCAGCTGGCGGACACTCCACGCCGCTTTTCTGCTTTCAGTCATATAAAAGGTCCGGATTTTCTCATCGGAAATCCGCATCAGGAGACGATAATGCGACCAACTCAATTCAGGACACAGTGTGTCTCGAATTGGAAAGCAACAATAAAACTGACGCATTTTGCGCAGATTCGTTTCATCCAAGCCCTTTCCAAATTCTGCAGTCAATCGTTCAGATAAGTAGTGCAGCAGCTTCCTGCCGTACTCTGCTCGATCATTTTCACCGCAGGCCTCATAGATTTCTTTTCCAATTTCCCAGTAGGTCATCACCATGGCAGAATTAACTGCCGCAGTCAGCTTTTGTTGTGAACGCACAAGGGATGAACGAATTGCACGGTAAGTGTTTTCAGGT
>JAZQQD010000012.1:0-10034 GCA_045628895.1 Faecousia sp.
CCGGATGGGCATGGATGTGACCATCGACGAAACCATCTGGAAGCAGGTCTGGTCCGAGCAGGAGCAACTCAGCTTCGCTTCCACGCCCATGTTTATGGTCAAGGCAGTCCGGAACTGAAATCCGAGGCAGAAGCATACGAAATTTTCCCGAACCTCGCCGCTATCCCGGAAAAAACAATTAAGAAAAACAGCGAGTTTCTTTCACCACAGCCACATAAGGAAATCTTTCTAAAAGTGACTGAGGCGCAGCAAAAGCAAATGAATCATGCCAGAAGAAGTGTCGAGCTTCTTCTGGCATGATTCATTTGCATATTTACGCTCTATCATTGACGAAACCGCTTTCCGAGATATCCCCCATAGAAAGCTCCTGCAGGTCATAGTAAGTAGAACTTTTCCGGCTCACCTGCGGTTGTCCTTCTATGAATTGTGATCCTTCGGCTTGCTCAGGATGACAACTCAATAAACTGGCAACCGATAACTAACACTCCCTCCGGAGATTTCTCCGGAGGGAGTGTTGTTATTACCGCACCAGGCAGGGCTTTTTGTGGTCGTACTTCCAGCCGGAGATTAGGTACTGCATGGCCAAGGCATCGTTGCGGTCGTGGGAGGGCAGGCTGCAATACAGCTTGTTTGCCTTCTCGACAGCATCCATGTTCAGATGCACACCCAAGCCGGGTGCTTCCGGCACCTGCAGCTTGCCGCCAACAATCTGCGGCGTGTCCAGCAGCAGATTCTGACCATCCTGCCAGATCCAATGGGTATCCAGCGGGGCAGGATTGCCCACGGCTGCCGCACCCACCTGAGCAAAAGCTGCCAGGGTGATGTCGAAATGGTTGTTGGAGTGCACACCCCAGGTCAGTCCCCAGGAATCCAGAAGCTGGCTCATGCGGATGGTACCGTCGAAGCCCCAGAAATGGGGATCCGCCAGGATGATATCGCAGGCGTTGAGACTGATGGTGTGGTAGAACTGCCGCCAGTCCGTGGCGATCATGTTGGTTGCCACCTGGAACTGGGTGGCGTTCTTGAACTCCCGCATGATCTCGCGGCTGGAATAGCCGGCCTCGGGGCCGCAGGGATCCTCCACATAGGTGATCACATCGTGCATATCCTTGCACAGGTCGATGGCTTCCTGCAGGCTCCATGCACCGTTGGGATCGATGTTGATTCTGCCCTCGGGGAAGGCTTTTTTCAGCGCACGCAGAGCTTCCATTTCCTCCTCGCCCCGGAGCACACCGCCCTTGAGCTTGTAGTTGCGGAAGCCGTACTTTTCGTACAGCACCTGGGCTTCCTCCACAATCCGCTCGGGGGTAAGGATCTCCTCCCGACGCAGGCGGAACCAGGGATCGGTGCTGTCACTCTCATCCAGGTATTGCATGTCTCCGGCAGGTACCTTGCCCTTGTCAGAAACATAGAACAGGTAGCCAAGCATCTCCACTTCCTTGCGCTGCTGACCTTCGCCCAGCAGCTGGCACATGGGCACGTTCAGATACTGACCCATAAGATCCAGCATGGCGCACTCGATGGCCCACTCGCTCTTGACCACGAATTTCAGCTTTGAAATGTCCAGCGTCTGGATGCCCTCGCCGTCGTCGCCGTCGGCCCGTTTGGCAAGCTTATGGATTTTCTGCAGCACCTGACGGTAAGCGGCAATGGGCTGACCCTCCACCAGAGGCTTTACGGCATTGAGGCACTGGCAGGTATAATCGCCGCCGTGAATCTCACCGATGCCGGTATGACCCGCATTATCCGTAAGAATTACGATATTCCGGGTAAAGGCCGGAGCATGGGCGCCGGACAGGGTCATAAGCATGCTGTCATATCCCGCCACGGGGATGACCTGCATTTTGGTTATCACAGGATGTTCCATATATTTCCTCCTAATGAAAAAGGGCCGACGAAATGTCGGCCCTTGAAATGGGTGATCAGCGAACCAGGCAAGGCTTCTTGTTGTCAAATACCCAGCCGGGAATCAGGTACTGCATACCGACAGCATCATTACGTGCACCCTTGCCATAGCACTTGTCCATGTACAGCTGATGTGCCTTCATGATCTGGTCGCGGTCAACTTCAACACCCAGACCGGGCTTCTTGGGCAGCTCGATGCAGCCATCCACGATCTGCATGGGCTCCTTGGTCAGGCGCTCACGGCCTTCCTGCCAGATCCAGTGGGTATCGATGCCGTTCATCTTGCCGGGGATGGCAGCAGCACACTGCACCACCATAGCCAGGGAGATGTCGAAATGGTTGTTGGAATGGCAGCCCCACATCAGGCCGAAGTCATTGCACAGCTGGCCTACGCGGACGGAGCCTTCCATGGTCCAGAAATGGGGGTCAGCCAGAGGAATATCCACAGAGCGCTGGGCAATGCTGTGGTACATCTGGCGCCAGTCGGTATTGATCATGTTGGTTGCGGTGGGCATACCGGACTCACGCTTGAACTCAGCCATGATCTCACGGCCGGAATAGCCGTTCTCAGCACCGCAGGGATCCTCGCAGTAAGCCAGAACCTTCTTCAGGTCGGGAGCAACCTCCAGGGCTTCCTTCAGACTCCAGCAGCCGTTGGGATCCAGGTCAACACGAGCGTCGGGGAAGGCTTCCTTGATGGCAGTAACTGCCTTGACCTCTTCCTTGGGAGGCAGAACGCCGCCCTTCAGCTTGAAGTCCACGAAGCCGTACTTTTCGTGGGTAGCCTTTGCCAGAGCTACGATTGCCTCGGGGGTCAGAGCCTCCTCGTGGCGCAGGCGATACCAATCGCAGTCGGAATCGGGCTCTTCCTCGTACTCCAGGTCGGTCTTCTTGCGGTCGCCAACATAGAACAGGTAGCTCAGGAAGCGAACCTTATCACGCTGTACACCGTCGCCCATCAGAGCAGCAGCGGGCACATCCAGGAACTTGCCCATCAGATCCAGCAGGGGAGCTTCGATAGCGGTGACGACATGCACGCCAACACGCAGGTCAAAGGTCTGCAGGCCACGGACGTCATCCTTAATGTTGGAGGACAGCCATTCGCGGACCTTGTTCATGGTTGCCTTGTAATCCACGATACGGGTACCGACGACCATATCCTTCACATCTTCCAGGGCCTTGGTGATCTTCTCGCCGCCGGGAACTTCACCGATACCCTCGTTGCCCTCAGAGTCGGTGAGGATGACGATGTTACGAGTGAAATAAGGTGCGTGTGCGCCGGAGAGGTTCAGCTCCATGCAGTCGTGACCGGCTACAGGATAAACTTCCATTTTAACAACAGTAGGTGACATTTCTGTTTTCCTCCTAATAATAAAAATAGAGATTTCCAGGATTTCTGGTTATATCATAGCCGAAACTCCTTTTTTTAACAAGGTGACAAATATACCAAAATATCACGTTATTTTTTGAACGAGGATGAAAGTTTGCAAATATCGCAACATTCAGTTTCATCTTTTGTGAAAATATTCTATTTTTATTTCAAAATCAAGTAATCGGCGCAGGATTGAAAATGCACATATCATTATGGAAACCATACTGATCGCTGTAGGGTTCCTTGATGCCGCTGGCCACATCCAGAATGAAATTGAAGATTTCCGTTCCCACCTCATCGATGGTCTTCCGGCCGGTGGCAACCTCGCCTGCGGAAATATCGATCAGATCGAACCAATGATTCTTCATCTCGTTCCGGGAGCAGATCTTGATGACCGGAGAAATCTCCAGGCCGTAGGGGGTACCCCGGCCGGTCATGAATACCTGCAAACCGATACCGCTGGCTACCTGGCAGGGGCCGCAGACAATATCACTGGCAGGAGTCGCCGCATAGATGAGGCCGTGTTTGGTGGGCTTTTCGGCAGGAGACAGGACTTCCACAATGGGGCTGGTGCCGCTCTTGGCGATGGAGCCCATGGCCTTCTCCACAATGTTGGCAAGACCACCGGCCTTATTGCCGGGGGTGGGATTGGCATCCCGGCCTACACCGCCGGCTGCCAGATACTCGTCATACCAGCGCATTTCCGCTGCCAGGCGGTCTCTCACCTCTTCGCTGACGCAGCGGGCAGCGATCATATGCACGCCGTCGCGGACCTCCGTGACCTCGCTGAACATAACGGTGCCGCCGCCCCGAACCAGCATATCGGCTGCATAGCCAGCGCTGGGATTTGCGGTGATGCCGGAAAAGGCATCGCTGCCGCCGCACTGCATGCCGATAACCAGATCGGAAAGAGGCAGCTCCTGACGGGTACGCAGGTTCAGCTTCTGCAGCTTCTTATCTGCCATGTCCAGAATGGCCTGCATCATGGCATCGTGACCGGCATAGTCCTGCAGGGTCAGAACATTCTCCGGAGTAATATCTTCCTTAGGAAGCACCCGATCATAGGTCAGCTTCTCGCAGCCCAGACCCACCACCATGATCTCACCGCCGAAATTGGGATGACGGATCACATTGGTGATGGCACGGATGGGCACCTTTGCCTCGGGGGCATTGATGGCAACACCGCAGCCATAGGGATGCGTCACAGCTACCACGCCGTCCACATTGGGATACTTGGGCAGCAGCTCCTTCTTGATCCGCTCCACAGCGACCTTCAGCACACCGGCAGCGCACTGGACGGTGGTGACGATGCCCAGAAGATTTCTGGTAGCCGCAGGGCCTTCTTTATTTGGATAACCCAGCCAGGTGGTGCGCACCGGCACGGGAAGGTCTTCCATTTTCTTCACATTGGTACCCCAGGGCATATTGTCCAGGGAGGGGCTGTCCGGCAGGTCCAGCATATGCTCGTTGATCCAATGGCCGGCACCGATGTCGCTTTTGGCATAGCCCAGCACCACGCCGTAACGGATGATGTCGCCGCCTTTGGGAATGTCACACAGGGCAATCTTATGAGCCTGCGGAATGGGATCCAGAGTCTTGAGACCGGGGAGGATTTCGGTGCCCACTTCCAAATCACGGATAGCAACCGCCACATTATCCCGGTCATTGATTTTTACAATGACGCGCTCTTCCATATTTTTCTCCGTTTTCTATTTCACTATTTGAATGCTCGGTAATACCATTGACAGCGCAAGCCCGCATTGCGGACTTGCGCTTATCGGAAATCAGATTATTTGCCGTAAACCTCGGGGCAGAATTCCTTGGCGGCTTCTGCACGGTTCAGCAGCATATCATGCCACAGATAATCGGCAACGAAAACGCTGTAATCGTTGGGGTTCTCCCGGGGAATGTAGGGCAGGATGTTGCCCTGATTCAGGTGGCTGCACAGGCAGATATCTACAGGCATATCGGCCATCTCTTCGCAATCCTTAATAAAGGTCAGGGTCTGGTCGGCAGGCAGGCCCAGTTCCTTCAGAGATTCCTGGCTCATGAAGCGGGCGCCGACACCCATGCCGCCATGGAGAGCGCACTTGTAGGTCACGCCGGTCTCCTCATCGGTATCCTCGAAGAAGAAAGCGGTGCTGCCTGCGGTATGGCCGGGAACGGTACGGGTGGTGATGCTGAAGCGACCCATGACAAAGGGATGCTCGTTATCATAGATGCAATCCACAGTATAGGGCATGACCACGCAGGGCACGGTATCATCCTTGTGCTTCTGATGCTCGATCTCATCCAACTGAGACAGCCAGATGCGGGCGCCGGTCATCTCGTGCAGAGCACGGGCATTGCAGCTATGGTCGCCATGCCAGTGGGTCAGGAAGATCTCCTTGATATCCTTGGGGTCGTGGCCGGAGCGCCAGATGCGGTCGATGACCAGATAGAAGGTCTCCTCGCACAGGCCGGTATCGATGAGGATCAGGCCCTCGCCGGAATCCAGCAGGAATGCACAGACATTATCCTGTCCGCCAACATTCCAGACATGGGGGGCATTACGGTAAGCAGGAATGGAATGCTCCCAATGGGATGCCATAGCCTTGGGGCCCATGCCCAGACGGCCGGCAGTAGATGCATAATGAAATTTCTTTTCCATAATTCGATCTCCTTTTAATTCTGATATACTTCAGGATAGAATGCCTTCACCGCATCAGCACGGTTGATGAGCACATCACTCCAGGCATAATCTGCAATGAAAACAGTGTAATCATTGGGATCTTCCGGCAGATTGGGCATGATATTATTCTGATTCAGGTGGCTTGCCAGGGCGATATCCACAGGCATCTTGGCCAGCTCATAGCAATCCCGGATAAAAGTATGGGCCTGTTCCTGAGGCAGGCCGTCCCGTTCCAGTCGGGCAGGCTTCATGCTGTCCACGCCCAGACCGCCGTGGAGAGCACACTTATAAGTTTTGCCGGTCACCTCGTCGGTATCCTCGAAGAAGAAGCTGGTAGCACCGGCGGTATGGCCGGGGCATACCCGGAAGGTAAACTCCATATTGCCCATCTTCAGTGGGTTGCAGTCATTATAGAAATTGGTGACAGTATAGGGCGTTACAGCAGAGGGGACGGTATCATTGGCGTGCTTCTGATGCTCTGCCTCATCCTCTCTGGAGATCCAGATCTCCACATCACCGATAAGCTCCTTCAGCACTCTGGCGCAGCAGCTGTGGTCGCCGTGCCAATGGGTCAGAAAGATCTTTTTGATATCCTTGGGATCGTGACCGGAACGCCAGATACGGTCAATGAGCAGATAGCAGGTCTCATTGCACAGACCGGTATCGATGAGCACCAAGCCATCACCGGTGTCTACCAGGAAAGCAGCCACGTTATCCTGGCCGCCAACATTCCAGACATGGGGGGCGTTCTTATACACGGGAATTGCATGCTCCCAGTTACGGGAAAGCTCCTCTTTGCTCATGCCCAGGCGGCCGGCAGTAGAAGCATAATGAAATTTCTTTTCCATAATGAACCCTTTCACACAAAAACACAAAGGCAGTGTCGGGCTTGCGCCCGGCACTGCCCGCAAAAAAAACAATCTTTAACTTAACGCAGTACTGAATTAGCCGTAGATGGGGAACCAGTAGTTGCAGGAAACAGCAATCGTTACGATTGCAATCAGGATGTAGGGAATGGTAAACTTCATGACCTTGCCCACCTGATAGTTACCGGCAGCGTAGATCAGAGCGGTCTCAGCAGCGCCGGAGGGGAAGCCCAGGGAGATAACATTTGCAATAGCGATAACCAGCATGATGCCGCGAGGATCCCAACCGCCAGCCAGGCACACAGTTGCAGCAACGGTGTACAGGATATTGGAGGTTGCGGAGTTGGACATGATGGTGGTCATGACGATGCAGACGACGGTGAACACGAACATGACGAACAGGGAGCTGGGATGACCGCCCAGAATGCTCAGGATAGCATTGCCGATGAGGTCGCCGGCACCGGTCTTGCCCATAGCGGAAGCAACACCCAGAACACCAGCCATCAGGAAGATCATGTCAGCGGTCAGAGCCTTGGTGACTTCGGGCACGGTCAGAGCCTTGCCGTAGATCAGAACCAGAACGCCGATAGCGGGAGCAACATACATCAGGTCGCCGGTCCACTTGTTCAGAACCAGAACAGCCATAACAGCAACGAAGGTCACATAAACCAGGGTCTCCTGTGCCTTGGGCAGGATTTCGGTATCCTTAACAGCCTTCAGGCCCTTAGCGGAAACATTGCCTTCCTTGTCCAGCAGCTTCCATGCGAACAGGCAGTAGATGGTGAGACAGACAACAGGCAGAGCAGCAACCTTGAACTTATCCAGCATCTGCAGCAGGTAAGCTTCGTCGGTGATCAGGTTGGAGTAACGGGCGTTGATGGTAGCGAAAGAAGTAGCGCCCATGCCGATGGGAATGAAGCCCTTCCAAGCGCAGCTAATACCGAGCATGGGCATCAGCAGACGGCTGGGAGTAACCTCGCCTTCGCTGGACAGGGTGGTCAGGAAGACGATCATGATGGAGAAGGTTGCGGTAGCGGGCAGGAACTGCACGAATGCGATAACAACGATGTAGAAGAACAGCACGAGAGCCATGCCGGTCTTGCTTCCCAGGTCGTTCACCTTTCTGCGGATAGCAGGAACGATACTGGTCTTGGTGATGGCGGAGCTAAGAGCCATCATAGGAGCAACCAGGATAATGCTGGTGTTGGTGAAGCCACCAAAGGCTTCAGCGGGCTTCAGGATCTTGAATGCTGCGAGCAGAGCACAGCAGGTCATGGTCACAACGCCCATGGGGACTTTCTGGACCAGGAACATAACAATCATGAATGCCAGAATAGCCAGGGTAATGCCGAGTTCAAATGTCATGAAATATTTCCTCCTTCTATTTCTGTGCACTGTATTTTCTCTCTCCATCTTTCCAGACTACCAACCGGTCGAATTTTGAGCTCACCTACAGAACGAATTTAATATAAAGAATTTGTGAACGAATTTCAATTCGCGGCATGCACGATTTTGTCCCTGGGATTTTGCGCCGTTGTTGATAGTTGCAGAATGTGAAATTCAGCATTTCATTTCATCTAATTTTCTTTTCAGTATCTTGAAATCTGCCGCAATTTTCTTTCCATCCTTTCCGTTTTTCCGTTTTTTCGCCGTGCTTTGCATATCTTTTCAAGGAGCGTAATTGTAACATCCGTGCATAGACAAAACGGGAGCCTTTTAGTAAAATAAAAAAAACTTGAAAGGCGGTACCCCACCATGGGCAAAATCTATGAAATCTACGGCGACAACCCCCACGATATGACTATGAAGCTTATGGAAGCTGCGGATGTGGCATCCATGATCCCCGAAGGTGCATCCGTCGCGCTGAAACCCAACCTCGTCATGGCAGGCACCCCGGAAAGCGGTGCCACCACCCACGCCGGTGTGCTGTCCGGCTGCATTGAGTACCTGCAAAACCATGGCTTCACCCGCATCAGCGTCATGGAAGGCTCCTGGGTGGGTGACCGCACCGGCAGAGCCTACAAGGTCTGCGGCTACGACAAGGTCTGTGAAAAATACGGTGTCCCCTTCTACGATCTGAAACAGGACGACACCGTGAAAGTGGAAACACCCCTGCGCACCATGGAAATCTGCAAAAAGGCCTGGGAGACTGACTTCCTCATCAACCTGCCAGTGCTGAAGGGTCACGCCCAGACCATCATGACCTGCTGTCTAAAAAACTGCAAGGGCTGCATCCCCGACAAGGAAAAGCGGATGTTCCACGCCCAGGGGCTGTACCAGCCCATCGGCGCTCTGGCTGCCACGCTGATGCCGAATCTCGCCATTGTGGACAGCATCTGCGGCGATCTGAACTTTGAGGAGGGTGGAACGCCCATCCAGACCAACCGGATGTACCTGGGCACCGACATGGTGCAGTTGGATGCCTATGGCTGCCGGCTCATGGGTGTGGATCCCGACGATGTGCCTTACATCGGCTATGCCGAAAAATGGGGTGCCGGCTCCACGGAGCTTCGGGACGAGGATATCATCCAGCTGAACCAGCCCCAGGCAAGCCGCAAGAACCCCACCGCCACGGGCTATGTTCGCACGCTTACCAAAAATGTGAAGGAGGATTCCGCCTGCTCCGCCTGCTATGCTGCGCTGGTGCGTGGTCTGTACTCCACTGACGAAAACGGTATTCGCTACACGAAGCCCATCGCTATCGGCCAGGGCTGGAAGGGTAAGACCTTTGATGGCTTAGGTATTGGCAACTGCTGCAAGGGTGCTGCCTGCCATGTGCAGGGTTGTCCCCCCACCGGCGATGCCGTGGCAAAGATGATTGAGCAGCTTTCCGGTCGCAGATAACCCCCCTCCCTCCTGGTGCAGAAAGTGCGCCCAGAGTTTTTTATGTTTTTATATCGATATACATTTACAAGTATGCTTTACAATCATGTAATCTCATTCTATACTTTATATACTGCCCCCAGTATATAAATAAGATGAACGCCATGGAAAATCAGCCTGAAAAGCAGACATACCGTACCACGGAGCAGAAAAAGAGCCTGCTCATCCTTCTGCGCCGCATCGAATGTCAGATCCGAGGTCTTGCCCAGATGGTGGTGGGTACGTGCTCCCTGCTCCATCGTGTATAGAGACGGCAGCTTCTATCGCGGCGGTGTGAAGGCCGGCAGTGTCCGCCCCGCCATGTAGGTGCTCCTGCGAGGATAATCAAAACCACTAG
>JAZQQD010000013.1:0-4177 GCA_045628895.1 Faecousia sp.
CTTCGTCAAAAATCAGAATTTTGGGGTCATCCACCAGCGCTCGGGCAATGGCTGCTCTCTGGCACTGTCCACCGGAAACCTCGTGGGGATAGCGGTTTACAAAATCTCCTGGCAGCCCGCACTTTTCCAGCAGCTCCCGGCACCGGGCTTCGATCTGTGCTTTGGGCACACCCTTGTTGCGAAGACTTTCACCGATGCCGTCGCCCAGCGTGCGGCGGAGATCAAAGGAGCCTGTGGGGGTCTGGAACACCATCTGTATCTTGTTGTAAACAGGAATCAGCTGACGACCCTTGAGATTGGTAATGTCCTGTCCGTCGATAATAATCTGTCCGGTTGTCACATCGATCAGGCGGGTAATCAGCTTGGCAATGGTAGATTTTCCGGAGCCGGATTCGCCCACGATACCTAAGATTTCGCCAGGCATCACATCGAAAGAGACATGATCCACGGCGTAGAAGTCCGGCTTTCCTTCTCTGCTGAAGGCTTTGGAAAGATCGATTACCTGTAAAATCGGTTCCATTTCTCTCACCTCCGCAATCTGGGAACTGCGCTCAGCAGCTTCTTGGTGTAGTCATTCTGGGGATTCTCCAAAACATCCTTGGCATTTCCGTACTCCATAACATTGCCATTCTGCAAAACCAGAACCGTATCGGCCATGGCGGACACAACACCAATATCGTGGGTTACCAGAATAATAGCGGTGCCGAAGGTATCCCGTACCCGGAGCATTTCCTCCACTACCTGACGCTGAACAGCCACATCCAAAGCAGAGGTAGGCTCGTCTGCCAGCAAAATAGCAGGATTCATCAGCATGGCAATGGCGATGCCTGCACGCTGGTTCATGCCGCCGGAAAGCTCAAAGGGATAGCTGTTCCAGACCCGATCGCCGTCCTTGAAATGCAGCTTGTCAAAGAGCTCCATGGCAGTGGCTTTCGCCTGCACGGCATCTACTTTGCCGTGGGCTGCCAGACTTTCTACAATCTGTTCGCCAATGGTGCGGATGGGGCTCATGGATGCGCCGCAGTCCTGGAAGATCATGCCGATCTTCTCACCACGGATTTTCCGCTGCTCTCTTTCCGTCATATCCGGGATGCTTTTCCCTTCAAACCAGATATCGCCCTTTGTCACAAGGCCGTTATTGCCCAGAAGTCCCATTGCGGCCTTGATAAGAGTCGATTTGCCGGAGCCGGATTCGCCCACAAGGCCAAGAATCTCACCGGGGTGCAACTGGAAGCTCACATCGTGAACCACAGGTCGTCCGCCGAAGGAAATCTCTACATGCTCATAATCAAGAAGAGCCATATTTGCAACCTCCATGAAAGAGTTAAAAATTAAAAGTTGAAAGTGGAAAGTTAAAGGATAAACTTTCCATTTTCAATTTTCAACTTTACATTGCAGCTCTGGAGTGGTTGCCCACTCCAGAGCCCACAAAAATCAATTGATGTCCAAATCGGCAGTCAGCTCATAGAAATCGCAGGTATGTGCGGTCAGACCAGTGACATTGCTCTTCATGATCATGCTCATACGCAGGAAGGAACAGTAGACATTGAAGTTGTCGTTCAGGATCTCCTGCTGCATGGCGATAGCCAGCTCGCCGCGCTTATCCTTATCGAAGGTGGTCCGCAGCTGGGCAGCCAGCTCCTCCAGCTTGTCGGAATGATGCTGACCGCTGTTCTTAACGGAGTCATCCAGGCAATAAGTATCAAAGAAGTTCTGAGGATCGCCCAAGCCACAGTTGACATTGGCACTGACCCAGATATCCCACTGGGTGGGATCCTTACGGATGGAGTTATGGTCCTTGGTGCAGTTGATCTGCACATCCATTCCGATTGCCTTCAGAGTCGCCTGTGCGGACTCAGCAAGCAGCGGCAGCTCCTGGCGGGAAGGATAGGTCAGCCAGCGGATGATCAGCTTTACACCGTCCTTTTCGCGAATTCCGTCGCCATCTGTGTCCACCCAACCGGCAGCTTCCAGTGTGGCTTTTGCGGCTTCGGGATCATAGCTTTCCGTCTTGACATTCTGACCGCCGAAGGGGAAGCTATCGGGGAATGCACCGGTCGCAGGATAGCCGTAGCCATTCAGCAGAACATTCACAAAGCTCTCCTTGTCGATGCCCATGGCAATTGCCTTACGAACAGCAGCGTCCTGCATAATCATGGAGCTGGGATTCTCATCACTGAAATTCATCTGACCGAAGAAGGCACGGGAGGTCTGGACAGAGGTGAAGGTATAATTGTCGTTCTCAAACAGGGGATAGGAACCGTAAGCCATACCGTAGGCGGCATCGATCTCGCCGGACTGCAGAGCCAGTGCCAGAGTATCGCCGTTGGAAATGGTGCGGACGGTGATCTCGTCGATCTTTACATCGCCATCCCAGTAGTTGACGTTCTTAATCAGATTGACATGGTCATCGGTAACAACCTCGGTAGCAACAAACGGGCCGGTGCCGACAGGAATGCTGTCCTCGTTGAGGCCGCCTTCCACATCGATGATGCAGCCGTAGGCTTCACTCAGATAGTTCATCAGAACAGGGTTAGGAGCGCTGGTCTTGATGGTCAGGATCTGGCCGTCAGCTTCCATAGAAGCGATCTTCAGGTTACCGGCTGCACGCTCGTGCACATCGATCAGATGCTGGAAGCAATCCTTAACGGCAGCGGCATCCACCTTCTTGCCGTTGGAGAAGCAGACATTATCTTTGATGGTGATCTTCCAGGTGTTCTCGTCCACCAGCTCATAGCCAGAAGCAACCCAAGGCTGCAAGCTGCCGTCATCGGCAATCTTCAGCAGGGTCTCGCCGACACCGTAGCGGATGCAGGGCCAGCCGGAGTATGCATAGTGGGGGTTCAGGTTAGGTTCTTCGTTTTCAGCATTGAAGGTAGTATCGCCGAAAACAAAGGTCTTCTTGGCGGCAGGCGTGCTGCCATTGGCGGCGGGAGTATTGCTGCCGGAGGTGGCAGCAGGAGCGGATGTGCTGCTGCCGCAGCCAGCCAGAAGGGAGGCCATCAGGCACAACACCAGAAAGAGTGCAAGGATCTTTTTCATAGTTTCTTTCCTTTCGATTATTATATATTCCTAAAAAAGTGAACAAATTAAGAGGCGCGGCTGTTCTTGGGATCCATATAATCCCGGACAGTATCGCCCAGCAGATTAAACAGAACCACCGTCACAAAGATGGCAACGCCGGGAGATAGAACCAGCCACGGATAGGACTGGAGCATGCTGCGGCCGGAGCTCATCATATTGCCCCATTCTGCCGTAGGAGGCTGGGCACCCAGACCGAGGAAAGAAAGGCCTGCCAGCTCCATCATCATGGTGCCGATATCCAGCATGGCTGTGACCATGATGGGGCCGAGACTGTTGGGCAGAATATGCCGCAGGATGATTTGCATGGAGGTATCACCGGAAAGCCGGGCGGCAGAAATAAAGGGACTGCTTTTCAGCGCCAGCGTCTGGGAGCGGGCAACGCGGGAATATTTTGGCCAGCTGATAACTGCCAGCGCAATGACCGCATTGCTGACACCGCCGCCAAGCAGGGCCGCAACCGCCAGAGCGAACACCAGTCCGGGGAACGCCAGACAGATATCCGATATCCGCATGACGATGTTATCCACCCAGCCGCCGTAATAGCCGCAGATCGTTCCCACGATGGTGCCGAATACGGAGATAATCACAACCAAAACCAGCGTGGAGGCGATACTGGTCTGAGCACCTACGATCACCCGGGAGAACATGTCTCGCCCATAGCGGTCTGTACCCATCAGGTGCTGGGCAGAGGGTGCCTGCATGGACTGGCTCAGATCCTGCTCATAAGGGTCATATGGAACGATCTTGTCTGCAAAGATCGTGACCACCAGCAGGATCGCCAGCAGCACCAGAAAGAAATACAATCTGCCCTTAATATTATTCTTTTTGACCTTCTGCACACGGACTGTAACGGTATCTTTCATTGCTCCACACCTCCCAGTCGGATTCTCGGATCAAGGAACCGATAGCTCAGGTCGGTGAGCAGATTTACCAATACATAGATGATGGCCATCCACATAACATAAGCCTGAATCACAGGATAGTCGCGCATGTTAATGGCATCGACAGCCATCTTACCAACGCCATCCCACATGAAGATGGATTCCACAATAGCAGTGCCGCCAAGCAAAGAGCCGATACTCAGGGTCAGCAG
>JAZQQD010000014.1:0-4840 GCA_045628895.1 Faecousia sp.
TCAGGGAAGCGTCATCCACATAGTTGCAGATGCCGACGGTAAAGGTCTTGTTATCCTTCTTGGGGGAAGCGGAGGAACAGCCGCAGAGCAGCAGAGCGATGACGAGAACGAGAGCAATATACTTTTTCATAATAAAATCTCCTTATGAATATAATGAAAGCTTCAAGAATATGGTCATTGCGAACCAGTGACCGATGTCACTGGTGTGGCAATCGCAATTAGGAACCAACTACGGTTGTATATGCGATTCTCACGCCAGCACCCCAGGGTGGCTTCTCTTGCCGCCTTGCGGCAATTCACCTTCTGTGCGCACTGGCTCAGAATGACCCCTTCTGGGTTAGACAATTCTATATTACTTACGCCATCGTCTCATCATTTTACTTACCTCCGAAAAAACAAAAACTCCTGTCCCATGTATACAACATGGGACAGGAGATAAATCCTGCGGTGCCACCCAAATTGGTAGTTTCCTACCCTCTCAACCCGTACCAACATACGGTTCCGCTTGATAACGGCTGCGGCTGCCGTTGACTGCTACTGCTCCGATAGGAGGTTTGGTCACCCTCAGAAGTCCATTCACTTAACCCCCGAATGTCACCTTCCAGCAACCGGTGACTCTCTGTAAGACGGTAAGAGAAGCTACTTACTCTTCCTCAATGGTTTACTTTATTAGGTTAAACTGATGATACACCCCGATTTGCGTTTTGTCAATAGGTATTTTCCTCCGTAGAAAAATATTTTTCCACCGATGACGGACATCAGACGAAAGCAAACCGTAGGGGCGGATATTATCCGCCCGCAGAACAGTCTGGAATTTACGAAAAACGAATTTGAAAAAGCGTCAGCCTCCGTAGGGGCGAGCATTGCTCGCCCGGCGGTACAATCTATGTTCTTAGAAAAGCCTATGCGGAATCGCAGGAACCCAAAAAACGGTCATTCTGAGCCAGTGATCACACTGGCGTGAGAATCCGTTCTCCTTTGTACGCATTTGTCTGACGGTGTGCAGTTGGTTAGCTGCTACCGCTGGGGACGCGGATTGTGCCCGTAGGAAATACCCTTGGGGTGCCACACCAGTCTGCGGACTGGTTCGCAAGGACCGCCTTTTTGGGGGTACGAAAATCGGCAAGACAACAAAAAATGCCGCCTTCTCAGGCGGCATTTCTACTAATTAAAAATTAGTCAGCAACGTAGGGCAGCAGAGCGATCTGACGAGCACGCTTGATAGCGGTGGTCAGGTTGCGCTGATGGGCTGCACAGGTGCCGGTGGTACGGCGGGGCAGAATCTTGCCGCGCTCGGACAGGAAGCGACGCAGCTTAGCAACATCCTTGTAGTCGATGGTGGTAGCCTTGTCAACGCAGAAGGTACATACCTTCTTACGCTTCCGGGGACGCATAGTGCGCTGTTCATTAGCCATGGGGATTTCCCTCCTTCGTAAATACAGTTGTGAAAAAGTTTTTAGAAGGGCAGCAGAGCATCGTCATCCTCCAGCATCGCGAAATCGGATGCGGAGCCGGATGCGGGAGCGCTGTAACCGCTGTTAGCAGCGGGAGAGCTCTGAGTGCCGTAACCGTAGTTGTGGGAATTGCCATAGGAATTACCACCCTCGGTTTCCCGCTTGGAAGAGCCGAAGTAGACATTGTCTGCAACGACCTCAGCGGAGCGGCGCTTGTTGCCGTCCTTATCGGTCCAGCCGCGGATCTGCAGCCGACCGGATACCACCGCCATGCTGCCCTTCTGGAAGTACTTGGAGACGAACTCTCCAGTCTGCCGCCAGGCGACACAGTCGATGAAATCGGTTTCCCGTTCTGCACCGTTTGCAGCGTAGTCGCGATCCACAGCCAGAGTGAAGCTGGCCACGGCGGTACCGCTGCCGGTACGGCGAAGCTCGGGATCACGGGTCAAGCGACCCATGATGGTGATGTGGTTGAGCATGGGGTTTCCTCCTTACTCTTCCACAGCAGTGGTCAGGCAGCGCAGGACGCCTTCGGTGATCTTCATCACACGCTCCAGCTCTGCGGGGAACTCGGGCTTGGACTCGAAGTTCATCAGAACGTAGTAGCCTTCAGCCAGGTCATTGACCAGGTATGCCATGCGGCGCTTGCCCCACAGGTCGATATTGGTCAGAGTACCCTCCGCCTCCACCATTGCCTTGAACTTTTCCACAAGTGCATTGATGCCCTCCTCGCCCTGTGCAGGGTCGATGATGTAGAGCACCTCGTACTTACCGGTGATCTTAGCCATGTTGATTGCACCTCCTTTTGGACTTTTGGCCCCCAAAACGCGCATTTGGGAGCAAGGATATGTCTGCTTTGCAGACTGAGTAATTATATACTTTCTGGGGGAAATTGTCAAGGATTTTTTGAAAAATGTTGGAATATTGCTGCATCCGCAGGGGCGGATACCATCCGCCCCTACTATGGGAAATTACTTTAGGCCGTACAGCTTAGAATACTTATCAATCAGATAATCGATGTACACATCCGGGTCGAAGTCCTCGCCGCAGACATCCATAAGGTTCTGCCGGGCGTTCTTCAGACCGCCGAAACGCTGGATCTTCTCACCCAGCCAATCGGCAATGGCGGTGAAATTGCCGCTCGCCAGCAGGCCGTCTACATCGATCTCCTTCTGCATCTGCCGGAAGAACTGGGCGCTGTAGGCGCTGCCCAGAACGTATGTGGGGAAGTAGCCGAAGAGGCCGTAGGCCCAGTGCATATCCTGCAGGATGCCCTCGGCATCATCCTTGGGCCGGATGCCCAGGTATTCCTCAATCATGTCGTCCCAACGGGTGTTCAGGGTGTCAAAATCCACCTGACCGTCCATCATTTCCTTTTCCAGCTCGTAGCGCACTGCCACATGGAGGGGATAGGTCAGCTCGTCGGCATAAATGCGCACGGGGGTGGGAGCGGAGAGATTCATCATGTCCATGAAGTCGCTAAAGGCCAGATCGCTCCACTGCTCTGGGAAGATCTCCTGCAGCTTCGGGAACAGGTTCTTCCAGAAGGAGGGACGCTTGCCGATGTAGTTTTCCAGCATACGGCTCTGGGATTCGTGCATACCGGCGCTCATGCTGTGGGAAAGGGCCAGATGCTGCAGCTCCGGAGCAATGTGCAGGGCGTACTGGGCGTGGCCGTACTCGTGGATCAGGGAGAACATGACAGCCACGGGGGAGCTTTCGTGGTACCGGACGGAGAACCGCACATCGTTGGCGGTGAGGCCGTTGGTGACGGGGTGAGCCGTCTCGCCGATGGCGATACGGGTGGCATCAAAGCCCAGGTACTCCTTCAGAATTTCCAGGAATTCCTGCTGCTTGGCCTTGGGGAAGTGACCGTGGAGCTTCTCGTCGGTGATGACCCGGCCCTCGGTCTGCACCCGGTGAATGAAGGGCACCAGCCGCTCACGGATGCGGCTGAAGAGAGCGTCGTCCTGCTCCCGCTTCATGCCCGGCTCCCGGTCATCCAGCATGGCATCGTAGGGCTTTTCGGGATAGCCGTAGTAGGCATACATCTGCTTCTGCAGCTCCACCAGCTCCTTGAGGGTGTCCTTGAACATGCCGTAGTCGGCCTTGGCTCTTGCCTCCTGCCAGACGAAGGCTGCTTTGGAGAAGGCAAGGCGGTATTTGTTGCTGAAATCCGCGGGAACCTTCCGGGAACGCTCCTGGTTTTTCAGGACGTTTTTGATTTCGGAAGCCATGGGCTCGGGGAGATTCTGGCTCTCCAGATCCTTCAGCATAGCCAGAGTCTCGTCGCTGTCGGTCAGCTGCTTCAGCTGGCTTGCCAGCATGGCCATAGCCTGGCCGATTTCGCCGTAGCCAGCCTTGGGGCAGACACCGTCCCGGTCAACGGAGAGGATGCCCATGGCCAGGGAATAGTTTTCCACGGTCTGGCGGTATTTTTTGTAGTCTTCTACGGTGTACATAAGGATTCCTCCTGTTATTTGTTTTGGGGATATTATAAGTTGTTTTACAGGAATTGGCAAGAGAAAAGACAGCTCCCTACCCTCTCCCTGCTAGGGAGAGGTGCCCCAGTGCGTGCACTGGGGCGGAGAGGGTTTCAATCTCTGACTAAGTACAATCTAATATGGAACATCGGCACCCTCTCAGGCATTTTGCGAAGGCAAAATGACAGCTCCCCCTATTAGGGGGAGCCAAGGCACTGCAATATAAAAATCTTACTTGGTACCGAAGATACGGTCGCCGGCATCGCCCAGACCGGGAACGATGTAAGCGTGCTCGTTGAGCTTGGTATCCACAGCGGCAACATACAGCTCTACGTCGGGGTGTGCTTCCTGGACGGCAGCAATGCCCTCGGGGCAGCCGATGATGTTCATCATGATGATGTTCTTGCAGCCGCGCTTCTTCAGGAAGTCAATGGCAGCAACGGAGGAACCGCCGGTAGCCAGCATGGGAGCCACCACGAAGACCTGACGGCTCTCGATATCCTCAGGCAGCTTGCAGTAGTATTCCACGGGCTTGTGGGTCTCGGGGTCACGGTACAGACCGATGTGGCCGATCTTTGCGGAGGGGATCAGGTCAACCATGGAGTCCACCATGCCCAGACCTGCGCGGAGCACAGGAACGATGGCCAGTTTCTTACCGGCGAGCATTTTGCAGTGAGCGACAGCAACAGGAGTCTCTACATCCACTTCCTCCAGGGGCAGATTGCGGGTGGCCTCGTAGCACATCAGACCGGCAATCTCGCCGACCAGCTCGCGGAACTCCTTGACACCGGTATCCTTGTTGCGCAGGATGGCCAGCTTGTGCTGAATGAGGGGATGATCCAGAACGTGAACAGTAGACATAGTAAATCTCCTTCTCTATTTTTGTTCCCTTGCCGCCCGTTC
>JAZQQD010000015.1:0-7297 GCA_045628895.1 Faecousia sp.
TACTCTGAAACCTACAAAGTCACTGAAGCTGACATTGTAGAGGGCAGCACCGAAATTAACGCAATCGGAGAAGGTAAGGATCCGAACGGCGACGAAGTTAAGACCGAAGGTAAGGTTGAGACCACTGCTGATCCGATCGACAACACCCTTGATGTTGTTAAGACTTCCAATGTGGAAGGAACTGCTTCTCTCGGCGATACCATCGAGTACACCATCACCGTTACCAACACCGGCAATGTCAGCCTCAGCAATGTGGTTGTCACCGATGAACTGACCGGCGATGAATGGACTGTCGAGACCATGGCTCCCGGCGAAACCAAGACCTACAGCGCAAGCTACACCGTAACCGCAGAGGATGCCGGTTCCGAAGGCATTGCCAACACCGCTGTTGTCAACGCAAAGGATCCCGAGGGTAATGACATTACTCCCGAAACCGACACCACTGAGACAGTTCCTGTTGGCGGCAAGTACACCCTGACTGTCAACTATGTCTACACCGATGGCAGAGAAGCTGCTCCCAGCGTTGTTGAAGAGCTGTATGAGGGCGCTGAGTTCCGCGTTGACTCTCCCAGCATCTCCGGTTACACCGCAAACACCGCATTTGTCACCGGCGCAATGCCTGCCGCAGATGTCGAGTTTACCATCACCTACACTGCAGTCTATGTTGCACCTCCTGCAACCGAGCCCACTGAGCCTCCTGTTGAGGTTGAGATCGGCGAGGAAGAGCCTGTTGAGATTCCTGCCGAGCCCGATAAGGGTCTGGAGCTGGATCCCGAGGATCTGACTGTTGTGCCCATCGAGCCTGAAGAGACTCCTTTGGCGAATGTGGATCTGGACGGTCACATTGACTGCGCACTCCACTTCATCCTGATCATGGCTGCCCTGGTTACCTACTGCGCCTACACTTCCGATATGAAGAAGTATCAGAAGAAGATTCAGGAGCTGACCGAGACCCTGGCCATGGAAAAGAAGAACGGCAAATCTGACGAAGAGTAATAGGAGGTAAGATATTATGTTGTATAGTTTTTGGGAATTCTCTCACAGCATTGGCTTGCACTTCTATGCACTGCCCACCATTGCTCTGGCAGCAGGTGGTGTCGTGACCGGAATCGTTCATGGCATTCGCCAGAAGAAGCGCGACGAGAAATTTGAGCAGGAGCTCAAAGAGAAGATCGAAGGCAAGAAGGTCTAATAACAACTTGTACACCGCTCCGCCGGGTTTTCCCCGGCGGAGGCGGAAAACCGAAAAGGAGGAAATACCATGGCATTTGTTTTATCACATTCCAAACTTGGTTTTTGCTGGTGGGATCTGGTCGCACTGGTAGCACTGGTTGTTGTTGTCGGTCTCTTTGTCATTCAGCACAAGAAGATGAAGGAACGTGCAAAGCAGCTGGAGGAAGAAGTCTCCGCTCTGTATGCAGCGGACACCCTGAAGGCAGAAACCCCGGGTAAATAAACCTAAAAAAAGAGGTGGCAGCCAAAGGCTACCACCTCTTTTATTTCAGAAAAACGATTGGACGGAAAAGCAGATGAACAAAAGATTCCTGAGTAAATATGACGGGAAAAAACGGGAGTGGCTCCATGCGGCGTTGCTGCTGGTGCTGATGCTTCTGATTGCATTTGCTGTTTTTAAGATTGTGTTCGGAGTCTCAACGGTATCCGGAGACTCTATGGAGCCGGGCCTCCATGCAGGAGATATCGTGATCTATCTGCGGATGGGTAGATCCTATGAGATCGGCGATGTTGTCGCTGTGAGTATGCCCTCCGGCGAATCCTATATCAAGCGCGTAGCGGGGCTCCCCGGCGATTCCCTGGACATCCGGACTGGATTACTGTATCGAAACGGAATGGGCGAGGTGATCTACGCACGGGTCGGAGATACCTATCCTCAGGTTGATACGGTGCTATTTCCTCTGGAGGTTGAGGAAGGGCGCTACTTTGTTTTGGGTGACAATCGGGAAAATTCCATTGATTCCCGGACCTTCGGCACGGTTGCTGAAAACCAGATCAAAGGCCGTGTGGTTTATGTTTTTCGTTAATAAAAAGCCCCGCATCGTAATGCGGGGCTTTTTTCTTGCAATTAAAGGATAAGAAATACCAACAGCTTGTAGAGCCAGTTGGCAGCAACGCCTGCGGCGATACCGCCGATGGTGTGGCTGATGATGGATCTGCCCACCAGCTTGGAAAAACCAATGCTGTCCATCATGGCAACATGGGTGGCAAGGTAGCCGCTCCAGCACATGGCCATGGAGGTGAAGACGGCAATGTCATTTTCACAGGCAAAGCCGGCCTCGATCATGGAGGGGATAATGCTGATGGCAGCACCGGCAGAGCTGATGCTGGTAATGGGCACGGCGATGGCTTCGGGGGTGCTGAAGCCGAAGAGAGGCTTCAGAATGAAAGAAAACTGATTGCTGATCCAGGGCAGGAAAGCAACGCCTTCTCGGGCACCGCCGGTGTAGCCCCCTGCAGGCATACCGCTGGTCAGAATCATGATGATGGTGGCGTTGATCAGCACGCCGGGAATAATGGCAAGTCCGATATCTACGCCGGTCTTACCGCCCGCCAGAGCGGCATCCATGAAACGGGTGAAGCCGGTTTTTTTCTCCTCTTCGGCAACCTCGTCCTTCTGCTGAGTGATCACTTCGTCGCTGACGGGAGCATCTTTGCCGTAGAGCTTTGCGGTGTGGGCCAGCATCAGACGGGTGCTGACGATACTGCCGACGACGGCACCTGCCAAACCGGCAATGACTGCCAGACTCAGCTTCTGCTCGGAGCCGGTTTTGAGACCCAGCATGTAAGTACATACGATGAGACCCATGCCGAAGGCGGTACCCAGGTTGGTCAGAGCGGGATACTGGTATTTTTTGAACTTCAGCCGGTATTCCGGGTTGCTGGTCAGAGAAAGAATGGCGGGGTTGTCAGAGAGAAATGTGGTGACAACGGCAATGGAGGCGGCACCGGTGAGGCCGTACACGGGTTTCATGATGGGGGAAAGAATCCGGTCGGCCACGGAAATCACGCCGTATTCCTCGAAGAGTCCGGCCAGAGCGCCGGTGAGAACGGCAATGGCCATGATGTAGAAGCAGGTGTTGATCAGCAGATCAAAGGCGGTGTTCATCATGGTGCTTACCATATTGGCAAAGCCCATGGTGTTGGCAATCAGCCAGAAAAATCCTACAAACAGCACCAGAAAAATCAGGGGTTCCCATTTCCGGCGATCTGGTTTTTTCATATATGTTTCTCTTCCTTTCGGACCCCGGCGATGGATCGCTTCTCTGGGGCACTCTATCTGCTATCATAGCATACTTTTCCCAGAAAACCAACAAAAAAAGTGCTTTTTCCTAAAGAAAAATCCCGGCTTTTTCGGCCGGGATTTGGCGGTTATGTCAGTTTCAGATCCTTGGCGGCGATACAGCCGTAGGCGCTGTCGGCGGCGCGTACGGCTCGGAGGATGGCCTCTGCCATGACCTCAGCGGCCAGGGTGCCTACCATATCCTTGTTGGCTTCCACATTGCCCACGGACATGGCGTAGATGCTGTCTCCGTCACCGGAGGTGTGAACGGGGTTAATGGCTCTTGCATAGCCGTTGTGGGCCATTCCCGCAATCTTGCAGAGATCGGTCTTGGGGAATGCGCCGTTGGTGATGATGATGCCGATGGTGGTATTGTCCGTAAGGGTTCCTTCTGCAGGGGTGAACCGCTTGTACAGTTCCTCCACGGCAGAGCAGAATCCGTCCTTGGTCTCATTCAGCAGGCCGGCCACCTTCTGCCCGTTTCTGTGATCGAAAATGTCTCCCAATGCGTTGACGGAGACAATGGCGCCCACCTTCAGCTTGCCGATTTGCACGGCGTAGCTGCCGATGCCGGCCTTCATGCAGCGGCCCATGCCGCATACCTTTCCTACGGTGGCTCCGGTTCCGGCACCGTAGTTTCCGTCCCGGTAGTTACCGGCCTCGGCATTGACGCAGGCCTGGTAGCCCATGGCCTTGTCGGGGCGGACGCGGGAGTCTCCCACGGTCAGATCAAAGATATCGGACTGCATGACCAGGGGCACAATAACGGGGCCCACGGACAGGCCGATGCCGTGCTCTTCCAGATACTGCATGACGCCGCCGGCCGCATCCAGGCCGTAGGCGCTTCCACCGGAGAGCAGCACGGCGTGCATCTTGTCTGCGTGAGCCAGAGGCTTTGCCAGTTCGGTTTCCCGGGATGCGGGACCTCCGCCTCGGACATCCAGGCCCACGGGAGCACCTTTCTCACAGATCACAACGGTGCAGCCGGTGCCTGCCTGGGCATTTTCTGTCTGACCGATGCGGATATTCTCAATATCCGTAATTCTGATTTCCTGCATGTTTTTTTCCTCCGTGTGTTGATAGTACTACTATAGCACAAAATTCGAAAAAGAGGTTATTTTTGTCACAGATTATTTACATTCTTTCGCCGGGATTCCCTTGACATTGCGGAAGGAAAATTCTATAATTTTAGAAACTTCAATTTTGAAGGAAAGGGTGGCTGCTTGTGGAGAATAAGAATATTATTTCTGCATTGACGACATTTGCCGAGGCCTATGAGCTCTGCTGCAAGCCGATCTGTAGGGAACTGGGAATGCCGCAGATGGCCTTTGATATTCTGATGTTCCTGTCGGATAATCCCAATCATTATACAGCCAGGGATATCAGCCGGATCCGGGGGTTTCAGGAAAACATTATCTCCGTGAATGTGAATAAGCTGGTAACCGAGGGCTACCTGGAGCGCAGGAGCGTGGAAGGAGACCGGCGAAAGGTGCGGCTGCAATGCACGGAAAAGGCTGCCGAGATCATTCGGAGAGGCCATGAAATCCAGGAATACTTTCTCCGGGAAATGCAACGAAGCCTCACGGAGGAAGAGATCAAGGTTCATATTCATTGCCTGGAAACGGTGGCGGAAAACGCAAAACGAATGCTGGAAAACGGAAGTTCTCCGGGAAACAGCATGTCCTAAGGAGAAATGCAGCCATGTCAGATCATAGGAAACGGTTGGTTTCCGGAATCAAAAAAATCGTAGATTTCATTTACCCGGAGTTGGAGATCGTCGGGGTCGAGAATCTTCCGGAGGAGCCTGCTGTGCTGGTTGGCAACCATTGCCAGATTCATGGCCCTATTGTATCTCAGCTTCGGATTCCCGGTAAGAATTATACCTGGTGCGCCGGTCAGATGATGCATAAGGACGAGGTGGCGGACTATGCCTATCAGGATTTCTGGTCCTATAAGCCGAAGCATGCCAGACCCTTTTATAAGTTCCTGAGCCATGCCATTGTGCCTCTGTCTGTTTTCATTTTCAATCATGCGGATACCGTTCCTGTGTATCACGATATCCGGCTGACCAAAACCTTCCGGGAATCGGTGAGACACTTGCAGGAGGGCAGCAATCTGATTATTTTCCCGGAGTATCTGGAGAAGTACAATCAGATCCTGTATCGGTTCCAGGAGAAATTCGTGGATGTGGCCAGGTTTTACTATAAGCAGACGGGGAAGAGCCTGCTCTTTGTCCCCATGTATCTTGCCCCTAAGCTGAAAAAGCTGGTAGTGGGACACTCCATCCGTTTTGACCCTACGGCCCCCATCGAGGAGGAGCGGCAGCGGATCTGTGCTTATCTGATGGATACCATTACCGATATGGCGGCGGCGCTGCCCCGGCATAAGGTCATACCCTATGCCAATGTTTCCAAACGGGAATATCCCGATAATGTTCCGATGGAGGTAACTGCGCATGAAGCGCAAAGCATATGATTACAGCGGTTTTCGCCTGTCCCGAATCCGGGAACCGCAATTTTCCCATATTCTGCTCCTGCTGTTTACCTGGAGCGTGTATTTTATTCTGTATTTTGTGACGGAAAATCTGATTCCCGCGGAAAACTGCCACCCGATCCATTGCAAATTAGATGATCTTATGCCCTTCTGCGAATATTTTGTGGTATTCTATACGGGGTGGTATCTGCTGGTGGCGGGAAGCCTCGCGTACTATTTCTTCTATGATGTGAAACGGTTCCGCCAGCTGGATCTTTATATTTTTGTGACCCAGGTTGTCGCCATGGCTTGCTACATTCTCTATCCCAGCCGCCAGGATCTGCGGCCGGAGATGTTTCCCCGGGAGAACGTATTTACCTGGATCCTGGGCATCATCTATGCCTTTGATACCAATACCGGTGTCTGTCCCTCCCTCCATGTAGCCTATTCTCTGGCCATCCTTTCGGTCATGTGGAAGGATGAACACCTGTCCAAGCTCTGGAAGGTGACGCTTGCGGTGCTGGTGGTGATGATTGCCCTGTCTACCTCTTTTGTCAAGCAGCATTCCATGGTGGATGTGTTCGCGGCGATTCCCACGGCGCTGATCGGAGAATATCTGATCTATCACAGTAAACTGCTGAAAAAACCTTTGATTCAAATATAAAAAGGAGAAAAAATATGGAGCGCTATACGTATCATTGGGTCAATGCCCGAGGCAAAATCGAGAGAGTAGATTATGTGGCGGTGGATAAGGATGGAAATCCTTACCCCAAGTATGCCAACGTCTATGTCCCCTTTGGCTATGATCCCACGCAGCAGTACCCCATTTTGTACCTGATCCACGGCAGCGAAGGCAATCCGGACGAATGGCTGGATGATTGCAAATTCAAGAATATGATGGATTATTCCATTGCCGAGGGCCGCTGTAAGCCCATGCTGGTGGTATTCCCCACCTTCTATACGGAGTTCGATGTGTGGGGCAGAGACAGAAGCATGGAGGCAGAGCTTCAGCGGGTGAATATCTTCTGTGAGGAACTGCCGAAATTTATCATGCCAGCCATTGAGAGCAAATACCATACCTATTCTCCGGACTTCACCCGGGAAGGCTTCCGGGCATCCCGGGCAATGCGGGCCTGCGGCGGTTTCTCCCTGGGTTCGGCAACGGCCTGGCAGGTGTTTACCGACCACAGCGACCTCTTCTCCCATTTTATCAACCTCAGCGGCGACTGCTGGAAGATCGCTCCTCTGGGCCAGGCGCTGGAGGAGACCTGCAAGCTGCTCCATGATACCGAAGCAGAGACTCCGGGCACCAAGTTCTTCCTGGCTACCGGCACCAAGGATGTGGCCTGCAAGGGCCTGTGCATGACCGTGGACGAGCTGAAGAAGTACCCCGATACCTTTACCTATTCGGATAATTATGCCGAGGGCAATCTGCACTTCCTCCTGGCGGAGAACGCCGAGCATGAATACGGCGCCATGTGCAGCTATGTGTATCATTTCCTGCCCTACCTGTTCCGATAAGAAAATCGC
>JAZQQD010000016.1:0-5230 GCA_045628895.1 Faecousia sp.
GCAGGGCGAGCGCGAGATGGCTGCCGGTAACAAGACCCTGGGTCGCTTCCAGCTGAGTGGCATCCCGGCTGCCCGCCGCGGCGTGCCCCAGATCGAGGTTACCTTCGACATCGACGCCAACGGCATCGGGAATGTCTCCGCCAAGGATCTGGGCACCGGCAAGGAGCAGAAGATCTCCATCACCGCTTCCACCAACCTCTCTAAGGAGGATATCGATAAGGCTGTCCGCGAGGCTGAGCAGTTTGCCGCCGAGGATAAGGCCAAGAAGGAAGAGGTCGATACCCATAACACCGCCGAGCAGATGGTCTATCAGACCGAAAAGACTCTGAACGAGCTGGGTGATAAGATCAGCGCCGACGAGAAGGCCTCCATCCAGGCTGCTGTCGATAAGCTGAAGGAAGCCAACAAGGGCACCGACCTGGCCGCCATCAAGGCTGCTACCGAGGAAGTCCAGAAGGCCTTCTATGCTGTATCCGAGAAGCTGTACAAGAACGCTGCTCCTCAGGACGGCGCACAGTACGGCGCCCAGGGCGACGCACAGCCCGGCGACGACGGCGTTGTAGATGCCGATTACGAGACCGTTGACTAATTGGTAAGGATACCCCAGAGGGGCGGAGATTCCGCCCCTCTATTGGTGTATTTAGAGGTTCAAAATTTTTGAGCCCGTAGGGGCGGATATTATCCGCCCGGCGGTACAATCTGAAATAATTGGAAAACCAATGCGAAAACGCAGAATCTGAAAATTACGGTCATTGCGAACCAGTCCGCAGACTGGTGTGGCAATCCGTTTTCTCTGCGGTGATATCTTTTATACTTCACAGCGTAAGGCGAATACGTACAAAGGAGAACGGATTGCCACGCCAGTGTGATCACTGGCTCGCAATGACGAGATTGAATCGGTTGTTCCTTCTTATTAACTGCGGCGAAGGACGGCAGCTTCCGTGGGCGGATGGTATCCGCCACTACAATAAGCATTTCCATAAAACCTGTAAGAGGTGACAATTTTGGCAGACGAAAAGCGTGATTATTACGAGGTGCTGGGTGTCGAGAAGACTGCCGGCGCCGATGAAATAAAGCGGGCATACCGTAAGCTCGCAATGAAGTACCATCCCGACCGGAACCCCGGCGACAAGGAAGCCGAGGAGAAGTTCAAGGAGATCGGCGAGGCCTATGAGGTGCTGTCCGATGCGGATAAGAAGTCCAGGTACGACCAGTTCGGCTTTGCCGGTGTGGATCCCAACTACGGAGCCGGTGCCGGCGGCGCCGGATTTAACGGCGGCTTCGGCGGTTTCGGTGACTTTGGCGATCTGGGCGATATCTTCGGTTCCTTCTTCGGCGGCGGCGGATCTACCCGCCGGGCCAACCCCAATGCCCCCCGCCGGGGTGAAAACATCGGCATCGATCTGGAGCTGACCTTTGAGGAGGCTGCCTTCGGCGCTGAGAAGGAAGTAACCGTAGGAAGAATCGAGAACTGCGCTACCTGTAAGGGCAGCGGCAGCGCCGACGGCAAGGTGGAGACCTGCTCCAACTGCGGCGGCACCGGCCAGGTGCGTACCACCCAGAACTTTATGGGCATGGCCATGCAGTCCACGTCCACCTGTCCTCGCTGCAACGGCAAGGGCAAGATCATCAAGACCCCCTGCAACACCTGCAAGGGCAAGGGCAAGGTGCGCCGCAACAAGAAGATCAAGGTCAAGGTTCCCGCCGGTGTGGATGCGGGCCAGACCATCCGGGTGCGGAACGAAGGCTGCGCCGGTACCAATGGCGGCCCCAACGGCGACGTACTGGCGGAGGTCTATATCAAGCCCCATGATGTGTTCCAGCGGGACGGCAACACCGTGTATGTGGATGTGCCCATCAGCTTTGCCCGGGCAGCCCTGGGCGGCGAGATCCAGGTGCCTACCCTGGAGGGCGACGCTCCCTATACCCTCCCCGAGGGTACCCAGACCGGCACCATGTTCACCCTGTCCGGCAAGGGCATTCCCTATGTGAATAACAGCCGCCGCAGAGGCGACCTGCGGTTCCGTGTCACAGTGCAGACCCCCCAGAAGCTGACGAAGGAGCAGCGGGAGCTGCTGCAGCAGCTGGACGAAAGCTTCCGTCCCGGCTCCAAGAAGGAAAAATCCTTCGGCGAGCGAATCAAGGACATATTTGAGTAAAAGGGATATTCCAAAGGCTCCCCTGTGTAGGGGGGGCTGACAGCGAAGCTGACTGAGGGGGTGTCAGGTGCGTTCCTTGAATGCGCTGCAGGCACAACCATTGGCTTACACCCCTTCCGCCTGCCTTAAGGCAGGCACCTCCCCCTACACAGGGGAGGCTTTTAGAATGCTATATTATTTCAGGAGGTTACATATGAAGCGGCAGGATTATATCAGCTGGGACGAGTATTTCATGGGCATCGCCATGCTCACCGCCCGGCGCAGCAAGGATCCCAATACCCAGGTGGGTGCCTGTATCGTCACCCAGGACAATATCATCCTTTCCACGGGCTATAACGGCATGCCCAAGGGCTGCTCCGATGATGAGTTCCCCTGGGATCGGGAAGGAATCGAGACCAAGTACCCTTACGTTGTCCATGCGGAGCTCAATGCCGTGCTGAATGCCAACGGCCGTAACCTCCGGGGCAGTAAGCTCTATGTGGCTCTGTTCCCCTGCAACGAGTGCGCCAAGGCCATCATCCAGAGCGGTGTCAAGGAGATCTACTACCTCTCCGACAAGTATGCCGACTCCATGACCAACCTGGCATCCAAGCGGATGCTGTCCGCCGCCGGTGTCAAGTACACCCAGCTGAAGATGAGCGTCCCCAGCATCACCCTGGACTTCATCCCGGAAGAGGATAAGAAGAAATAAGAAAAGTGCTCCCCAAAAGGGAGCGCTTAAATTTTTGCGAGATCGCAGAATGTTTAAAGGCTCCCCTGTGCAGGGGGAGCTGTCAGCGGAGCTGACTGAGGGGGTGTCAGGTTCGTTTTTTTGAATGCACTACAGGCAAAAATATCAGATTACACCCCCTCCGCCCACTTTGTGGGCACCTCCCCCTACACAGGGGAGGCTTTCAGCACCTATCTGTGCTCTCCCAGGAAGAACAGCGCCAGGGTGCCGGGGCCGGAGTGAGCGCCGATGACGGTGCCGGTGTAGTCGATGTGCACAAACTGCGTGCCGAATTCCTCCTTCAGCCGCTTTTCCACATATTTGGCATCGTCGATGCAGTCGCCGTGACAGAGAAAGGCGGCTTTTTTCAGTTCTTCGGGATCCCCCAGTTCCTTTGCCTTGGCAATGAGCGCATCGAGGGATGCCTTTCTGCCGCGGACCTTGCCGATGTTGATAAGGTGGCCCTCGTCATCCACATGGAGCACGGGTTTAATGTTCAGCATGGTGCCCATGACGGCGGTGGCTGCACTGATGCGTCCGCCCCGTTTCAGGAACATCAGATCGTCCACGGTGAAGAAATGGCACAGATGCCCCTTGTTTTCCTCCAGCCAGGTGACGAGCTCCTCAAATTCCATGCCCTCCTGCTGCTTTTTTGCGGCATACCAGGTAAGCATGCCCTGTCCCAGGGATGCGCAGAGGGAGTCCACCACGGCAATCTTCCGCTGGGGAAACGCCTCCCGAAGCTGTTCGGCGGCAATCATTGCGCTCTGGCAGGTGGTGGAAAGGCCGGAAGAGAAGGCGATGACCAGGGCATCCTTTCCCTGCTCCAGGGCAGGGAGAATGGCAGCCTTCCAGTCCTCGGGATTGGCGGCGAAGGTAGTGACGTTCTCGCCGTTTCGCAGAGTGTCATAAAATTCCCCGAAGGGAACCTCGGTGCCGTTCTGGATGGTTTTGCCCTTGAAATGCATGCCGAGGGACACCTGCCGGACACCGAGAGATGCGAGCATTTCTGCGCTGAGGTCAGCGCTGGAATCGGTAATGATCTGATACATAAGAAAAACTCCTTTCTCGCTGGACAAGTAATATAGAAGATGATAGAATGGACGATATATGAGCCTCCCTTTACACAAGGGAGCCTTTCTGGCTTTAGGAGGGCAGCCTATGACAAAGCTTTTATTATCCTTTGTGACTTCCCGGAACCCCGATGAGAATAAACTCCATACCGCCGTGGGAAAGCTGTCGGGCCTGGTGGGCATTTTCTGCAATCTTCTGCTCTTTGCGGGCAAACTGCTGGTGGGCACCCTGGCCCATTCCGTGTCCGTCACGGCAGATGCCATGAACAACCTTTCCGATGCCGCCGGTTCCGTGACTACCCTCCTGGGCTTCCGTCTGTCGGAGCTGCCCCCGGATGAGGAGCACCCCTACGGCCACGCCCGGTTTGAGTACCTTTCCGGCCTGGCGGTGGCGGCTATGATCCTGCTCATCGGCGTGGAGCTGGCAAAATCCTCGGTGGAGAAGATCCTGCACCCAAGCCCAGTGGATATGTCTGTCCTCATGGGGATGGTGCTCATTGGCTCCGTTGCCGTCAAGCTGTGGATGTTCTTCTTCAACCGGAAGCTGGCCCGATTCATCGATTCCACGGCCCTGATGGCTACGGCTCAGGACAGCCGCAACGATGTGCTTTCTACCTCTGCCGTCCTCCTGGCTGCCATCATCGAGTGGCGCACAGGGCTGCATATCGACGGCTTCGTGGGTCTCGGGGTGGCGGTGCTGATCCTCATTGCCGGTGTGTCTCTTGCCAAGGACACCATCAGCCCTCTGCTGGGAGAAAATGCCTCCCCGGAGCTGCGGCAGCGGATCATCGATACGGTGTGTCAAGAGCCCATGGTACTGAGCTACCATGACCTCATGGTTCACGACTACGGCCCCGGTCAGCGGTTTGCCACCATCCATGTGGAGATGGATTACCGGGAGGAATCTCTCCTGTGCCACGAGCGCATCGATGAGATCGAGCGTCGGTGCCAGAAGGAGACGGGGGTGCACCTGGTGGTGCATTTCGACCCCATCGTCACGGATAATCCCCGGCTCAATGCCCTGATAGGAGCCATCCGGGTGGAGCTTTCCGAGCTGGATGAGCGGATCTCTGCCCATGACTTCCGCATGGTGGAGGGCAGACGGCACACCAATCTTATTTTTGATGTAGCCATTCCCGGCGATATCTCCCAGGCGGAGGTTCGTGCCGCCGTGAATGAGGCGGTGGCCCCCTTCGACGACAGTACCTATCATATCATTCTGAACTTCGACCCCCTGGCCTTCAATGCGTAAACAGGGAAGCCTTGGCTCCCCCTGCTAGGGGGAGCTG
>JAZQQD010000017.1:0-10083 GCA_045628895.1 Faecousia sp.
AGGTTGCAACCCCTTGGCCCCCAGAACGACATGGCTACGATCCGACTCCAACTTCTCTGCCGGCCAGCGTCAGCTGCTCAGCTTTGCCCGTACCATTATCCACAAGCCTGCCGTCATGATCCTGGACGAGGCCACCGCCAATATCGACACCGAGACTGAGATCCTCATTCAGGACTCTCTGGAAAAGATGAAGAATATCGGCACCATGCTCATTGTTGCCCACCGCCTTTCCACCATCCAGCACGCGGATAACATTATCCTGCTGAGCAAGGGCGAGATCATCGAGCAGGGCACCCACCAGGATCTGCTGCACCTGAAGGGCCGCTACCATCAGCTCTATACCCTGCAGTACAGCAAGGAACAGCTTTCCAAGTAATGAAAAAATCCACCCGCAAGGGTGGATTTTTTTGCGTTTTTCCTCTTTTTCTCCTTTCCCTTGCAATCCTGTCGGAAAAAGTGTATAATAATCCCAAGAACAGGAGGGATTCCCGTGGCAAAACTGTATTTTAAATATGGCGCAATGGGCTCCAGCAAAACGGCTCAGGCGCTGATCACCAAATATAATTATGAGGAAAACGATCTGAAGGTCTGGCTTATCAAACCCAGCGCCGATGTTCGGGACGGAGCGGATATCCTCCGCAGCCGGATCGGCCTGGAAGCGAAGGTGGATATCATCACACCGGAGATGGATGTATATGATGTATTTACCCGGGAGCAGTGGATGCGCTGCGATGTGATCATCGTGGACGAGTGCCAGTTCCTCACTCCGGAGCAGATCGATGACCTCCGGAATATCGTGGATGACTACAATATCCCTGTCATGTGCTTCGGTCTGCGGACGGATTTCCAGACCCGGCTGTTTCCGGGAAGTATGCGGCTCATGGAGGTGGCGGATACCATCCAGGAGATCAAGACCATCTGCGATTGCGGCGCCAAGGCTACCGTTAATGCCCGTATCGACGGGGAAGGCCATATCGTCACCGACGGCGCCCAGGTGGTGCTGGGAGGCAACGACTGCTACATTGCCATGTGCCACAAGTGCTATATTGCCGGCATCCGGGAGCATAAGGTCATCCGCCTCCACGGGAGTAATTAACACACGAATCAAAGGCTCCCCTGTGTAGGGGGAGCTGTCAGCCTTGAGGCTGACTGAGGGGGTGTCAGGCCGATTCTATGAATGCACTGCAAATGGAAGAATCAGATTACACCCCCTCCGACTTCGCTTCGTACCTCAGCGAAGCCACCTCCCCCTGCACAGGGGAGGCTTTGGAGGAAAAACTACAATGAAAGGTGAATATTATGGAACTTTCTGAAATTCTTTCCAAGTGTGACCACACCCTTCTGACCCAGACTGCAACCTGGGCAGAGATACAGGCTATCTGCGACGACGGCATGAAATATCATACCGCTTCCGTCTGCATCCCTGCTTCCTTTGTAAAGCAGGCCAAGGAATATGTGGGTGAGAATCTTGCCATCTGCACCGTCATCGGATTCCCCAATGGCTATGCCACCACCGCCGCCAAGTGCTTCATGGCCTCCGATGCCGTGGATAACGGCGCTGACGAGGTGGATATGGTTATTAACATCGGCTGGGCAAAGGAAGGCAAGTTCGCGGAGATCACCTCCGAGGTCGCTGCCATTAAGGCTGCCTGCAAGGGAAAGCTTCTGAAGGTCATTATCGAGACCTGCCTGCTGACCGACGAGGAGAAGATTGCCCTGTGCAAGTGCGTCACCGAATCCGAGGCAGACTATATTAAGACCTCCACCGGTTTTTCCAAGGCCGGCGCAACCTTCCACGATGTAGAGCTGTTTGCGGCCAATATTGGCCCCAATGTGAGGATCAAGGCCGCGGGCGGCATTTCCAGCCTGGAGGATGCCGAGAAGTTTATCTCTCTGGGCGCATCCCGCCTGGGCACCTCCCGTATCGTGAAGATCGCCAAAGCGATGGAGCAGAACAAGGAAGCCGTAAACGACGGCAGTTATTAAGATATTACCTCTCACCCCCTTGCCTCGCCCCTTGGGGAGAGGTGGAGTTGCCGCCTCAAGCGGCAAGGACGAAGAGGGGTTCCGGGATATACTATTGTACAGCCAAAAACAGAACATTGTAACCCTCTCAGTCATTGCCTTGTACCTCGGCAATGACAGCTCCCCCTAGCAGGGGGAGCCAAGAAAAGCGGTGCGTAAATACCTATAACTTGAAAGGAGCATCCCTATGTTACCTACCCCTACCCCTCATATCAGCGCAAAGCCCGGTGACTTCGGCAAGACCGTCCTCATGCCCGGCGACCCCCTGCGCTCCAAATTCATTGCAGAAAATTTTCTCGAAAACCCTGTCCTTGTGAATAATGTCCGCGGTGTCCAGGGCTATACCGGCACCTATAAGGGCGTCAAGGTTTCCGTCATGGCCTCCGGCATGGGCATGCCCGCCATCGGCATCTACTCTCACGAGCTGTATAATGCCTATGGGGTGGAGAATATCATCCGTGTCGGCTCCGCCGGCTCCATCCAGGAGAACATCCACCTCTATGATATTGTCCTGGCCCAGGGTGCCTGCACCGACTCCAACTGGGTGAAGCAGTACCATCTCCCCGGTTCCTTTGCTCCCATTGCGGATTTCGATATGCTGTGTGCTGCGGTGGAGGCCTGCAAGGCCGAGGGCGCAGCCTATCATGTAGGCAACATCAATTCCTCCGATGTGTTCTACGGCGACCATATCGGCGTGCCCGAGGGACTGGACTCCGTCTATGGTCTGAAGAAGATCGGGGTTATGGCGCTGGAAATGGAAGCTGCCGCCCTGTATATGAATGCTGCCCGTTACGGCAAGCGTGCGCTGGCAATCTGCACCATTTCCGATTCTGTGGTTACCGGTGAGGAGACTACCTCCGAGCAGCGGCAGAACTCCTTTACCACCATGATGAAGGTGGCCCTGGAAGTCGCCGTGAAGATGGAGAATGTATAAATGAAGCGTGTCTTTTTGATTGTTCTGGATTCCTTTGGCATCGGTCAGATGCCGGATGCAGAAAAATTCGGGGATGTGAATGTGAACACCCTGCGCTCCTGCGCATCCGCCGGGATTTTAAATCTGCCCAACCTGTGCAAACTGGGTCTGGGCAATATCGACGGAGTGGAAGTCCTTCCGAAAGAGGAAGCCCCTGCCGGCGCTGTCGCCAGACTGACGGAAACCTCTGCCGGTAAGGATACCACCATCGGCCATTGGGAAATTGCCGGTGTGGTGTCGGAGTACCCACTTCCTACCTATCCGAATGGCTTCCCCGAAGAAGTGCTGGAGCCCTTCCGCAAGGCAACAGGGCGGGATATCCTTGCCAATGCCCCCTGGTCCGGCACTGAAGTGATCAATGTATACGGCGATGAGCATGTGAAAACCGGTAAGCTCATCGTCTATACCTCTGCCGATTCCGTGTTCCAGATCGCTGCCCATGAGGATGTGGTTCCCTTGGAGCAGCTGTATGAATACTGCCATATTGCCCGAACCCAGCTGCAGGGCAAGCATGGTGTTGGTCGTGTCATTGCCCGTCCCTTTGTGGGCACAAGCGGAAACTACACCCGTACTACCAACCGCCATGACTATTCTCTGGAGCCGCCGAGAAAGACTTTGCTGGATGCCCTGTGCGAGCAGGGGAAGGACAGCATTGCCGTGGGCAAGATCTTCGATATCTTTGCCGGACAGGGAACCACCGAGCATGTATACACCAAGGGCAATACCGATGGCCTCCAAAAGACCCTGGGCTATGCCGACAAGGACTTTAACGGTCTTTGTTTTGTGAATCTGGTGGATTTTGATATGCTCTACGGCCACCGCCGGGATATTCCCGGCTATGCAAAAGCTCTGAATGAATTTGATGCCTGGCTGCCGGAGTTCCTGGGAAAGCTGGGTCAGGACGATGTGGTGATGATCACCGCCGACCACGGCTGTGATCCCGGTTATGCTGCTACCACCGACCATACCAGAGAGTATGTGCCTCTTGTGATTGCGGGCAAGGGCGTAAAACCCGGCAACCTGGGTACCAAGAAGAGCTTTGCGGATATCGCCGCTACCGTTGCCGACCTACTGGGCGTTGCCTACGACACTCCCGGACAGAGCTTCGCCGGGAAGATAATCTAAGGCTTATCGTAGGGGCGGATATTATCCGCCCGACAGAAAGCACTGGGATGAGCAGAAATCCAATGTGGAATCGTATAATAAAAAAGTTACGGTCATTGCGAGAAGTATCGCAAACTGGCGTGGCAATCGCAATTAAGCACCGACTTTGTACCATACCTGCGATTGCCACGGTTGCTTTCGCTCCTTCGCAATGACTTTTTATTTTAGATTTTCGTTATAAAATGGAGGTATTTATGACACCCGAAAAACTTATGGAGCTGGCGAAGGAAGCCATGACCCATGCCTATGCCCCTTATTCCGGCTACCAGGTTGGTGCCGCTCTTCTCTGTGCTGACGGCACCGTGTACCAGGGCTGCAACATCGAAAACGCATCCTTTTCTCCCACAGTCTGCGCTGAGCGAACGGCCTTCTTCAAGGCAGTCTATGACGGCAAGCGGGATTTTGTCTCCATCGCGGTCTGCGGCGGCAAGGATGGCGTGATTACCGGGTATTTTCCTCCCTGCGGTGTATGCCGCCAGGTCATGAGCGAATTCTGCAAGGATGATTTTCAGGTGTACCTTGTTGGCGCAAATGGGGAATACCGGGTATATCCGCTGACCGAGGTGCTGCCTCTGCGGTTCACATCCGGCGAATATATGTCCTGACATTGCGGAATCCGGAGGAAATTTTGAAAAGAAACAAGGTTTCTGTTGATTTTTCCCGGAAAATGTGCGAAAATAAACTGTAGGCAATTCGTGCCTATAATAAATTTTTGGAGGAAAATTTACCATGAAGAAAATTCTGGCAATCCTGCTGGTAGTCGCCATGGTAGCTTCTGTGTTCGCAGGCTGCGGCGCCAAGACCCCCGCTGCACCCACCACTGCTGCAACTGAGGCTCCCGCTGCTACCGAAGCTCCCGCAGCTACCGAAGCTCCTGCTGAGACCGAGGCTCCTGCTGAGACTGAGGCTCCCGCTACTGAAGCTCCCGCTGCTGTTACCAATGCAGACGAAGTTCCCGACGAGATGACTTCTGCCGACGGCAAGTATCAGGTCGCTTTCGTTACCGACGTGGGCCAGCTGAAGGACAAGTCCTTCAACCAGGGCACCTTCGACGGCGTGAAGCTGTACGCTGCTCAGTCCGGCAAGTCCTACAAGTACTATCAGCCCGCAGGCGGCGATCAGTCCACCGACGACGACCGCTATGCTGCTATGAAGCTGGCTGCTGAGAACGGCGCTGAAGTCGTTGTCTGCGCAGGCTTTATGCAGGGTACCGCTCTGGCTCAGGCTGCTGCCGAGTTCCCCACCGTGAAGTTCGTCTTCATCGACGGTTGGGCAATGGGCATGGCTAACATGGCCGGTATCTGCTTCCAGGAAGAGCAGTGCGGCTACCTGGCCGGCTACGCTGCTGTTAAGGACGGCTACACCAAGCTGGGCTTCTCCGGTGGCGGCGGCGGCACCAATGCTGCTTGTGATCGTTACGGCTACGGCTTCGTTCAGGGCGCCGATGCAGCTGCTGCTGAGATGGGCGTTCAGGTCGAGATGAAGTACTCCTGGCTGTACGGTTCTTCTTTCCAGGCTTCCAACGAGCTGCAGACCATGGCTGCCGGCTGGTATCAGAACGGCACTGAGGTCATCTTCGCTTGCGGCGGCACCATGTTCGCTTCCATCTCCGCTGCTGCTTCCGCTGAGGACGCAGCTGTCATCGGTGTTGACGTTGACCAGTCCTTCGAGTCTCCCACCGTTATCACTTCCGCTATGAAGGGTATCGGCGAGGCTGCTTACCAGGCTCTGGTTGCTGCTGAGACCGAGGAGAGCTGGACTGCCTTCAATGGCACCGGCGCTGACACCATCGTTCTGGGTGCTGCTCAGAATGCTGTCGGTCTGCCTGTTGCAACCTGGTCCCTGACCGGTTGGACTGTTGCTGAGTACGAACCAATGCTGGCTGACATCGTTGCCGGTACCATCACCATCGATTCTTCCGATGTTCCCGAACCCGCAAGCACTGCAAACGTCACTGTGACCATCGTGAAGTAATTCTTCATACCAATAAAGAAGGGAGGCGTAAGCCTCCCTTTTTTGCTGCCAAAAATCCCGTCATACTTTGTCGGAAATTTATTGATTTTTTTGGGGCATACTGTTACAATAAATGTGACTTTTTCCAGAAAAACAGGAAGGAGGGCAATAGATTATGCAATCGGAATACATAATCGAAATGCTCAACATCAGAAAGGAATTTCCCGGTATCGTAGCCAACGATAATATTACGCTGCAGCTGCGCCGGGGTGAAATTCATGCTTTGCTGGGCGAAAACGGCGCCGGCAAGTCCACTTTGATGTCCGTCCTTTTCGGCCTTTATCAGCCGGAGCAGGGTGTCATCAAAAAGAACGGCGAGGTCGTAAAAATCAACAACCCCAATGATGCTACCGCTCTGAACATCGGTATGGTGCATCAGCACTTCAAACTGGTGGATGTCTTCACCGTCATGGATAACATCATCCTGGGCGCTGAGGACACCAAAATGGGCTTCCTCCAGAAGAAGTCTGCCCGAAAGAAGGTACAGGAGCTTTCCGAGAAATATAAGCTCCATGTGGATCTGGATGCCAAGGTGGAGGATATCTCCGTGGGTATGCAGCAGCGTACCGAAATTCTGAAGATGCTCTACCGTGACAATGAAATTCTGATTTTCGACGAGCCCACCGCCGTGCTGACTCCCCAGGAGATTGACGAGCTCATGGAGATCATGCGTGGCTTTGCCAAGGAAGGCAAGTCCATCCTTTTCATTACCCACAAGCTCAACGAGATTATGGCCGTGGCCGACCGGGTCACCGTCCTGCGGAAGGGCAAGTACGTGGGCACCGTGAATACCAAGGAAACCACCAAGGAAGAGCTCTCCGCCATGATGGTAGGCCGTGCCGTTCAGCTGCAGGTCCAAAAGGAGGAGGCAAAGCCCGGCGAGGTCATCCTGGATGTGAAGGGGCTTACCGTTCCCTCCAAGCTGCATAAAAATAACGCCGTGAAGGATGTGACCTTCCAGGTCCATGCCGGCGAAATCCTGTGCATTGCCGGTATCGACGGCAACGGCCAGACGGAGTTGGTCTACGGCCTCACCGGCCTGGAGAAGTCCTCCGCCGGTACCGTTACCCTCTGCGGCAAGGACATTTCCAAGGTCAGCATTGCAAAGCGCAGTCAGGCCGGTATCAGCCACATTCCCGAGGATCGGCATAAGCACGGCCTGGTGCTGGATGACACTCTGGAGAACAACCTGGTGCTTCAGTCCTTCCATGATCCCCGGTTCCAGTCCGCAGGCTTTATTAAGTCTGCTGCCGTCCGGGAATATGCCGAAGGCATCATCGGCCAGTACGACGTCCGTTCCGGCCAGGGCCCTGTGACCATTACCCGGAGTATGTCCGGCGGCAACCAGCAGAAGGCCATCATCGGTCGTGAGATCGACCGGGGCAACCCCTTGCTCATTGCCGTGCAGCCCACCCGTGGCCTGGACGTAGGTGCTATCGAATATATCCACAGCCAGCTGGTGGCACAGCGGGATGCCGGCAAGGCAGTCCTGCTGGTTTCTCTGGAACTGGATGAGGTCATGAATCTGTCCGACCGCATCCTCGTTATGTATGAGGGTGAGATCGTAGGCGAGCTGGATCCCAAGAAGACCAATGTTCAGGAGCTTGGCCTGTATATGGCAGGCGCAAAGCGCAGCGGGAAAGGAGGAGAGGAAGCATGAGAAATCTGTATGAAAAAGAAGGCACCAAGAAGGTGCTGGCTTCCCTGATCTCCATTCTGGTAGGCCTTTTTGTCGGTGCTATCGTCGTCGTGGTGGTTGGCCTGAGCAAGGAAAGCATCACCGCCTCCGGTATCTGGGACGGCGTCCGCCTGATCTTTGCCGGTATCCTCTCCAAGGGGCGAAACGCCGAGGGTGTTCTCATCTGGGGCTATAACTCTCAGTCCCTGGGCAATATGCTCTTCCGTGCAACTCCCCTCATCATGACCGGCCTTTCCGTGGCCGTGGCCTATAAAACCGGCCTCTTCAACATCGGTGCCCCCGGCCAGTACCTCATGGGTACCATGGCATCCCTGATGATTGCCCTGGGTATCTCCAGTGAATCCGTTCCTGCCGGCCTCATCTGGATCCTGGCCTTCCTGGGCGGCTGCCTGGCAGGTGCTCTTTGGGGCGCTATCCCCGGCATGCTGAAGGCCTTCCTCAATATCAACGAGGTTCTGGCCTGCATCATGACCAACTGGCTGGCTGCCAATATCGTTACCTGGGCCTTTGATGTGACCAACTACAAGAACATGGTGGAGAACACCAAGGCCGGCTATGTCTATAAGACCGCTTACAACAACGTGGCAACTCCCAAGCTGCTGATGGATAAGCTGTTCCCCGGTTCTCAGGTCAACGGCGGCATCCTGGTGGCTATCGTCATTGCCATTGCCATGTATATCCTCATCAATAAGACCACCCTGGGCTATGAGCTGAAGGCCTGCGGCTCCAACCGCCATGCCGCCCGTTACGCCGGTATCAACGACAAGCGGAACATCGTCCTGTCCATGGCCATTGCCGGTGCCCTGTCTGCCGGCGGTGCAGCTCTGTACTGGCTCTCCGGCAATACCGAGTTCTACTGGTCCACCTATCAGTCCCTGCCTGCTGCCGGCTTCAACGGCATCCCCGTGGCTCTGCTGGCAGTCAACAATCCCATTGCCGTGGTCTTCACCGGTATCTTCATGGCAATGCTGGATATCGTGGGTGTGCAGCTGACCGGCTACACCGCCTACAATGAGTTTATTACCGACGTTATCATTTCCGTCATCGTGTATCTGAGTGCATTCTCTCTGGTGATCCGCATGGCACTCACCGGTAAGGCTAAGACCAAGACCAATGCCAACGCAGAACCCGAAACCGAAAAGAAAACCGAAGGAGGGAAAGAGGCATGACATTCATTATTCAGCAGACCCTGCTTTATGCGGTGCCTCTGATGATCGTGGCACTGGCCGGCGTATTTGCCGAGCGCAGCGGTATCATCAACCTGGCTTTGGAAGGCATCATGATCTTCGGTGCTTTCATCGGTGTCCTTTTCGTTCGTTCCATGCAGTCGGTTCCTGTATTTGCCGAGGCAGTTGCCGGCAAGCATTGGATGACCCTCCAGATGCTGGAGCTGCTGGCGATGCTGGTTTCCGCAGCCTTGGGTGCCATCTTCTCCCTGCTGCTGTCCTTTGCATCCGTCAATCTGAAGGCTGACCAGACCATCGGCGGTACTGCCCTGAACCTGATGGCTCCCGCTCTGGTGCTGTTCCTGATTCGGATCCTGGCCAACCAGAACACCCTGCAGATGGCTACCGGCGATGCCGCTTCCTGGTTCATGATCAAAAAGTCCACCCTGGGCATCCCCAAGACCCAGAACCTGGGCTTCCTGGGCGAGACCTTCCTCAACAAGGTCTACCTTGCCACCTATGTCTGCATCCTGGTCTTTGTGGTCCTGTCCGTGATCCTGTATAAGACCCGGTTCGGTCTGCGGCTCCGTTCCTGCGGTGAAAATCCCCAGGCAGCCGATAGCCTGGGTATCAACGTTTACCACATGCGCTATGCCGGCACCACCATTTCCGGTGCCCTGGCAGGTATGGGCGGTTTCGTCTATGCCCTGACCACCACCAACTGCTCTGCCAACGGCGATGTGGCCGGCTTCGGCTTCCTGGCTCTGGCAGTTATGATCTTCGGCAACTGGAAGCCTCTGAACATTGCCGGTGCATCCCTGCTCTTCGGCCTGTTCAAGTGCATCGCCGCCGCCTACACCAGCATCGATATCAACGGTGACGGTGTGTATCTGCTGGCGGAGATCGGCATCAGCTCCCACCTGTACCGCATGCTGCCCTACCTGGTCACCCTGGCTGTGCTGGCCTTTACCTCCGGCAAGTCCCGGGCTCCCAAGGCCGAGGGCGTACCCTACGACAAGGGCTCCAGATAATCAAAAAGACCG
>JAZQQD010000018.1:0-35697 GCA_045628895.1 Faecousia sp.
CCGTGGTCTTGTAGATACGGGGATCGGCTCCGAATACGGCGATGGCTTCCTGCTGGCCGTAGTCGGTTTTCAGCACTCTGGGCCATTGGGGCCAGGGATTGGAGGCAGTCCGCTCCACAGGGGGCATGCCCATCATTTCCAGCTGGGTCACATTTGCGCAGCCCTGACGGATGGAGGTGCCCAGGCAGTCGTTGCCGGTGTCGCCGCCGCCCACAATGACCACGTGCTTGCCCTTGGCGCTAATGGCGAAGTCTTCCGTTTCGCCGATGACCTTTTTGGTAGCAGCAGTGAGATAATCCACCGCAAAGTGCACACCTTCTGCATCCCGACCGGGAACTTTCAGGTCTCTGGGGGTCTTGCTGCCGCAGCACAGCACAATGGCATCATAGGTCTTCCGCAGTTCCTCTGCGGTGATATCCACGCCCACGTTGACTCCGGTGCGGAACTGCACACCCTCTTCGGTCATGAGAGCAATTCTCCGGGCGACGATGCGCTTATCCAGCTTCATATTGGGAATGCCGAACATCAGCAGTCCGCCGGGGCGGCTTTCCCGCTCGAATACGGTCACGCTGTGACCCCGGTGGTTCAGCTGGTCGGCAACCGCCAGACCGGAGGGGCCGGAACCGATGACAGCTACCTTTTTGCCGCTGCGGACCTTTGGAATGCGGGGTGTGACCCAACCGTTCTCAAAGCCGGTTTCAATGATGAAAAGCTCATTGTTGTTGACGGTGACGCTCTGCCCGTTCATGCCGCAGGTGCATGCTGCCTCGCACAGGGCAGGGCATACTCTGCCGGTAAATTCCGGGAAATTGTTGGTTTTTGTCAGGCGGGAAAGGGCTTCCTGCCAGTTGCCGTTATAGATTTCATCATTCCACTCAGGGATCAGATTGTGCAGGGGACAGCCGCTGTACATGCCGCCGAACTGCACGCCGCTCTGGCAGAAAGGCACACCGCAGTTCATGCATCGGGCAGCCTGCTGCGTCCGCTCCGGGAGATCCAGAGGGGGATGGAATTCAGAGAAATTTTTGATACGCATCTTGGGATCGACGGATCCGTTTGTCTTGCGGATGTATTCCATAAAACCGGTTGCTTTTCCCATGACTGCACCTCCTTATCCTTTGCTGACTGCGTAAAAGGCTTCCATGGTTGCCTGTTCATGGCTCATGCCTTTTTCTTCCATCTGTCCGATGGTGGTGACCATTTTCTGGTAATCCTCGGGGATGATCTTTTTGAATTTGGGCAGATATTCTTCAAAATGCGCCAGGATCTGTGCGCCATAGGCGGATCCGGTGGCTGCCACATGGGCCTCAATCATGGATTTCAGCTCGGCCGCGTCATGCCGCTCTGTAATGGCGGACATACGCACCATCTGCTTGTTCAGCCGCAGATACAGGTCATGGTGCTCATCCAGCACATAGGCAATTCCGCCGGACATACCGGCTGCAAAGTTTTTGCCGGTTCTGCCCAGAATGGCAACACGACCTCCGGTCATATATTCGCATCCGTGATCACCGCAGCCTTCTGCCACGGCGATGGCACCGGAGTTTCGCACGCAGAACCGCTCACCGGCAATGCCGTTAATAAACGCCATGCCGGAGGTAGCGCCGTAAAGGGCCACATTGCCGATGATAATATTATCCTTGGCCGCAAATTCTGCGCCTTTTTCAGGTTTCACAATCAGTTTGCCGCCGGAAAGACCCTTGCCGAAGTAGTCGTTGGCATCGCCTTCCAGGTTGATGGTCAGACCCTTGGGAATGAAAGCGCCGAAGGACTGACCGCCGCCGCCAAAGCAATCCACGCGGTAGGTGTCATCCCGGAGGGATTCTCCGAAACGACGGGTGATCTCACTGCCCAGAATGGTGCCGAAGGTTCGGTTCACGCTGGACACCTGGATCTTTTCGGTGTGCTTCTTGCCCTTTTTGAAGGCTGCCTCGAAGGCCGGCAGCAAAGTGCTTACATCCAGGGTGTTTTCCAAGGCAAAATCAAATTTGTCGTCTTCCGCATAGTGCACAGGAGGCAGATCGGAAAGGATATTGCCAAGATCAATGGTGTCTGCCCGGTGGGTGATTCTATGGACTCTGGGACGAATCAGATCGGTACGTCCCACCAGCTCGTCAACGGTTTTGACACCCAGTTTTGCCATGATTTCCCGCAGCTGCTCGGCAATGAACAGCATAAAGTTCATAACATATTCGGGCTTTCCGTCAAACTTGCAGCGCAGATCGGGATTCTGGGTGGCAATGCCGACGGGACAGGTGTCCAGATTGCATACCCGCATCATGACGCAGCCCATGGTAACCAGAGGGGCGGTGGCGAAACCGAATTCCTCTGCGCCGAGGATGCAGGCAATGGCCACATCCCGTCCGGTCATCAGCTTGCCATCGGTTTCCAGCCGCACCCGGGACCGCAGTCCGTTGCGGATCAGGGTCTGGTGAGCCTCCGCAAGACCCAGCTCCCAGGGGAGGCCTGCATTGTGAATGGAGCTTTTCGGTGCGGCACCGCTGCCGCCGTCGTAGCCGGAGATCAGCACGCAGCCGGCGCCTGCCTTGGCAACACCTGCCGCAATGGTGCCTACACCGGCTTCGGAAACCAGCTTTACGGAGATTCGGGCATCCCGGTTGGCATTCTTCAGGTCATAGATCAGCTGCGCCAGATCTTCGATGGAATAGATATCGTGATGGGGCGGGGGAGAGATGAGACTCACACCGGGAGTGGAATAGCGGGTTTTGGCGATCCAGGGATAGACCTTCTTGCCGGGCAGATGGCCGCCCTCGCCGGGTTTTGCACCCTGGGCCATTTTAATCTGAATTTCCTTTGCGCTATTTAGGTACGCACTGGTCACACCGAATCGGGCGGAAGCCACCTGCTTGATGGCGCTGTTTTTCTCTGTGCCGAAACGGGCAGGATCCTCGCCGCCTTCGCCGGAGTTGCTCTTACCACCCAGCGTATTCATGGCGATGGCCATGGTCGTATGGGCTTCTTCGGAAATGGAGCCGTAGGACATGGCACCGGTCTTGAACCGCTTGACGATTTCGGAAGCCGGTTCCACTTCCTCCAGGGAGATGCCCTCTTCCGGGTAGTTAAACTCCATCAGACCCCGGAGGGTATGGGGCTTGCGCTCATCGTCCACCATTTTGGTGTACTCCCGGAAGCGCTCGTAAGAACCGCTGCGGACGGCTTCCCGCAGGGCAATAATGGTCTGAGGATTGTACATGTGATCCTCGGCGCCACTGCCGGAGCGCAGGCCGTGAATGCCTGTGGAATCCAGGGTGGTGTCCACACCCAGATCCAGCAGGTCAAAGGCGTGGTTGTGCCGCCTATTGACGCCTTCACCGATTTCCTTCAGTCCAATGCCTTCCACGGGACTGATGGTGTTGGTAAAGTACTCGTCAATGACTTCCTTGCAGATGCCTACCGCCTCAAAGATCTGAGCGGACTGATAGGACTGCAGGGTAGAAATACCCATCTTGGATGCGATCTTAACAATGCCGTGCAGCACGGCGTTGTCGTAGTCCGTGATGGCCTGGTGGGTGTCCTTGTCCAGCCGGTTCTTTTCCACCAACTCGGTAATACACTCGTGAGCCAGATAGGGGTTGATGGCTCTGGCACCGTAGCCAAGGAGAGTAGCAAAGTGGTGCACATCTCTGGGTTCCGCACTTTCCAGAATGATGGAAACCGCAGTCCGCTTTTTGGTGCGGATCAGGTACTGCTCCATAGCGGAAACCGCCAGCAGGGAGGGAATGGCCACATGGTATTCGTCAACACCCCGGTCGGAGAGGATGATCACATTGGCGCCGTCCCGGTATGCCCGGTCGCATTCCACGGAAAGGCGGTCCAGAGCTTTTTTCAGAGAAGAATTTTTATAATACAGCAGGGAAACCGTTTCCACCTTGAAGCCGGGGCGGTTCATGGCGCGGATCTGCATCAGTTCCACGGAGGTGATGATGGGGTTGTGAATCTGCAGGACACGGCAGTTTTCCGCTTTTTCCTGCAGCAGGTTGCCGTCAGAGCCTATATATACAGTAGTATCGGTGACGATTTCCTCCCGCAGTGCATCGATGGGCGGGTTAGTGACCTGAGCAAACAGCTGCTTAAAGTAATTAAACAGAGGTTGGTGCTTTTCTGAAAGTACTGCCAGCGGGATATCCGTACCCATGGAGGTGACCTTTTCCGAGCCGGATTTTGCCATGGTCAGAATCGCATCGCCCACATCCTCGTATGTATAGCCGAAGGCCTTGTAGAGTTTATCCCGGATGGCTTGGGGATACAGGGGTACCTTTTTGTTGGGCACCGGCAGCTGCTCCAGGGTGACAAGATGCTGATCCAGCCATTCGCCGTAGGGCTGACGGGCAGAAAATGCTGCCTTGCATTCCTCGTCGGAGATGACCTTTTTCTGCAGGGTGTCCACCAGCAGCATTTTTCCGGGCTGCAGACGGGACTTGCAGAGAATGTTCTCGGCGGGAATATCCAGAACGCCCACCTCGGAGGACAGAATGAGTCTGCGGTCTTTGGTGATATAATACCGGGCAGGCCGCAGTCCGTTGCGATCCAGGACTGCGCCCATGATCTCGCCGTCGGAGAAGAAAATGGCGGCAGGGCCATCCCAGGGTTCCATCATGGTGGAATAGTAGTGATAGAAGTCCCGCTTTTCCCGGCTCATGCCGGCATCGTTCCGCCAGGGCTCGGGAATGGCGATCATAACAGCCAGAGGCAGGGGAATGCCGTTCATCATCAGAAATTCCAGGGTGTTGTCCAGCATGGCAGAGTCGGAGCCAGTCTTGGAGATCACCGGCAGCACCTTATCCATGTCGGAAGCCATGCAGGCGGATGCCATGGTTTCCTCACGGGCCAGCATTCTGTCCGCATTGCCGCGGATGGTGTTGATCTCGCCGTTGTGCAGGATGTAGCGATTGGGGTGTGCCCGCTCCCAACTGGGGGTGGTGTTGGTGGAAAAACGGGAATGTACCATGGCAATAGCACTTTCGTAGCGCTCATCCTGCAGGTCAGGGTAGAATTTCCGAAGCTGATGCACCAGGAACATGCCCTTGTAGACCACAGTCCGGGAGGAAAAAGAGCAGATGTAGGTCTCGTCGTTGCTTTGCTCAAACACGCGGCGGATGACATAGAGCTTCCGGTCAAAATCCAATCCCCGGGCGATTCCCTTGGGCCTTTCCACAAAGCACTGGGCAACATACGGCATGGATTCTCTTGCCCGCTTGCCCAGAATTTCCTCGCTGACAGGGACATCCCGCCAACCCAGGAATTTTACATTTTCCTTAGAGCAGATGACCTCCACCAGCTTCTGGGCCTGGCGGCGCTTTAACACATCTGTGGGGAGAAAGAACATACCGACACCGTAGTCTCCCTTTTCGGGCAGGGAAATGCCCAGGGAAGAGAAAAATCCGTGGCTGATCTGCAGCAGCACGCCCACACCGTCACCCACTTCTCCGGTGGCATCCTTGCCGGCACGGTGCTCCAACCGCTCTACGATGGTCAGTGCATCATCCACAATGGCGTGGCTGGGGATGCCGTCGATGCTGACCACAGCGCCGATACCGCAGGCATCGTGCTCAAATTGTTCCGAATATAAAGTCTGATGACTTTGAAAATCTTTCATCTTATCCTCCAACATGGTTAATCAATGACGGTAAGCCATCCATCCGGAGCGGGAACGGTGCCCATCTGGATTCCGGTCAGGGTATCCCGCAGTCTGGAGATTACCTTTCCCATGCCCTCATAATGGATTTCTCTTCCGTGGTCTACGATGGTACCAACCGGAGAGATGACTGCCGCGGTGCCGCACAGGCCGCATTCCGAGAACCGATCCAGTTCCTTCAGCTCTACCCGGCGTTGTTCCACTTCCATACCCAGGTATTCTTTTGCGACATAAACCAGAGAACGGCGGGTAATGGATGGCAAAATGGAGCCCGAAACGGGCACTACCAGCTTTTTGCCTTCGGCAAACAGAATGTTTGCACCTCCGGTCTCCTCGACATAAGTGCGGGTAGCTGAGTCTACAAACAGATTTTCATCATAACCCAGAGCGTGGGCTTCCGTCAGTGCGTAAAGACTCATGGCATAGTTGAGGCTCGCTTTAATATGTCCGGTTCCACGGGGAGCCGCACGATCCAGATCGCACACACGGATCACCAGAGGGCGGATGCCGCCTTTGAAGTAGGGACCCACCGGGGATGCGAAAATGCGGAACTGAAAATCATCTGCCGAATGTACACCGATAATAGGGGTAGTACCGAACATATAGGGACGCAGGTACAGGCTGGCTCCGCTGCCGAAGGGAGGCACATACTCCCGATTGGCCCGAACCACCTGCTTTACGGCATCCAGAAAATCTGCTTCCGGGAATACGGGCATCTCCATACGTCGGCAGGAATCTGCCATACGGCGGGCATTCAGATCCGGACGGAAGCAGACTACCCTTCCATCGGCAGTGGTATAGGCTTTCATGCCCTCAAAGCAGCTCTGGGCGTACTGCAGAACGCAGGCACTCTCGCTCATAACCACGTTGGCGTCCTTGCTCAGTCCGCCTTTTTCCCATGCGCCGTTATGATATTCAGCGACAAAACGATACTCTGTAGGGTGATATGCAAATCCCAAACTTCCCCAATCTATATCCATAAGCTGCTCCTATTCTCCACTGCTTCCGTAGTTCGCAAGAACTCTTGCGGACGGATCATTGACATTACAGCCTTCCCAGGTTTTATTGGGCATCCAGAAATCCACGACCATTTCTGCCTGGCCGGGATAATAGCGCTCGAAGAGCTCCCGATACAGAAGGCTTTCCTTTGTAAAAGGCTGCGCAAAAAGGTAACGCTTTGCGCGAATTTCAAATTCCTTGTCGGAGTATACGCTCTCGGCATACTCCTTCAGATCGTCTACCATGGAGTGTCCCACAGCATCGGAAAAGGCTGCTTTTTCCCGCATGAGAATCTCACGGGGCAGATAATCGCCAACGAATGCGTGCCGCAGCAAATATTTTCCTTTGCCGTAGGTGTTCATTTTCATGGCAGGATCGATTGCCATCACATATTCCACGAAGTCCAGATCTCCAAAGGGGACTCTTGCCTCCAGAGAGTTGACACTGATGCAGCGATCGGCCCGAAGCACATCATACATGTGCAGCTCCCGGATGCGTTTTTCAGCCTCCTGCTGAAAAGCCTGCGCAGAGGGAGCAAAGTCGGTATACTTGTAGCCGAAGAGCTCGTCGGAGATCTCTCCGGTGAGGATCACCCGCAGATCGGTATGCTCGTGGATGTACTTGCACACCAGATACATGCCGATGGATGCGCGGATGGTCGTAATATCGTAAGTGCCCAGCAGCGCTACCACCTGGGGCAGGGCAGAGAGCACATCTTCTTTCGTAATAATGACCTCGGTATGGTCGGAACCGATGTAGTCTGCCACCTGTTTGGCGTATTTCAGGTCGATGGCATCGATGTCCATACCGATGGAGAAGGTCTTGATAGGTTTGCTGCTGAGTCTTGCAGCCACGGCGCAGACAAGGGAGGAATCCAGTCCTCCTGATAGCAGAAAACCCACGGGAGCATCTGCATCCAGCCGCTTTTCAATGCCTGCGATCAGCTTTTCCCGAATTTTAACGCAGGCAGTTTCCAGATCATCGTGATGCATGGAAACCGGCTTGCTGATCTCCCAATAGCAGATAAACTGCCCGCCTTGGTAATAGTGTCCCGGAGGGAAAGGGAGAATTTTTTCACAGATGCCTACCAGATTCTTGGCTTCGCTGGCGAAAATAATATCGCTGCCCACATAGCCGTAATACAGCGGGCGGATGCCGATGGGATCTCTGGCAGCAATCAACTGCTTTGTTTCTCCGTCATAAAGGATCAGAGCAAATTCGGCATCCAGTTTGCGGAACATCTGCGTGCCGTATTCCCGGTACAGGGGCAGCAGAAGCTCACAATCGGAATCACTTTGAAAAGAATACCCTTTGGAAATCAGTTCCTCTTTGAGAGTGCGGAATCCGTAAATTTCGCCGTTGCACACAACTTTGTTTTGCCCCAGGGAGAATGGCTGCATACCGTTTTCATTCAGCCCCATAATGGCAAGCCGATGAAATCCCAGAAAACCGTTTCCCAAATCTGCGATCCGGGTCATATCCGGCCCTCGGGAAACGGTGCGGTCAAAATGGTGACGGATGTCCTGCTCGGTTAGTTTTTCTCCGATATATCCGATTATGGAACACATAGATGTTCCCCCTTTGTTTTCTATAATAGTTCGGGAGGCGAAGCGCCTCCCGCAGGAAATGATGAATTATCTGACGCTGAACAGCAGGTCGCCGTAGCTGGGGTAGGGCCACTTTTCGGCAGAAGTAATGGCTTCCATCTCGTCCACGGTAGCCCGAAGAACCTTCATGTCCCCGATGACAGTATCTTTAAAGAAGTTTGCCAGGGTCTCACTGTCGGGGCATGCCTTGGATTCCACAAGATCGGTCTCCAGCTTCTTCACAGTTGTGTAAGCGGCACGGATCATGGTACTGAGAATCCGAATACTTTCCATTTCATAGGAGCAGTCCACATCGGAAAGAAGAGCCAGCTTCTTGGAAGCGGCATCTGCCAGTTCGGCAGAGTAAGCACTCATGGCAGGCAGGATATCTTTCCTTGCCATGTCCAGCATGGTGGCGGCCTCGATACCCACAACCTTGCAGTAGTTTTCCAGCTTCACTTCGTGACGGGCATGCCATTCTGTCTCGCTGTATACCTTGTGGCTGGTGACCAGGGAGATGTTCTTTGCATCCAGCATATGGGAAAGTGCATCCGGTGTGGTTTTCAGGTTCATAAGGCCCCGCTTCTCTGCTTCAGCGATCCAGCTTTCGTCGTAGCCGTCACCGTTGAAGATGATGCGCTTATGCTCGTGGATAGTTTTGCGGATCAGATCATGCAAATCGGAATTGAAGTCGGTACTTCCTTCCAGGCAGTCTGCAAACTGCCGCAGCTCCTCGGCAACGGCGGTGTTCAGCATGGTGTTGCAGCAAGAGATAGATTCGGAAGAGCCAAGCATACGGAACTCAAACTTGTTGCCGGTGAAGGCGAAGGGGGAGGTGCGGTTCCGGTCGGTGGCATCCTTCTGGAACTTGGGCAGGGTGTGAACACCGATACGCATGACTTCCTTCTCGCGGGAATCGTAGGAAACGTCTGCTTCAATGGCATCCAGAATTTCCGCCAGGTCAGAGCCCAGGAACATGGATACGATGGCGGGAGGTGCTTCGTTGGCACCCAGGCGGTGATCGTTGCCTGCGGATGCTACGGAGATCCGCACCAGATCCTGATATTCATCCACAGCCTTGATGACGGCACACAGGAACAGCAGAAACTGTGCATTTTCGTAGGGGGTATCGCCGGGCTCCAGAAGGTTTGTGCCGGTGTTGGTGGAAATGGACCAGTTGTTGTGCTTACCGGATCCGTTGACTCCTGCAAAGGGTTTTTCATGCAGCAGGCAAACCATGCCATGCTTCTTGGCGACCTTCTGCATCAGCTCCATGGTGAGCTGGTTGTGGTCAGCAGCAATATTGGTTGTGGTGAAGATGGGAGCCATTTCATGCTGGGCGGGGGCAACCTCGTTGTGCTCGGTCTTTGCAAGAACTCCCAGCTTCCACAACTCTTCATTCAGTTCCTTCATGAAGGCTGCAACCCGGGGCTTAATGGCACCGAAGTAATGATCATCCAGCTCCTGGCCTTTGGGAGCCTTGGCACCGAAGAGGGTGCGGCCGGTATAAATCAGGTCCTTGCGCTTGTCGAAGACGGCCTTGTCGATCAGAAAATATTCCTGTTCGGGACCGACGGTTGTTTTGACAGAGGTCACATCCTCGTTGCCGAAAAGCTTCAGAACCCGAAGTGCCTGTCGGTTGATGGCTTCCATGGAGCGAAGCAGGGCGGTCTTCTGGTCCAGGGCTTCGCCGCCGTAGGAGCAGAATACCGTGGGGATGCACAGTACGCCATCTTTAATAAAAGCATAGGAGGTAGCGTCCCATGCGGTGTAGCCTCTGGCTTCAAAGGTTGCCCGCAGACCACCGGAGGGGAAGGAGGATGCATCGGGTTCGCCGCGGATCAGTTCCTTGCCGCTGAATTCCATGATGACCTTGCCGCCATCCTTGGGGGAAATAAAGCTGTCATGCTTTTCGGCGGTGATGCCAGTCATAGGTTGAAACCAGTGGGTGAAATGGGTTGCGCCCTTCTCAATGGCCCAGTCCTTCATGGCGTTGGCAACTATATTGGCAACACCGAGATCCAGATGTTTACCCATTTTGATGGTGCGCTGCAGGGTCTTATAGGTCTCCTTGGGGAGACGTGCTTCCATTGCCCGATCATCAAATACCATGGAGGAAAAAATATCAGTAACCATAATCCATTCTCCTTAATGAAATAAAAAAAGCGACAGGAAGTACATAGCTTTGCTACATACGACTTCCTTGTCGCTTATCTTTCGTATTTTCCCGTAAGGGATTTTCTGTACGCATCTTACATCATAAATTTTGCAATGTCAATCGCTTTTTCTTGCATATTTGGCGATTTGTAGAATCACACACGGCAAATTATGCAAGGAATCAAATATTTGTTGCAAATTACCAAAGGAAAAGAATTGACAGTATTTATTGCTGACTGTATAATTATGGAGTAAACAAAGGCGTTTACGGCAGGCAGGAGGGATACTGCGCCGTAAACGCCTCTTTTTTAAGGAGAAATCAGAATGCTGTATTCCAAGCAGGATGTGTTTGATTATGTGGAGCAGGAGGATGTCAAATTTATCCGTCTTGCTTTCTGTGATATTTCGGGAAAACAAAAGAATATCTCTATTATGCCGGAGGAGCTGGAGCGGGCCTTTACCCACGGTATTTCCTTTGATGCTTCGGCCATTCCGGGTTTTGGCAGCGTGGTAGGTTCCGATCTGTTTCTGCATCCCATTCCCTCAACGCTGAATGTGCTCCCCTGGAGACCCAGTCGGGGGAAGGTGGTAAAGATGTTCTGCCGGATCACCCATCCGGATGGGACACCCTTTGCCATGGATTGCCGCAGGATTCTGGAGGATGCGGTGGCGGAAGCCAAAAACGAAGGCTGCCAGGTGAGTATCGGGGCGGAATTTGAGTTTTACCTGTTCAAAACCGATGAAAACGGCGAACCTACTTCCGAACCCTTTGACCGCGCCGGTTATATGGATGTGGCACCGGAGGATAAAGGCGAAAATGTTCGCCGGGAAATCTGCCTTACTTTGCAGGATATGGATATCCAGCCGGAGAGCTCCCACCACGAGGAAGGCCCCGGCCAGAATGAGATCGATTTCCGCTATTCCGATGCATTGTCCGCAGCGGACAATGCCGTGCACTTCAAAACAGTAGTCAAGACTGCCGCTATGCACAACGGCCTGTATGCGGACTTTTCCCCGAAGCCCATTCCCGGCCAGGCAGGCAGCGGCATGCACATCAATATGTCCCTGCGCTGTGATGACGGCAAGGACCGGACAGATGCCTTTATGGCAGGTATTCTTTCCCATATTCGGGAGATCACCGCATTTCTGAATCCTACCGAGAATTCCTATGACCGCCTGGGAGAGAAGAAGGCACCGAAATATATTACCTGGTCCCCGGAAAACCGCTCCCAGCTGATTCGCATTCCGGCAGCCAAAGGAGAGTATCGACGTATTGAGCTTCGTTCTCCCGATCCCGGCGCCAATCCTTATCTTGCCTATGCGCTGCTGATTCATGCAGGACTGGACGGTATCCGCAAGGGAATGGCAGCTCCGGCTCCGGTGAATGTGGATCTGTTCCATGCCGGGGAGGAGATTACCGGGAAGCTTTGCAGATTGCCCGCCGGTTTGGAAGAGGCAAAAAACTACAGCAGAAACAGCGAATTTGTATCCGCTCTGCTGCCGAAGCAGATGCTGGATTGAGGAATGCCCATGGCAACAGGAAAAAAGAAATATCGCATTCTTGTTGCCGGTGCCGGTGACAAGATCGGCGAATTTATTTCGGAGATTCTTCCGGCAGGGGACTATGAACCTATCCTTCGGGCGACGGATGCCGGCCATGCCAGGCGGCTGCTGCTTTCGACAGAAGTGGACATTGTGATCATCAATGCACCTCTGACGGATGAATTCGGAATTGACCTTGCTCTGGATCTTTCTCAAAGCAGCATGGGCATTCTGCTGATGGTGAAAAACGAACTGTTCGATCAGGTGTGTAGCCGGGTGGAGGACAGCGGCGTGCTGACCTTAGGAAAACCCATGAGCCGACAGATGTTTTATGGTTCCGTAAAGCTGCTGACAGCCCTTTCCTCCCGGCTTGCCCGGATGGAAAAACAGCAGAAAACCCTGCAGGAGAAGATGCAGGATATCCGCATGGTGAATCGGGCAAAATGGCTGCTCATCGAGCACCTGCATATGCGGGAAGAGGATGCCCATTATTACATTGAAAAACAGGCTATGGATACCCGCCTTTCCCGGCGGGAGGTAGCTGAAAACATCATCCGATCTTACGATACTTAGAAAATACGAACAAAGGCGTTCGGGATTCCGTGGCAGCGTATTTTGCTGCCACCGGTGCCGAGCGCCCTTTTTTATTTGGGAGGACAGATATGAAACAGACAAAGTATATTTTCGTTACCGGCGGTGTGGTTTCCGGATTGGGAAAGGGAATCACCGCTGCGTCCCTTGGCAGACTTCTGAAGGCAAGAGGACTCAAGGTAGCTGCCCAGAAGCTGGATCCCTATATCAATGTGGACCCCGGCACCATGAGTCCCTATCAGCATGGCGAGGTGTATGTCACCGAGGACGGCGCGGAAACTGACCTGGATCTGGGTCACTACGAGCGGTTTATCGATGAAGATTTGAACAAATACTCCAACCTGACCACAGGAAAGGTGTACTGGAATGTGCTGAATAAAGAGCGCCGCGGGGAATACTTAGGTTCTACTGTCCAGGTCATTCCTCACGTGACGGGTGAGATCAAGGAATTTGTTTACCGCGTAGGCAAGCAGTCCGATGCGGATGTGGTCATCACGGAGATCGGCGGCACCATCGGCGATATCGAGTCCCAGCCCTTTGTGGAGGCTGTGCGGCAGATTTCCCTGGAAGTTGGCAGGGAGAACAGCCTGTTCATCCATGTAACCCTGGTGCCCTTCCTCCGGGGCAGCGATGAACACAAGAGTAAGCCTACCCAGCATTCCGTCAAAGAATTGCAGGGCATGGGTGTCAAGCCGGATATCATCATCCTGCGGTGTGATGAGCCTCTGGAGGAATCCATTTTCCAGAAAATCGCCATGTTCTGCAATGTAAAGCCGGACTGCGTTATTGAAAATATTACCCTGCCTACCTTGTATGAGGCTCCTGTCATGCTGGAAAAGAGCCATTTTTCCGGAATCGTGTGCAGAGAATTGGGAATCTGGGCGCCGGATATTGAGATGACGGAATGGAATGCCATGCTGGAGAAAATCAAGCATCCGGAAAGAACCGTTACCATCGGTCTTGTGGGCAAGTATGTCCAGCTCCATGATGCCTATCTTTCCGTTGCGGAAGCCCTGCGTCATGCCGGCTACAGCCTTGGGGCTCAGGTGGAGATCCGCTGGATTGATTCTGAAACGATTACAACGGAAAATATTTCTGATGTTCTTTCCGGCTGCAATGGAATTATCGTTCCCGGAGGTTTTGGCAGCCGCGGCATTGAAGGCATGATCGTTACTGCAAACTATTGCAGGGAGCGGAAAATTCCGTACTTCGGCATCTGCCTGGGTATGCAGATTTCCGTCATTGCCTTTGCCCGGTTTGTGGCGGGAATGACGGATGCAAACTCCGGCGAATTTGATCCGAACAGCACCCATAAGGTCATCGATTTCCTGCCGGATCAGAATGATGATGTGGATAAGGGCGGCACTCTCCGCCTGGGCGCTTATCCCTGTAAGATCGTACCGGGTACCCAGATGGAGAGGGCCTATGGCGCAGAACTGATCTCCGAGCGCCACCGCCATCGCTATGAATTTAACAATGAGTTCCGCACCGCGCTGAGAGAAGCGGGCCTGACCATCAGCGGTGCCTCTCCCGATGGCCGACTGGTGGAAACGGTGGAACTGCCTACCGGGAACTTCTATGTTGGCGTTCAGTATCACCCTGAGTTCAAGAGCCGCCCCAATAAGCCCCATCCGCTGTTCCGGGCTTTCATTTCCGCATCTCTGGAGAACTAGTATGAAACGCTCTCGGTTGAAAAAAGCACAAAATGACAGCTTCAATAGTTGATTGTGGATATTATATGGTATGCTCACAGGCTGAAAGAAATATCTTATCATCAGGAGCAGAATTGATATTCTGCTCCTGAGCGATATCCCTACGTATTGCCTTTTGATTCTAAAATGTCATTTGTTCCGTTACGCCGTTGTCATTGGAATCAATATTTTCCCGGTATCCATCTTGGAATACCGGGATTTTCTTGTTTTTTAAAAAAGAGATTTCGAGGATATATGTCTTGAGAAACAAAAAAGAATGTAGTAAGATAAAAGCAGATCATGCATAAAAAATCAGAAAGAGGTACCGCAATGGAAAAGTATCATGCTTTATTTCAGCCAATTCAGATCGGTGGAGTCACACTGAAAAACAGAGTTATCCTGACAGCTATGGGCGCAACCTCTCCCTTCGGCCACGACGGCAAGTTCGACCCGAAGGTCATTCCCTATTACCGTGACCGGGCAAAGGGCAATGTTGCACTGATCATCCCCGGTGCTACCCAGATCATTGATCACGGCGTGTATCTTTACGAAAAGGAAGATATTTTCCGCGGCCCCATCAAGAGCCTGATGGAGGAGATCCATTCCTATGGCACTAAGTTTTTCCTGCAGATCGGTGCCGGCTTTGGCCGTGTGCAGTTCTTTGGGCTGGACAGTACCGATGAGGCTCTGCGTCACGAGCTCTTCGTCGCTCCCGCAGAGGGCCTGCAGAACGTGTGGCAGCCGGATCTGAAGCAGAGAGAACTGAAAAAGGAAGAAATCCACAAGATCGTAGAAGCCTACGGCAAAGCTGCAAAGCTCTGCAAGGAAGTCGGCATTGATGGTATTGAGATCCATGCCGTCCACGAGGGCTATCTGCTGGACCAGTTTGCCATTACCAACACCAACTGGAGAACTGACGAATACGGCGGAAGCCTGGAAAACAGAATGCGCTTTACCTGCGAGATCATCCGGGCCATCAAGGACGCTGCCGGTGAAGATTACCCCGTTTCCGTCCGTTACAGTGTTGCCAGCAAGATGCGCGGCTTCAATCAGGGCGCTCTGCCCGCAGAACCTTATGAGGAATTCGGCCGCTCCATGGAGGAAAGCCCTGCGGTGGCACAGATCCTGGAGAGGGCAGGAGCCGATCTGCTGGATGCAGATAACGGTTCCTACGATTCCTGGTGGTGGGCGCATCCCCCTGTCTATATGCCCCTGCACTGCAATTTCCCTGAGGTCAGCTATCTGAAGAAATTCGTGAAGATCCCGGTGTTCTGCGCAGGCCGTATGGAGGATCCGGAATTTTCCTCCAAGGCTATCGAAAACGGCGAGATCGACGGTATCGGTGTGGCCCGTCAGTTCCTGGCAGATCCTTTCTGGCTGAATAAGGTTCGGGAAGGAAAGCAGGAGGAGATCCGTCCCTGCATCGCCTGCCATAACGGCTGCTTCCCCATCGGTAAGATTCCCTGCAACGACGGCAGAACCTTTATCATGTCCCACTGTGCCCTGCGTCCTGCTACCATGGATGAGGAACTGTGGAAGCTGGTTCCCACGGAAAGTCCCAAAAAGGTTGCCGTGGTGGGCGGCGGTGTCGGCGGCATGGAGTGCGCAAGACTTTTGAAGATGCGCGGACACTGCGTTACTCTGTTTGAGAAGTCCGGTGAGCTGGGCGGCGTGTTTATTGCAGCCGCAGCACCTTCCTTCAAGGAGAAGGATCGTATGCTGGTGGATTGGTACCGCCATCAGATGGAGCTGAATGAAATTGAGGTTCGCATGAATACGGAAGCTACCGCCCAAATGCTGACGGATTACGATGTGGTGGTCGCCGCAACCGGTTCTACTCCTCGCCGACTGAATCTGCCTGGTGTGGACAATCCCAAGGTCATGCAGGCAGTGGAATACCTTCGCGGCCAGAAGCAGGCCGGTGAAAACGTGGTCATCGTTGGCGGTGGACTTACCGGTATTGAGATCGCTTACCAGTTGGTTCTGGATGGCAAGAAGCCTTCCGTGGTGGAAATGCTGCCGGATATCCTACAGGTTCCCGGCCTCTGCGCTTCCAACAGCGATATGCTCCGGGAGATCATTCGGTTCTATAAGATCCCTGTCTATACCGGCGCTGCACTCTCCTCCATCCGGGATGAGGATGGTCTCAAGGTGACTGTAAAGACTGCCGAGGGCGAGAAGACACTCTCTGCTGACAGTGTTATCCTTTCTGTGGGATATATTCCTCAGAAGGGCCTGACGGAGCAACTGGAAGCAGCGGGCAAGAAGGTTTATACCATCGGCGATGCCAAGAAAATCGGCAATCTTATGAGTGCAATTTACGATGCCTATCGGGTGGCCTACGAAATCTGAGGCGAATAAAGGTGCATTTTGAATTCCTGCTTTTGGAGGTGATGGTATGTCGTTTCAAATCGTAAATGCGGATATTACTACCGTTTCTGTGGATGCCATTGTGAATCCGACGGATCCTATTTATTCCGGTAGCGGCAATACAGACCTGGCGATCCACACAGCTGCCGGAAAGGGGCTGCGTGAAGAATGTGACGGCTTACCAGAATTGCAAACCGGAGGCGTTGCAATCACAAAGGGCTATCGACTCCCAAGTAAGTATGTAATCCATACCGTGGGTCCAGTCTGGAAGGATGGCCGTCACAATGAGCCGGTCCTGCTCCGGAGCTGCTATATCAATGCAATGCTCTGCGCAAAAAAGTTTGGAATTTCTTCTGTTGCATTTCCCTTGATTTCCTCCGGAGCCTTTGGCTTCCCAAAGGACCAGGTGCTGGAAATCGCCATCTCCGCAATCCGTGATTTCCGGGAGACCATGAGTGGTGACCTGGATGTTACCCTTTGTGTGTTTGACCGCAAATCCTACGAGTTGTCCCGCAAATATGATCTGGAACAATTCCTGGCGCAGTCTTATGAAAAGGATACCTTCGATTCTGTCTGTGCCATGCCCATGATGTCTGCATCTGCACCTGCTCCCCGCAAGGCAGCAAAAGCGGATGATCTGGAAGACTGGCTGCAGCAGCAGGATGATTCCTTTGCGGTCACGCTCCTGAAGCTTATCGATAGGAAGGGCATGACGGATGTGGAGTGCTATAAGAAGGCGCAGATCAGCAAAAAGACCTTCTGGAAAATCAATAACGATGCACACTATCGGCCGAGCAAACAGACGGTCATTGCCTTCGCCATTGCGCTGGAACTGAACCTGGAAGAAACGGAGCAGTTCCTGAGAACGGTTGGTTTCAGCCTTTCCCACAGCAATACCTTCGATATGATCATCGAATACTACATCACGAATGAAATCTATGACCTGTATGAGATCAATGCAGCTCTCTATCGATATGATCAGGTGTGCATCGGGTGCTGATCCGGTCTCCTGTCAAGAGACCAAAAGATAATCTTCCAAAGCTATCATAAGGCTACAAAGTCAGAAATGACCTGTAGCCTTATTTTTATTGGAGGAATTGACTATGAAAAAGAATCTCACCGAACTCGTATTTATCCTGGACCGCAGCGGCTCCATGGCTGGCCTGGAGAAGGACACCATCGGCGGTTTTAATGCCATGCTGGAGAAGCAGAAGCGGGAAGCAGGGGATGCCTATGTTTCCACTGTCCTGTTTGACAATGAATCGATGGTTATCCATGACCGTGTACCGGTTGCGGATGTGGCGAAGCTGACGGAAAAGGAATACTATGTCCGCGGCTGCACTGCGCTTTTGGATGCCGTCGGCGGAGCCATCCATCATATCGGAAATGTTCACAAGTATGCAAGAGCGGAGGACGTGCCCGAGAAGACCCTGTTCGTCATCACGACGGACGGCATGGAGAATGCAAGCCGAGGGTATACCTATGAAAAGGTAAAGCAGATGATCCTGCGTCAGAAGGAGAAATATGATTGGGAGTTCCTGTTCTTGGGGGCGAATATCGATGCCGCAGCAGAGGCAAGCCGCTTCGGAATTGACGCATCCCGTGCTGCCAACTACAACTGTGATGGGGAGGGAACCGCTCTGAATTTTGAAGTGATCGGTGAAGCAGTTTGCTCTGTTCGGAGCAGCAGGCCCTTGTCTGCCAGCTGGAAATCTCGGATCGATGAGGATTATCAGAAACGCAGGAGCAGCCGCTGAAAGAGGCGAAAAATCGGCTGCATTTCAAAATGGAAACATTTGGGAACAGCTCCCGAGGAGTGTTCTAAATACAGTTGACAAATGGTCAGGATGCGCATATAATTGAACCGAAAATTGAGCATTTAAGTGCTGCCTTTGCCGTATGGGCGTTGGCAGAGAATAGTGAATCCGATGTAAATTCGGAACGGTACCGCCACTGTAAGCGTGGAGGTCGTACACTTGGTGAAAGCCGGTCATTGGGGAAAACCTGAGAAGACTGTGTACGGCTTATGATGCGCAAGTCAGGAGACCTGCTTAAATGGATCTGCTCAAGAACTCCCGGACCAGGAGGATTGGCAGCATTCTGCGGAAAATCGGCTGCGGCAGTCTATACTGCCGCAGCTTTTTTTGTTTTTCCGGATGCAATAGGATTACCATACCCTTTCCTCTCTGCGGGTTTTATGCTGTTATTTTCAGGGATAACCCTGAGAGTATAATTCTACCGATACGGAGGAAAGAACAATGAACAACAAGAAAATCGTTGCGCTGGTGCTGGCACTCTGCATGGTGCTGAGTTTGGCAGCCTGCGGCGCAAAGGCACCTGCTGCAACCCAGGCCCCTGCCACCGAGGCACCGACCACTGCAGCTACCGAGGCACCTACCGAAGCCCCCACTGAAGCTCCCACCGAAGCTACCGTGGATCAGGCTGCGCTGGATCAGGAAGCTGCTGACCATGTGGCTGAGCTGATCGATGCCATCTATGTCCAGTACCGCGATGAGAACACCGATGCCCTGTGTGCTGAAGCAAAGGCTGCATGGGACGCTCTGAGCGATGAACAGAAGGAACTGGTGGAAGGCGAAGAGGCCGATCCTGACTACTTCGGCCGTGATACCGGCGATGCTTCTCTGGATGATCCCCGCAATGCCGATGAGATCGGCGAGAATGAGCTGCTGGTTGTCTCCTTCGGCACCTCTTTCAACGAGAGCCGCGCTCTGGATGTCAAGGGTATTGAAGATGCCCTGCAGGCAGCATTCCCCGAGTGGTCTGTCCGCAGAGCTTTCACTGCTCAGATCATCATCAACCACGTCCAGGCTCGTGAGGATGAGCACATCGACAACATGGAGCAGGCTATGGAGCGTGCTGTTGCCAATGGCGTTAAGAACCTGGTGATCCAGCCCACACACCTGATGCACGGCGCTGAGTACGACGAGCTGATGGAGGTCGTTGAGGCTTACGCAGACAAGATTGAAAACATCGTTGTGGCAGAACCCCTGCTGGGACCTGTTGGCAGCGATGCAACTGTGATCAATGCTGACAAGCAGGCTGTTGCTGAATCCCTCGTTGCCGAGGCTGTTGCCGATTCTCAGTGGGCTACCCTGGAAGAGGCTGATCAGGCCGGCGTTGCTTTCGTATTCATGGGTCACGGCACTTCTCATACCGCAAAGGTTTCCTATACCCAGATGCAGACTCAGATGAACACTCTGGGTTACAAGAACGTATTCATCGGCACTGTGGAAGGCGAGCCCGAAGAGACCGAGTGCGAGAATGTCATCGCTGCTGTTGCCGAAGCAGGTTACAAGATCGTCGTCCTGCGTCCTCTGATGGTCGTTGCAGGTGACCATGCCAATAACGATATGGCTGGCGATGATGAGGATTCCTGGAAGAGCATGTTTGTTGCTTCCGAAAACTTCGACGAAGTGTTGGCTCAGATTGCCGGCCTTGGCCGAATTGAAGCTATTCAGAATATCTATGTTGCTCATACCCAGGAAGCTATGAGCAGCATTGGATAAATAAACCGGATCGGAGAGATCTCTATGTTAAGAAAGTTCCTGTTGATTCTATGTGTTGCAGCGATGCTGAGCCTTGCGTTCGCCGGCTGCAGCCAACCCGGCGCAGTCCCGGCAACCACTGCAGCGCCGACAACCACCGCAGCAACGGAGGCTGTCACCGAAGCCCCCACAACTGCTCCGACTACGGAAGCAACGGAACCGGAGATTCCGGAAACACAGCCCGCAGAACCTGCCCTGCCGGATGGCGTTTATCTGGCAGATTTTGACACGGACAGCAGTATGTTCCATGTTAGTGAGGCCTGCGACGGTAAGGGTACCCTGACTGTGCAGAACGGCCAGATGGTGCTCCATATTTCCATGCCCTCCAAGAACGTTCTGAATCTCTTCTTTGGCCTTGCCGAGGATGCTCAGAAGGAAGGCGCTGTACTTCTGGAGCCTACCGAGGATGAGGTGCACTACAGCGACGGCACTACTGAAACTGTTTTCGGCTTTGATATTCCTGTTCCTTATCTGGATGCGGAATTTGACTGTGCCCTGGTTGGCAAAAAGGGAACCTGGTATGATCACAAGGTCTCTGTTTCCAATCCCGTGCCTGTCGTGCCGGAAATGACTGGCGATATGCTCATGGAGGTCACTCTCACCGGAGGATCCGGACGTGCTTCTGTAAAAAGTCCGGCACTTGTTTCTGTTCATGAGGATGGCATCCTGTGGGCAACCGTCGTCTGGAGCAGTCCCAATTATGAGTACATGCTGGTAGATGATGTGCAGTATGATCCCATCCAGACAGAGGGCAATTCTACCTTCTGCATTCCTGTGGTGCTGGATCAGGACATGGCAGTCAGTGCTTTGACTGTTGCCATGAGCGAACCGCATCTCATCGACTATGTGCTGCATTTTGACAGCAGCACTGCCCAGGAGGCCGGAAATTGAAACGGTCCCTGGCACTGATTCTGATTTTTGTGATGTTATTTCCTCTTTTGGGCGGTTGTTCCGCCCAAAAAGAGGAGGCATCCAAACCTGATGCCTGGGAAAAAATCGGCTCCATGGAGCTGCAATTCGCGGACCGCTTCTCCGTTGACTATTATACCGGCGGATATAAGCTGATTACCCTGGGTGACGGAAGTCAATTTCTGGTGATCCCGGAGGGAGGCAGCATCCCTGCTGAAATGCAGGGGGTTACCCCGTTGTATCAGCCGCTGGACAGTATTTATCTGGCGGCAACTGCTGCTATGTGCCTTTTTGACGGCCTGGAGAGTCTGGACTGCATTGCACTTTCCGGTACCAAAGCCGAAGGCTGGTATATCGAAAATGCCAGAAAGGCCATGGAAGACGGTAAGATCCTCTTTGCCGGAAAATATAACGAGCCGGATTATGAACTGCTGCTGTCACAGAATTGTGATCTGGCGGTGGAGTCCACCATGATCGGTCATGCCTCTGATGTAAAGCAGAAGCTGGAAGAATTGGGAATCCCTGTGCTGGTGGACCAAGCCAGCAACGAGGAGCATCCTCTTGGCCGGACGGAATGGATCAAACTCTATGGCGCACTTCTGAACCAGGAAGAGCAGGCAGAGGAACTGTTTGCCCGGCAGGTGGAATATTTGAATGCCGTTTCCGGTGAGGAACCTACGGGAAAAACCGTGGCATTCTTCTACATCAGTTCTTCCGGCAGAGTCGTTGCCCGGAAGAGCGGCGACTATGTCAGCAAGATGATTGCGCTTGCCGGCGGAAACTATGTTTTCAGTGATCTGGGTGACCCCGGTACAGCAACTTCCACTGTGACGATTGAGATGGAAACTTTCTTTGCAGCGGCAAAGAATGCGGATTACATCATCTATAACAGTACCATTGGCGGAGAGATCCGCACTCTGGCGGAGTTGCTGGAAAAAAGTGATCTTCTCGGGGAGTTTAAGGCGGTGCAGGAAGGCAATGTGTGGTGTACCGGCCAGAATATGTACCAGGAAACCACGCAGCTTGGCCAGATGATCCGCAGCTTCCATGAGATTTTTTCCGGAGAAGCCGACAACCTGACGGAAGTGCCTTATCTTTACAGGCTTATGCAGTAACCATTGACATGAAGCTGTCATTGGGAAACGATGACGTGGTTCATCGCTTCCCAATGACACTTTTTATAGATGAATGATTTTGATGGAAGGGTGGTATCACCATGAATAACATTCCGCAAGGCAGCCTGGAAAAACCGACGATCCGACTGGGTAATGCCGGCAGGTTTGCGCTGGTAATGGGACTGTCTTTTGGCGCTCTGCTGCTTGCGGTGATGATGAATATCAACATCGGTTCCGTTTCCATCCATTTTGGAGAGGTAATCCGCATGCTGGGGGGCGGCATCCGGTGGGGGATAGCGAACCTCTTTACCAGGGGCCGTTATCAGGCGGAACTGGACCGTGTCATCCGTGCTTCTGCCGAAAGTCAGATTCTTTTCCGCATTCGCATACCCAGAATGCTTCTTGCCATGGTGCTGGGAGGCGCGTTGTCGGTTTCCGGTTATCTTCTGCAGGTTTTCTTCCGAAATCCCATTGCAGGACCCTTTGTGCTGGGCATTTCTTCCGGTGCAAAAATGGTGGTTGGCGTGACGCTGATTTTCCTGCCGGGAATCCTTGGTGTCATCAATGCTTTTACGTTGATTCTGGCAGCATTCTTCGGATCCATGCTGATCACTTCTCTGGTGCTCCTGTTCTCTCAGCGGGTACGGAGTATGTCCATGCTGCTGGTCATCGGTATCATGGTGGGCTATATCTGCAGCGCAGTCACGGACTTCTGCATTACCTTTGCCAATGACCATGATGTAGTGAATCTGACAAATTGGTCCATGGGATCCTTTTCCGGAGCAAATTGGGGAGATATCCGAACAGCAGTTGTCGTGTGTATTCCCTGCGTGTTCTGCGCGTTTCTGCTTTCGAAACCCATTGGTGCCTACGCCCTGGGCGAAGGCTATGCCCAGAGCATGGGCATCCCCATCAGAAGAATCCGGCTGCTGATCATTCTGGTCTCCAGCCTCCTGTCTGCCTGTGTTACGGCTTTGGCGGGACCGATTTCTTTTGTGGGTATTGCGGTTCCGCACATTACGCGGACCCTGCTGCGTTCCTCAAAGCCGTCCTATGTGATACCGGCATCCTTTGTCTGCGGGGCGGTGTTCTGTATGTTCTGCGACCTTATCGCCAGAACCGTCTTTGCACCGACGGAACTTTCCATCGGCACGGTGACCTCCATTTTTGGTGCACCGGTGGTAGTCTATATGATGGTACGCCGCCGTCAGTCTCAGGAGGTGTGATATGGCTTATTTTCACACGGAAGCCTTGACAGTAGGCTATAATGGTAAGCCGCTGATCCGAGACATTGAAATTGAACTGGAGCAAGGCAAAATTATGACCTTGATCGGTCCCAACGGCGCGGGAAAATCTACGATTCTGAAATCGATTACCCGACAGCTGGCACCTATTGGCGGATGTGTATATTTGCAGGGTAAGGCCTTGGATAGCTGGACACCCAGAGATCTTGCAAAGCAGGCAGCCGTGGTGTTGACGGATCGCATTCGCCCGGAGCTTATGACCTGTGCTGAGGTCGTTGCTATGGGACGATATCCCTATACCAATCTGTTCGGGAAATTGACACCGGAGGATATGGCTGCGGTGGAACGTGCAATGGATCGGGTAAACGGAAGAGAACTTGCGCAGCAGGATTTTGCCACGCTGTCGGATGGCCAGCGCCAACGTATTATGCTGGCAAGAGCCATCTGCCAGGAGCCTCAGGTCATCATTTTGGATGAGCCGACTGCATATCTGGACATTCGTTATAAAGTGGAGCTGCTGGATATCCTCCGAGGAATGGCCCAGGAGGGAATCACGGTGATCATGTCACTGCACGAAATTGATCTGGCAGCAAAGGTGTCGGATTATCTGCTCTGTGTCCGAGGAGATACCATCGCCGGTTTCGGAACCCCGTCTCAAGTGCTCGCGGACGGAACCGTGGAGTCCCTTTATTCCATGGAAAAGGGCTCCTACAATCAGCTTCTGGGCAGCGTGGAGCTCGTCAGAACGGAAGGGGAGCCCCAGCTGTTTGTGGTTGCTGGTGCCGGATTCGGAATTCCTGTTTACCGACAGCTGCAGAAGCAGTGTATTCCTTTTGCTACCGGTATTCTGTTCGAAAATGACGTGGATTACCAGGTTGCAAAAACGCTTGCGGCGCAGACCATATCCTGTCCTGCTTTTATCCCAATGGATGAGAGCAAGCTGGAGGAAGCATCCCGAATGATGCTGGCCTGCAAAGCGGTGGTCGATGCGGGAACTCCTGTGGGTCCGCTGAATGCATCCAATGAAACCCTGCTTCAACTGGCAAAGGAACATAATATTCCGGTTCTGCGTGCTGAAGATCTATAATTAAAAGAAAACCGGTCGGAAATTCCGACCGGTTTTTGCTGTTTTTCGCTTTTACCACATAATGAGGCGCTTTTCCTCGGGAATATACATTTCATCGGTTTCCGTTACACCGAAGGTCTCGTACCACTCCTTGAAGTTTCTGACAGCGATATTTGCTCTCAGCTTGGCAGGGGAGTGCACGTCGTTCCGGAGCAGGAGCTGGATGTATTCATCCTTTCCCTTCATGCACCATACTCTTGCCCAGTTCATGAAATATTCCTGGAAGCTGGCGTTTTCCAGAGTGTGCATGATCTGCAGGGTGACTGCCAGACCACCGTTGTCGGCAATGTTCTCGGATACAACCAGTTCGCCGTTGACCTTGCCGGTACCGAAGGGAATTCCGTCCCACTGTTCAATCATCTGTTGGGTCAGAGTCTTGAAGTTTTCGAAGTCCTTGTCGGTCCACCAGTTGTTCAGATTGCCGTTTTCATCAAAGTGAGCGCCGTTGTTATCAAAGGCGTGGGAGATTTCGTGGGAGATAACGGCACCGATACCGCCCAGATTCTCAGAAATGGTCTGATGGATGGAATAGAAGGGCTTCTGCAGAATTGCTGCGGGGAAGGTGATGTCGTTTCTGCTGGGGTCATAGCAGGCGTTTACCATGTTGCCGGGCATCTGCCACATGGTCTTGTCCACGGGCTTCAGAAGCTCATTGAACTGCTCCTCTGCCTTCAGAGCGGAGATTTTGGTCATTGCCTCGAAGTAGCTTTCCTCTTCGGAAACGGTAAACTTCTTGAAGATCTCTCTGACATCATCGGGATAGCCCATCTTAATATTCATGGTGGAGAGCTTCAGAATAGCCTTCTGCTTGGTAGCTTCCTCCAGGAAGGTGTTCTTGGAAACGCGATCCTTCCATGCTACGATGATCTTCTTCACCAGAGAAATGATGTCCTTCTTTGCTTCTTCACCGAAGTATTCTCTGCCGTAGTAAACACCGACAGGCTCGGAGAATACTCTGGAAACGACCTGGTAGGCCTGCTTTTCCAGAATGGGATCGGATTCAATGCCCATGAGCGCTCTTCTGTAGGTGGTACCGATGGCTGCGATCTCGGTGGACAGCAGGGAGGAACCGGAAACCAGTGCCTTCACATAGGCCCAGTGGAGATACAGGGAGAGGTTCTCTGCATTGAAGTGGGTACCCAGTTCCTTAATGGCTCTGGGGTCGTAAACGACTACGGTGTCGGGAGTGTTGTCACCGTAAATAGCACGGAGCAGTCCCTTAAAGTCAAAGGGCAGTACCTGTGCGCTGACTTCCTCGGTGCTTTCAGGATTGTGGTTCTTGACATAGTCTGCCCACTCCAGCTGGCTTTTGACGGTCTTGGCGATGAGAGCATCATAAGCGATGGCATCCTCCAGATACTGCTTCTGCTCCTCTTCGGTCAGATCTGTGCAGGCAAGCAGTTTCTTAGCCATATCTGCGTATACAGCCAGCAGCTGTGCGCCGACAGGGTTTTCTTCGCCGTAGTAGGTGGTGTCGGGCAGAATCATATCCGGGCCCAGGACGATGAAGGAATGCTTTGTAGCGTCCTGCATGTCGTCAGCCACACCGCAGTTAAAGGGCAGATCCACACCCTTCAGCATCAGATCCTTTGCTTTTGCATTCAGTTCGTCAACGGACTTGATGGAACGGATCTCGTTCAGAAGAGGCAGGATCGGCTGGATTCCGTCTGCGTTTCTGCGCTCTTTGTCGATAACCTTCTTGTAAAGCCGGATGGCATCGCCCATTGCGGTGACATCACAGTTTTTTTTGCCGGCAGCGAAGTCCTCAAAATCTGCCATCAGTGCTTTTTCAACATCTTCTGCTAAGTTTGCAAAACCGCCGGTGGTGGGACGGTCAGCGGGAATTACCGCAGTTGCGAGCCATTCGCCGTTGACGGCTTCGTATAAATCATCTTGAATTCTGACATTTGCCATATTATGAAATTCCTCCTGACAATGCTTGTTGATTCCCACATTGTACCACAAATTGTATTGTATTTCAATTGCGCTTAAGGGGAAAACGTTTCTATTTTGCACATTTCAGAATAAATAAAAGAGCACACCCGGCTTGCCCTGTTTTTTGTTATATTCTGGTGATTCCGGTTAGTGCGGTGATTTCCATAAGGATGATCAGCAGAATAATTCCGAAGGATGTGAAAAACAATCCGATTTTTTTGTTGTCAACAGGATTCTCGCGAATATAGGCAACAATTCTGCGCCGTTTTACGATGCAGAGAATCACAGCGGCAACCGCACAGAGAATGATGAGAACATTGGTGACGAAATCAGCAATATTCGGTGCAAAAATCCGGTAAAACATATCGGAAAGCACCAGATTGTTGATCATATGCAGTACCATTGCCCAGAGAATGTTGTATTCCAGAGCGGTGTAGCCCAGCACGATACCCACTAGAAATGCGAAGGGAGACTGCACCAGATTCCCGTGGAAAATTCCGAAGAGGAAAGCAGACAGCAGAATCGCAAATCTTTTCCCGTGAGGCGCCAGTGACCGAAGGATCAGTCCCCGAAAGAGGATTTCCTCCGAAATCGGAGCCAAAAGGCTGGCATACAGGAACATGCTGAAAGAATCTGCAGAGGAGGTAGCGGCCTCCAGGGAATAGATTGCTGAAAAACCGAATAGGTTCAGCAAAAACTCCTGTATATTGGCCAGAAGCATGAACAGAAGCTGACTGCTAAGGAAAACGACCAAAAGGAAAAGGAAGGAACCGAAGGTCATACTGCGATCGGCAGCCCAGATCTCCCGGAACAGGAAGCTTTTTCCTTTCCAGAGAAGCAAGAAGAGAAATCCGACAACAATCGCAGCAAGATAACCCCAGGCATTGTTGCTGAGACTGTCGTAGATCAGTTCTGGCAGTCGATAATAGACAATGCGGAATCCATCCTGCACGCCGATACTCAGAGCCTTTACGAATACATCCAGGATGCAAATCCCGAAGACACACAGGTTCATGATGATCATGTACAGAACCAAAGCGATACCAAGGGAGGAAAATGCACGGCGAAGCTGTTTCTTTTCTGTTTTATCCATGAATTTCCTCCAAATCCTTGAGAAGTGCTTCTGCGGATAAGATGCCGTCAATGGCCGCTGACATGATTCCCCCTGCATAACCGGCGCCCTCACCGGTGGGATAAAGACCGGAAATTACGGATTGACGATTGTCACCCCGGAGGATCCGAACAGGGGAGGAGCTTCTGGTTTCGGGCCCGGTTAATACGGCATCTGCCTGAGAGAAACCCCTGAGCTTTCCGTCCAGCTTGGGCAGAGCCTCAGCCAGACTGTCGGTAATCACCTTGGGGAGAACATCGTGAAGATCGCACCAGGTCACTCCCGGGCGATAGGTCGGCGTAACGCTGCCGGGACCGGTACTTGGCCGGTGGCTTAAAAAGTCCGCTGCAGTCTGTGCAGGGGCGTGGTAATTGCTTCCGCCGACGAGAAAAGCCTTGTGTTCGATTTCCTCCTGCCATTTCACACCGCCCAGGTTTCCGGGATAGGGAAATACCTTGGGATTCAGGGAGACCAGCAGGGCGGCATTGGCATTTTCTCCGTCACGATCGGCATAGCTCATACCGTTTGTGACAACGGTTTCGTTCTCAGAGGCGGCAGCTACCACGTAACCTCCGGGACACATACAGAAGGTGTAAACGGTGTTGTCATCCAGATGGGCCACCAGCTTGTAGTCAGCAGGGGGGAGAATCGGAGAATCCGTGCCATACTGGCTTTCATTGATCATACTTTGCTTGTGCTCAATACGAACACCCATGGCAAAGGGTTTGGGTTCCATGGGGATGTTCATGGAATCCAGCATCCGGAAAGTATCTCTGGCGCTGTGACCGATTGCCAGTATCACCTGTTTGCAGGGGATAAAACTGACGTCGGAAAGGGTTACACCTGCAATGGAACCGTTTTCGATGTGTAATCCTGTGACCTGCGTCCGGAAGCGGACTTCTCCGCCGAGGGAGAGGATCCGCTTGCGGAGATTTTGCACCACCGTCAGAAGTACATCTGTTCCCACATGAGGCTTTGCGTCATATAATATGTTTTCCCGAGCACCGGCAGCAACAAACTGTTCCAGAATCCAATCGATTCTGGGATTGTTGACACCTGTGTTGAGTTTTCCGTCAGAGAAGGTTCCTGCTCCGCCTTCACCGAACTGAATATTGCCGGAAGGATCCAGCTCTTTGCCGGAAAAAAAGGCGTCCACCTTCTGATGGCGGGTAGCAGCGTCGTCTCCGCGCTCCAGTACGATCGGCTTCTGACCGGCAATTGCCAGAATCAAGGCGGCAAACATTCCCGCGGGGCCAAAACCGACGATCACCGGGCGGTTTTCGGAACAGGGAATGGCCTTGGGCGGCTGATATCGCTCCTTTGGAGCAATGGATGCCTGCTTGCATCCGCTGCGCCTGAGAATCTTTTCTTCGCTGCCTTCTACGGCGGTGTCTATGGTGTAGATATAGCGAATGTCAGGCTTTTTCCGAGCGTCAATGGAACGGCGAACCAGACGGATGGAATGAATTTTAGAAGCGGATATTTTCAGTCTGCGGGCAGCTTCTACAGAAAGCTGAGCAACGGAATGCTCTGCCGGCAGAGAAATGTCACGAATTCGAATCATTGAATACCTCCTGCCTGCTGACCTGCCAGTCGGCCGGAACTCCAGGCCCATTGCAGATTATATCCGCCGCAGTTGCCGTCAATGTCCAAGACTTCTCCGCAGGCATAAAGTCCCGAAACCAGCTTGCTTTCCATGGTTTCCGAATGGAATTCGTCTGTTTTTACGCCCCCTGCAGTTACCTGGGCATTATCCATACCCATAGGCTCCGTAAGAGTAATTTCAAAGGCTTTTACATTGTCTGCAACTTCAATTAGCTGTGAATCACTCAGATTCTGTACAGGCATTTGCAGGGAGATTCCGGCATTTTGGATCAGAATACGGCCCAGACGGTTATGGAGAATTCCGGTCAGTAAATCTTCACAGAAAATGGCAGCTGTTTTCTTTGCTTTAAGCGCGTTCAAAAGTTGCTCCTCAGAGACATTGGGAATAAAATCCAGCCTGCATATCCAGTTACCGCCTGCGGAGCACACATCTCTGGAAATCTCAAAAATTACAGGGCCGCTGATTCCGTATTCCGTAAACTGGATTTCACCGGTGCTTTCGGAGAATAAAGTGCCATCTTTCAGAATCTGTGCATGCACATTTGCGCGAACTCCCTTTAAGGAGGGCAGGCCTTTCCAGCTGCTTTTGATTTGCACCAGAGCAGGGCGCAGCTTGGTAACCTTGTGGCCGAAACTGCGCAGAAGCTGATAACCGGACATGGAACCGCCAAGTTTGGTACCGGCAAGACCGCCGCAGGCGATGATAAGCCGATCGCATTCTAACGTTTCCGGCCCGAGAATTTCAAATTTCTGTCCGCCTTTTTTGACTCTTTTCACTTCGAATCCCGTTAAAAGCTGAATATTCGGTTTATTCAGAGAAAAACGCAGAATATCCACAACAGAATTTGCTTGGTCGGAATAGGGGTATACGCGGCCGGTTGCTTCCGCGGTGGTAAAAAGTCCCATGTCGGAAAACCAGTCCAAAGTATTCTGAACGGGGAAACGGGCGAGGGCAGCTGCACAGAAATCGGGATTTTCTCCGTGATAACCCTGGACATCGGCGTGGAGGTTGGAAAGATTGCATCGTCCGTTGCCGGTGGCCTGCAGCTTTCTGCCAACACGAGCCTGCCGTTCCATCAGCAGTATTTGATTGTTGGGGTTTTGCGCAGCAGTAATGGCTGCTGCCATACCAGCGGCACCGCCGCCAATGATACCGATGACCATAGTTTCACCTCTTTCTGTCTGCTATTATAATGCAGAGGCGGCTTTTCTACAAGAAAAAAATCCTTGCAGAGGGGAAATCCTATGATATAATAAATGCCGTAAGAAAAATGATTGCAGGAAGGTGAGCTTTTGGATCGGCAGAATATTGATAAAATTGCCCATAGCGGAGAGGATAAAGTACTCCTTGCCAAGCTTTGGGATAAAATTGGAGCCGGTATCCGAAAGAACATTCCTGCCAGTACTTCTTTTTTGTCACCTCGGGAGCTGGATATGGCATCGTATCTGTTCGGAACCGTTCCGGGACTCATGTCCTTCGGAGGATACGAGGATGCGGAACGCAGAGTGCTTGTCTTCCTTCCGGATTATCTGGAGGAATCCGAGTTGTGGGGGGAGGATAGTCCTGTTGCCTGCCTTCATGCGGAATTTTATGAGGGAGATGCCCCCAATCATCGGGATTTCTTGGGAGCCCTTATGGCTGCGGGAATCAATCGTGATGTGCTTGGGGACATCTGCGTTGGAAGAACAAGCTGCGATTTCTTCGTAAAGAAGGAAATGGCGGACTATTTGCTTCAGAATTTCCTTTCTGCCGGGCGAACAAAGCTGCGCATTACGCAGATTCCGCTTCGGGATGCCGATATTCCGGAACCGGAGACCAAAGAGATCAAAGATACCCTGGCATCCTTGCGGCTGGACGGTGTGATTTCTTCCGGATTTCGTATTGGACGAAGCCTGGCAGCAAATTATGTCACATCCGGCAAGGCTGCCATCAATGGACTTCCTTGCGAAAAGCCGGATAAACAGGTGGGGGAAGGAGCAAAGATTTCCGTGCGGGGTTTGGGTAAGATCCGCTTGCGGAAAGTAAACGGCGAAACCAAAAAAGGAAGAATATCGGTGCTGATTGACCGTTATATATGAGGTGAACTATGAATATCAATGAAGTAATTGCCAGAATCAATGAACTGGCAAAAAAAGCAAAAACCGAGGGACTGACTGAGGAAGAAACCAAAGAAAGAGATCAGCTGCGCCGAATCTATATCGATTCCGTAAAAGCTAACCTGGTTGGCCAGCTGGAAAACACGTATATCCAGACTCCCGACGGAAAACGCCGCAAAGTTGAAAAGAAACAGTAAATAAATGCCCTCCGAATTGATTTCGGAGGGCATTTTCCTTATTACTTTTGTTTGCGTAGGGGCATAACCACAGCGTGGAAGGCGAGAAGCAAAGGATAGATTTCCAGTCTGCCCATGAGCATGGCGATGGAAAGCAGCAGCTTTGCCCAGCCGGGATAACCAAAGTAGTTGCCTGCAGGACCCACGACACCCAGGCCGGGGCCGATATTATTGAAACAGGCAATGGTGGCGGAGAGGTTGGTCTCCAGGTCAAAGGGGCCGAATCCCAGCAGGAAGGTAATAACCACGGTAATGATCATATAAAGGGTCAGATATGCGCTGGTGTTTGCCAGGGTGACATCGTCAACGGTCTTTCCTTCCAGACGAACTACACCCACGGATCTGGGATGCAGCAGAGAGTTGAGGTTTCTTCCTGCAATTTTGAACAGCAGCATAACGCGGGAAACCTTCAGACCGCCGGCAGTTGAACCGGCACAGGCACCGATCAGCATCAGACCGAGCAGCAAAGTCCGAGACAGCTGGGGCCACAGATTGAAGTCGGCCGTGGCAAAGCCGGTGGTTGTAATGATGGAGGCAACCTGAAATGCAGCAGTGCGGACGGTTTCTTCCAATCCGTTGAAATAGGGGAGAATGTTGATGGAGATCGTGATGATAGAAAATGCACAGATGCCCAGATAACACCAGAGCTCGGAGCTTTTCAGCACGGCCTTGAACCGACGAATCGCCAGAAGATAGTAAAGATTAAAATTGACGCCGAACAGCAGCATAAAGATCGTGATGACCCACTGCAGATAAGGGCTGTAGCTGGCAATGCTGTCTCCCTTAATACCGAAGCCGCCGGTACCTGCGGTTCCGAAGGTGTGCACAATACTGTCGAAGAGGGGCATACCGCCTGCAAGCAGGAAAATGATCTCAATCACAGTCAGTATGATGTAGAGCACATATAGGATGAATGCGGTGGTACGGACTCTGGGAACGAGCTTGCCCACAACAGGACCGGGCATTTCGGCGCGCATGATGTGGATATCCCGACCGGAACCGGAAGGGAGAATTGCCATAATCAGAACCAGTACACCCATGCCGCCGATCCAGTGGGTGAAGCTGCGCCAGAAAAGAAGTCCGCGGCTCATCTTTTCCACATCTGTCAGGATGGAGGCACCGGTGGTTGTGAAACCACTGACGGTTTCAAAGAAAGCGTCAATATAAGAGGGAATTTCTCCCGCAATGACAAAAGGCAGAGCGCCGATTGCAGACATGATCAGCCAGGCGAAAGCGGTAATGACGAAGCCTTCCGGGGCATAGATGACGGTACTGCGGGGCTTAAATAGCTTTGTCATCAGAAAACCGATGGCAAGAGCAAGGACGGCGGTGATTAGCAATGCGAAGAAACAGGTTTCCCAATAGATGGCTGCTGCTATGATAGGGAGGAGAAGCAGGGCTGCTTCCAGCCGGACGATATGCCCGGTCATGTACCAAATCATTCGGTAATTCATACGGGCACTCCTTACTTCAGAATATCGGTCAGATCCTGAAGGCGCTGATCAGCAGCCAGAACAACCACGCGATCTCCCATTAGGATCATGTCGTTGCCGCCGGGGATGAAGGCAGTTCGCTCGCGGATGATTCCTGCAATCAGAATATTGGGTTTCAAGTTCAGATCCCGCAGGGGAACATTCAGCAGGCGAGTGGAGTTCTTTGCAATAAATTCCAGAGCTTCTGCCTTGCCGTCCATAAGGTGATAAAGCGTTTCAATATTACTGCCCACGGTATTTTCAAGTGCACGGGCATAACGGGAAATCATATCGGTAACAGTGCGTTTGGGAGAGATTTGAACATCCAGGCCCAGTCGTTCTGCCATGGGCTGCATTTCACTGCGGTTTACTTTTGTCACAATGGTAGGGACATTCATAGTAACTGCGAAATAAGAAATCAGGATGTTTTCTTCATCCATACCGGTAAGGGTAACGAAAGCATCATGGTTCTGCAGACCTTCTTCCAGCAGCAGTTCCTGTCGGGAACCGTCACCGCAAACAATGCTGGCTCTCGGAAGCTTTTCACACAGAGACTTGCAGCGCTGCTCATCCTGCTCAATGATTTTCACGGAGATGCCCACATCGGTAAGAAGCCGGGCAAGATAAATCGCGGTTCTGCTGCCGCCAAGAATCATTACGCGGCGGGCTTCCTTCTGCAGCAGGTTCATCTCTCTGAGCAAACGATGGATCTGGTCGGTGGTTGCGGCGATACCGATGTGATCGCCGGCTTTCAAAGTGAACTGGCCGTCGGGGATGATAACATCCTCCCCACGGTGAACAACACATACCAGGAAGTTTGCATCATATTTGCTGCGAAGATCCATCAGTTTTGCGCCGTCAAAACCGGAATTGGGACGAACACGCATCTCAATCAGCTGAAAATTTCGACGGGAGAAAGCTTCTACCTTCATGGCGGAAGGAACCTTCAGCAAGGTAAAAAGCTCTTGTGCTGCCATCTGCTCCGGATTGATGACCATGGAAATATCCAGGTTTTCACGCATGAAACGGAGGTCGCGATCACTGTGTCCGGGATTACGGACACGGGCAACACTGTGCTGTGCGCCAAGCTTCTTGCCAAGGAAACAGCAAAGCAGATTCACTTCGTCAGAGCCTGTGGCGGCCACCAGCAAATCTGTATTATGAATGCCGGCTTCTTCCAGAAGTTCGCAGTTCACGCCGTCGCCGCACACACTCATAATGTCGTAGATATTACTCAGGGAAGTCAGTACTTCCGCATCGGTATCCATGGCGGTGACATCGTGTCCTTCGGCAACCATTTCGGAAACGATGGCGGTTCCAATTTTTCCGCAGCCGACAATTAAGATTTTCATGCTAATACCCTCCTGACTTCTAGGGATATTCAAACAATTACACAAATCATAGCACAGATGGCATCAATTTGCAACCTTTTGTAACTATTTATACGGAAAAACATGGCAAATGATATTATTAGGTGCGTATTATATGTACCTAAAGAATAGAGGGAACCCTAACTCTTTAGCAGTTCCTGTGTTTTTTGTAATAAAAGGGAAAAGAAATGCTTGACAAATAAAAAACTCATGATATAATACACGAGTAAGTCAGTTCCGGACTTTATTAATTTCATAAATAAACTTAATGTACCATCATATGGGGGTATAGCTCAGCTGGGAGCGCAAGCGATCAGGTAAACGACCCCGAATCCATTAAAATTTGATCAAAAAGAGCTTGTTTACGAAAGAGTTCAAAAAGTTCAGATTTTTCCTTGGATTGAATTCGGGAGCTACTTAAATGACAAAATAAAGTTCCGATTTCGGTTGGAACTTTACATATGGGGGTATAGCTCAGCTGGGAGCGCAAGCGATCAGGTAAACGACCCCGAATCCATTAAAATTTGATCAAAAGAGCTTGTTTACGAAAGAGTTCAAAAAGTTCAGGTTTTGCATTGGATTGAATTCGGGAGCTACTTAAATAACAAAATAAAGTTCCGATTTTGGTTGGAACTTTACATATGGGGGTATAGCTCAGCTGGGAGAGCGCTTGAATGGCATTCAAGAGGTCAGCGGTTCGATCCCGCTTATCTCCACCAAAAACAACAAACCGCAAGGCAAATGCCTTGCGGTTTCGTTATATCTGAGTTCGGATACATCCCCTCACCTCAAGGAGCAGGCTCGTCAAGTTGCGAGCCTGCTTTTTTATACCCCCGATTATGACGAATTCTTTTTTCGTCTTTCGACCAATTCATCAACTACTGCCCAAACCAATTCGTCCCACTCTTTTTCCTCTTTAGTCATTGATGTAAGATAGTCATTAATTTCATCAATTGGAATATAGGGACTTGTTGCGCAATCAAATTGAATTATTCCCCGCAGTTGTTCATCAGTCAATTCACGGATTTTAATTATTTTCATTACCATCACTTCCTTCCAACTCTATATGTGTTCTGGCAGGTAAATAGTGACATTTATTTTTTCAGAGCCTTGGTATAATTGAATTTTTCTGCTTTTTATGATATTATTTCCTCAAGAGATAAATCTGAATTTGCGGGGGTGCTACTATGTATCTGGTAATAGGTATATTAACAGTTTTATGCGTTCTGACAGGAATATACAATCTTTTGAAACACAATAAAATCAATGGAATACTTCGGGTGGTTGTAGCAATTATTTGCCCTATCATAGCAATTTGG
>JAZQQD010000019.1:0-6270 GCA_045628895.1 Faecousia sp.
GTTCAGGAAGTTCTCCACATAGCTGCTGTCGGCGTTGATCATCTCGTAGAGACCGCCGTTTTCAGCGGATGCGGTGTCATCGGTATTCTCGGTGACCAGAACAGCAAAGCTCTCTTCGGTAGCCTCGCCGGACTTCCACTGGTTCAGCAGCTTCTCGGCCTTCAGCTTTGCTGCACTCTTCTCGGAGTCGCTGTAAATCTTCTTGCCGTTCTCATCCAGAGTGCCGCCCTCAAAGGCAACCAGCAGATGACGGACATTGGTGATGGGAGTCTTGTTCTCGTCGGCAGAGACGAAGTACATTACATAGTAGCCGGAAACGGTGGTATTTCCTTCACTGTCAGTAGACTCGTTGGCGATCACGGTGACATCGCCAGTCTTTCGGGATGCATCGCTGAGCCACTCCTGCATCAGAGTGCTGAGGTTGGGATACAGCTGATGATCGATAGCGGTGCTGGTGGGAACGGTCTCGGCATCGGCCAGGTGAGGCATAGCTGCGATACCGGCATCAAAAGCTTCTACAGAGTCATACTTGCCAGCGGCCAGAGCATCTGCTGCGGCCTTGGCGGCTTCTACGGAAGCGGCCTTTTCCTCGTCGGAATAGGTGGTGGTGCCGTTCTCATCGGTGGTACCGCCGGTGAGGAAGGCGCTGGGGCTCAGGTAGTAGTAATTTGCGGTGTAGGAAGTGTAGTAGTTGAAGTTCTCTGCTTCCTTGGCACGCAGATCACTGTCGGTGTAGGTCAGGGCGTTTGCGTGCTCACCGAAATACTTGGAAGCCAGGGTATTCATCATGGTGTAGTTGCGGTAGGATTCCTCGGTAGCACCATTGCCGTAAATCACCTTCAGGAAATCACCCAGCTTGCTGTAGTTATTGGCAGCGGCATAGGTGGTCAGGTAGGTGGCCTGAGCATCGATGGAGGCAATCTCTTCCTCGTTCAGTGCCACGCCCTCAGCTGCTGCGGCATCGCACAGAGCATAGGTGCTTCTGGCAGAGGAGAGAGCTTCCTGGATGAAGTAGTCAGCCCAGGTAGCTTCCTCGGAGACCTGCTGAGAGTCCAGAGACTTGCTAAGGTCCAGACCGTAGAACATTTGGCTGTACAGGTTAGCATTGCTGCCGTAGTTCTTGCTCAGATCCTGATAGAAGTTATTGACAGCGTCAACATAGTAGTAGGAAAGCTCAGCGTTGCTGATATCGTGATTGTCGACGGTGGCGGCAACGGTCTTCTTCTCCAGAATGCCGGAACCGGTAATGATGCTTCTGCCCATGATGAACAGAGCAACTGCTACAAGCAGGGCGATCACAACCACGAAGCCGATGGTATAGGCTCTGGTCTTTTTCTCTTCAGCCAGTTCGGCAAGCTGCTTCTCGGTCAAAAGGGAAGCATCCTGGCGGCGAAGCTTTTTCTTATTGGATGCGCTCATGGTAATCAATTCCTCTCGATGGTAAATAATGTGCGCTTTTTTACGCATAATGAAAGATTATATATGATTTCAACGTTTTCCGCAAGGGGTAAATAAGACAAAAGTGTAAAAATATCGGAAAAGCGACGCAAAAAACGGGAAGCTTTTCGCTTCCCGTTTTATAAAAATCCCGCTATGGCCGTCTGCACCCAATTATGACCTGCACGATAAGGCAGGTGGGTTGCCTCTCTGGGCTTTTTCTGCTCCCAACATCCACCTATCGTCAAAGCGTAGGCGGGAGGTCTGCAAGCCGGCACAGAAGTAATCAGGCATCCCGATATTAAAATGTGGGCCCAAAAGGGCACATAACGAACCCAGCAGGATCTGTTTACTCTTCGTCCTCGTCCTCGTAGAGGAGCTCCATCATGACGTTGTAGACTTCTTCCAGCTCTTCGTCATCCTCGATGGCACAGAGAATATCTTCGCCATCCTCTTCCACGGATTTCAGCAGGCTGACCTCCAGGGAGCTTTCCTCGTCATCCTCTGCACCGGCAGGGATCACAGCCAGATACCGGCAGCCCTTGTGCTCAAATTCAGAGAGCACCTCCAGCTCGTATTCTGTTCCGTCCTCGTCGGAAATGGTAATAAAATCGGAACCGTAATTCTCTTCCATAAAGCATCCTCCGCTTCTCTGATGCCTTTATTTTAATACGGGACCCATGCAAAATCAAGTGGTAAAATCTACGAAAGGGAAGCCCGGTTTTTGGATGACCTTAATAAAGCGAAAATCGACAGAAATTGACGGTTTCTTCTTATTTTTCAACTGACAGCAATAGTATTTCCCAATGTTTCTGAATTATTAACAATTTAGTACTTTCGTTTTTGGTGTAAATGTGGTATAATCTTTAAACCAATGTTTAAATGGAATCCCTGTGCACACAGGATAAATACATGGACTCTGGAATTACGGAGGTAACCGAAATGGCAAACAATAAGAGAAATGAGAGGGGAACCCGTCAGGATTGGACCCCCAGCGCTTTTTTGAAAATATTATATTCCCTCTGGGCAGTTGCCACATCCCTGCTCAAGATCGCTCTGGGAGCGGCTGCAACGGTGGTGCTGATCGTGTTCATCTGCGGCATGGTGTTCGCAGGTGCCCTGGGCGACTACCTGCAGGATGGTGTCATGGTGCAGGCCGGTACGGAGCTGAATAAAACCGATCTGGAAAAGACCTCCTTCGGCTACTATGTGGACGAGGACGGACAGATTCAGACCCTCCAAATGGTCTATACCAGTACCGACCGTCAGTGGGCATCCTATGAAGAGATTCCCCAGGATATGATCAAGGCCGCTGTCGCTATCGAGGATAAGCGTTTCTTCGAGCATCAGGGCGTGGACTGGATCCCCACAGCCAAGGCCTGCGTGAGAATGTTCTTCGGTGACAGCAGCGTGGGCGGTTCTACCATTACCCAGCAGCTCATTAAGAATACCACCAAGCGCGACAGTATTACCGTGCAGCGTAAGGTCCTGGAATGGTTTGAAGCCATCCAGCTGGAAAAGGACTACACCAAGGAGCAGGTTCTGGAATGGTATCTGAATACCATTTATTTAGGTGAAGACTGCTACGGTGTCAAGAGTGCTGCGGCCAGCTATTTCGGTAAGGAACTGGAATGCCTGACCACTGCTGAGTGTGCAAGCATTATCAGTATCACCAATAACCCCTCTATGTATGACCCTTATCTGGATGCCGAGCAGAACCGGGAGCGTCAGCTGAATGTCCTCGGAGAAATGCTGGATCAGGAATTGATCACGAAAGAAGAATATGAGGAAGCCATTGCCCAGGAACTGGAGTTCAAGTGGGGCATTGACGATGAGGATAAGATGACCCGCTGCCCCAATGAGGACTGTGGTTATCGTGATCTGGCAAAGACCTTTGATCTGGTGGATGAAGAGTATTACTGCCCTGTCTGCGGTACACGCGTAAAGGTGGGACAGGATGCTTCCCGGGATATTTATTCCTGGTTCTTTGATACCGTGCTGGAGGATGTGGCAAAGGCCATGGCAGCGAAGGACGGCATCACCGAATGGGATGACGATATTCGTGCCGTTTATGTCCGCAAGATTCAGATCGGCGGCTATCATATCTATACAACCATGGATATGCGGGTCCAGGAACTGATAGACCGGGTTTACCTGGATCTGGACAATCTGCCCGAGGCAAGAAGCGGCCAGCAGCTCCAGTCCGCCATCGTGGTGGTGGATAACCGTACCGGCGACATCGTGGGTATGGCCGGCGGTGTCGGTGAAAAGATGTACTTTGATGAATTTAACCGGGCTACGGAATCTCAGCTTCAGACCGGTTCTTCTATCAAACCCTTGTCGGTGTACGCCCCTGCCTTTGAGGCCGGCGTGGTGTCTCCCGCAACGGTGATCGATGATTTGCCCCTGTACTATGATGACGGCGGCGCATTCCCACTGAACTTCGAGCGTACCTATAACTACACCCGTACGGTCTATGAGGGTGTTCGCCAGTCCATCAACGCGGTGGCTGTGGGTGTTCTGGATAAGGTGGGTACCGATTACAGCTATTATACCATTAAAAATCAGCTTGGCCTGTCCACTCTGGTGGATGAAATGGTGCTGGATTCCGGCTATACCCTTTCCGATAACGGCTATGCGCCCCTTGGCCTGGGCGCTCTGACCTACGGCGCCACCGTCCGGGATATGACCTGTGCCTTTGCAACCTTTGCCAATAACGGCGTTTACCGCCAGGGCAGAACCTTTACTAAGGTATATGATACCGACGGCAATCTGGTCATCGACAATACCCAGGTGCAGCGCGATGTCTTCAGCAAGAAGACTGTGGACTATATGAACTACTGCATGCTGGCTTCTGCCAGTTATGGCATTGAAGGCCTTGCTGATATTGGTGTAGAGGTTGCCGGTAAGACCGGTACCACTTCCGATAATAAGGACCGCTGGTTCTGCGGCCTCACGGGCTACTATACTGCAGCCGTTTGGGTCGGCTACGACTATCCTGAGGTCATCAGCCTGGTGGGCGACTATCGGAACCCTGCCGGCAGACTGTGGAACCGGGTCATGGAACCCCTCCATGCCGGTCTTCCCGATATCGATCTCTATGACCGGGATTATATGTGGAGCGTCTCTGTCTGTCTGGACTGCGGTGGCAGCATTACCGAAGCTTGCAGCAAGGATGTCCGCGGCATCTCCAGAATCGCTTATGCCAAGGTTTATTATGAAGATCTTCCCGGCTACAGCTGCACCTGCCATACGGAAGTGGATTATTGCGTGACCGGTAAGGGCGTAGCTACGGATTTCTGCAGGAAGTTTGCAGAGGCTACCAAGAACGATGGTTCCGCAGCAGTAAAGATCGAGAAGAAATCTCTTGTGAAGATGACCGAGAGCCGTGTTGAGGAAATGCTGAAGGCAAAGTACTACAACCTGGGCAAGGATTATCTGAGAGACGATTATATTTACCTTGTGACCCGGTCCGGTGCCGATGCCAAGTTCTATGGCATGGATGGAAAAGCCAATAAGGGCCAGTCCGCACCGTATATTGTATGCCCGGTGCATACCCAGAAGGCATGGGAGGAATACGAGAAGGCCCATGCAAAGCCTGAAGAGACAGAACCTGCTCCCGGAACCACAACTCCGGTCACTCCTGCAGGAGGCTAAAAGGAGAACAGCATGATTTGGATGAGCGATGAATGGAAGGATTATGAGGTGCTGGATGCTACCGATGGGGAGCGTCTGGAGCGCTGGGGAAAGTATTTCCTGGTGCGTCCGGATCCTCAAGTGATCTGGAATACCCCCCATGATCATCCCCAGTGGAAGCATTATGATGCCCGCTATGTCCGATCCAATACCGGCGGCGGACATTGGACGGATCATAAGCTGCCGGAGCGCTGGCAGATCCGCTACAAGGATTACCTGACCTTTAATGTAAAACCTATGAATTTTAAGCACACCGGTGTATTTCCGGAGCAGGCAGCTAACTGGGATTTTATCCGGGATAAGGTTGCTTCCGCCGGCAGACCCGTGCGGGTGCTGAACCTCTTTGCCTATTCCGGCGGTGCGACTCTTGCAGCCGCTGCCGGCGGTGCCGAGGTGTTCCATGTGGATGCCTCCAAGGGCATGGTGGCATGGGCCAAGGAAAATGCCCAGGCTTCCGGCCTGGCAGACCGACCCATTCACTGGATCGTGGATGATTGCGCAAAATTTATCCAGCGGGAGATCCGCAGAGGACGCCGCTACGACGGTATCATCATGGATCCCCCCAGCTATGGCAGAGGACCCAGCGGCGAGATCTGGAAGATGGAGACCAGCTTCTATCCCTTCCTGCTGGAGACTGCAAAGCTGCTGACGGATAACCCCCTCTTTGTCATTATCAATTCCTATACCACAGGACTGGCTCCCTCTGCGGTGGGCTATGCCTCCGATGTGGTATTCGGTGCGGACCATGGCGGACATACCGCAGTGGGTGAGCTGGGACTTCCGGTGAAAGCCAGCGGCCTGATGCTGCCCTGCGGCTCTACCGGCCGCTGGACACCCTGATGGAGGTAGCGATGGAACAGGCAATTACTGCGAAGCATCTGGCCTATACCTATGCAGGGCTGGAGGAGAACAGCGGTGTAACCGTATTTGAAGATTTGAATCTTTCTGTGGAAGCCGGCAGTTTCGTGGCGGTTCTGGGCAGAAACGGCTGCGGCAAGTCCACCCTTGCCAAGCATTTTAATGCCATTCTGCTGCCCTGCGGCGGAAGCGTAGCCGTCTGCGGCATGGATACCTCCGTTGATGAGAATCTGATCCCCATTCGCCGCAGCGTCGGTATGGTTTTCCAGAATCCGGATA
>JAZQQD010000020.1:0-2980 GCA_045628895.1 Faecousia sp.
CAAAGAACAAGCTGACCGAAGCCAACCTCCGGCTGGTGGTCTCCATCGCCAAGAAGTATTCCGGCCGCGGCCTGCACATCCTGGATCTGATCCAGGAGGGCAACACCGGCCTGATCCGCGCCGTAGACAAGTTTGACTGGACAAAGGGAAACAAATTCTCTACATATGCCACCTGGTGGATCCGGCAGGCCATTACCCGTGCCATTGCGGATCAGGCTCGAACCATCCGAGTGCCGGTGCATATGGTGGAGGTCATCAACAAGGCTACCCGCTGCAACCGGAAACTGGTGCAGGAGCTGGGCCGTGAGCCTACCGTGGAGGAGATCGCCAAGGAGCTGGGCATGCCCGTTGAGAAGATCATCGAGGCAAACCGCACCGCTGCCGATACCCTGTCCCTGGACACCCCTGTGGGTGACGAAGAGGACACCTCCATCGGCTCCTTCGTGGAGGATGCCGATACCCCCGGTCCCGCAGACGCCACCTCCAACGCCATGCTCAGTGAAGCCCTGAAGGAAATTCTGGGCACCCTCACCGAGCGGGAAGCCGACGTGCTCCGTATGCGTTTCGGCATGGTGGACGGCAGAACCCACACGCTGGAAGAGGTGGGTCAGATCTTCGGCGTTACCCGTGAGCGTATCCGCCAGATCGAGAACAAGGCCATCCGCAAGCTGCGTCATCCCAGCCGCGCCAAGAAGATCAAGGATTTCTACTGCTAAAAAAGAGCACCCAAAAGGGTGCCCTTTTTTTAGTCTTCAATAATATAAGCATCCACGATCTCGGCAACATACATGGTGTGGTAGTCGCCGCCGGCATAGTGGTGGTCAATGATTTCCCGGGGAATGGCCTGAGGATCCTGCTCCTGGCGATAGAGAACCTTGCACTCCAGAGTCAGGGGGAACTCCCGGATGCCGGGCACGGACACAGTCTCCGGCTCTGCCAGGGTAAGGCCGGCTTCCTGGAATTTATCCACATCTCTTCCGGACAGTCTGCCGCAGATCTTCACTACCTGGGGATCCGGCTTTTCCAGAGGGACATTCACGGTAAATTCGGGATTTGCATCCAGGAAGCTCTTGGTGTAGCGGCTCTCCCGGACGAATACGGAGCAGATCTGCTTGCCCCAGCAGATGCCCAGGGTACCCCAGCCGATGATCATGGTGTTGACTTCCTCGCCCTTTTTGGTGGTCAGCAGGCAGCCGGCAGGCAACGCCTTGATGATCTGGGGAGCGTAATCCGCGTAGTTAATTTTCTTCTTCATAGAGAAACCTCCTTTTTTCTTAATAATATCACTCCCGCCGCAAAAAAGAAAGGGAAAAATTTACCCTTGGCAGGAATGTCGAATTGTGTTACAATGGGGGAAAGGAGCGATTTTTATGAAAAAATCTTATCTGATTGTTCTGGCATTGGTAGCCGTTCTGCTGGTTGCCTTTGTCCTCATTATGGTAATGACCCCCACACCCTCCGCCGAAAACGAGATTCCTACCCAGCCGGACAAGACGGTTACCGAGCCTGCGGAAACCGAACCGGAGGAAACGGAACCTCCCGCACCCCCTGCCAACACCTATTATCCCACAGACTTTGCCTTTAACGAACAGGGCTACATGACCTGCTCCAGCGCCCCCTATCTTATCGGTATTGACATTTCCGAAATGCAGGAGGACATCGACTGGAACCAGCTGCGGGAAAGCGGCATCCAGTTCGTCATGATCCGGGCCGGCTTCCGTGGCTACGGCGAAACCGGCAAGCTGGTGGCCGACGCAGAGCTTTACAACAACCTGCGCAGTGCCCACAATGTCGGCATGCAGGTGGGCCTGTATTTCTTCTCCCAGGCCATTTCCGTAGAGGAAGCCGAGGAAGAAGCCAACTTCCTGCTGGACCTCATCGGCGATCTGCATATCGACATGCCCATTGCCTACGACTGGGAGTACATCGGCGATTACGCCCGTACCGCCGACACCGATAAGGAGACCGTCACCGCCTGCACCAAGGCCTTCTGCCACGTCATCAGCGATGCCGGCTACTCCCCCATGTTCTACTCCAACCAGAACATGAGTGATTCCCACTTCGACCTGGTGGAGCTCCAGGACTATCCCATGTGGCTTGCCATGTATGACATGCCCATGATTTACCCCCACCGACTGTACATGTGGCAGTACACCTCCAATGCCGAGATCCCCGGTGTTTCCGGTCCTGTGGACCTGAACATCTACCTGCCCCAGCAGCGGGAGATCGACGACGGCTACCTGCCGGATTAAAACACAAACCGCCCTCAATAGGGGGCGGTTTTTTGTATACTCCCAGTCGTAGGGGCGAGCATTGCTCGCCCGTTGCGCAAAAAAAGACCCGGTACGAAAGTACCGGGTCCTATTTTCAGCAATTAGCCGTTCATTTCCTTCAGAGCATCCTTGCGGCTGAAGTTTGCGCGGCCCTTCTCGTCGAAGCCCATGAACTTCACCCAGGTCATGTCGCCCAGGTTCAGAACGTCCTCGACCTTCTCGACGCGGCGGTTCTCCAGCTTGGAGATGTGCACCATGCCGTCATGGCCGGGAGCGATCTCCACGAAGGCGCCGATGGGCAGGATGCGGACAACCTTGCCGTAGTACAGCTTGCCAACCTCGGGAACGAAGCAGATGTCGTCCACCATCTTCTTGGCAGCGTAGGCAGCAGCGGAATCCACAGCGGAGATGAAGACGGAGCCGTCATCATCGATGTCCACCTTAGCACCGGTATCAGCGCAGATCTTCTGGATGGTCTTGCCGCCGGAGCCGATGACCTCGCGGATCTTCTCCACGGGAATCTTCAGGCTGATCATCTTGGGAGCGTACTCGGAAACCTCAGCGCGAGGCTCGGGAATGCAGGGCAGCATGATCTCGGGGAGGATCTCCAGGCGGGCCTTGCGGCAGCGCTCCAGAGCATCGGCAATGATCTCCATAGTCAGGCCCTTGTTCTTCAGGTCCATCTGGATGGCGGTGATACCCTCGGT
>JAZQQD010000021.1:0-13359 GCA_045628895.1 Faecousia sp.
GTCCGTCACCCCCGCCATCGGCGCAAGGATCACAGGATTCTCTATTTCAAAACTGCCGAGCTTCACGGTACCACCTCCTATTCTGCGGGAGATTATACCACAAAGCACCGGATTTCGCAAGTCAAAGCAGCGTGATCGCCCAGAGGATGCTCACCACAGCAGCGCCGATGCCTCCGCAGAGCAGGCATTGCTTCTTCTGCTCTATATCCTCTCTCGGATAGCTGGCGGCAATCCGCGCCTCCTTCAGAAGTGCCTCCTCGGTGATGCCGTCCTCATCCGCATCATCCCGCAGGATGAAAATTGCCTGTTCAAACAGCTTCGGCTCCGGAGACCGTACCACGACCACCTGCCGGGAAATGCCCTTTACCATAAAATCCCTCCTTTTCCGGGAGTTTACCCGGTCGGGAGGGATTTCATTCATTATTCTTCATCCTTGGGGCGCTTATAGCGGCCCTGCGGTTCCCATTCGGGCAGCGGGAATCGCTGCATGGCTCCGAAGATCCGCTCTTTCAGATCCGGATAGCGGGCGGTGAGCTCATACACCAGATCCTTGATCTCCTCCCGCTTGGTGTGCTTATCCACAGGGCAGCGGTTGGTCAGCACAGGCATTTCCATACGCTGGGCAAAATTGGCAACGGTCTTTTCATGGATGTACAGCATGGGACGGATCTGCACGACACCGGTGCGGTCAAGATTCGTCACCGGCTGGAAGCAGCTGATTCTGCCCTCGTAAATGAGAGACATCATAAAGGTCTCCACAGCATCGTCGTAGTGGTGTCCAAGCGCAAGCTTGTGGCAGCCAAGGTCCAGAATGGCCTGATTGAGGGCACCCCGGCGCATCTTGGAGCACATAGAGCAGGGATTCTTTTCCTTGCGGTAGTCGAAGATGATGGGGCCGATCTGGGTATGGACAATGTGATACGGCACATCCAGCTTCCGGCAGAATTCCTCGATGCCGGAAAAATCCATGCCAAGTCCCATGTCGATGGTAATGGCTATGACCTTGAAATCCGCGTATTTCCGCAGCTCCGCCAGAAGCGTCAGCAGCACCAGAGAGTCCTTGCCGCCAGACACGCCCACAGCCACAGTCTCCCCGGGCTCGATCATATGATAGTCCTCCACACAGCGCCGAAGAAGGCCTGTCAGTTTCTGAATCATGGATATTCCTCCGTATTTTTGTAAAAATTGAAAGTGAGTATTTAAGAGGATTCGAGAGCATTTAAGAGCATTTGCGAGTTCTCTTCGGTTTTCAGAAAAATCCTTCAAATATGTGTTGACATTCTCTGTTTCCCATGTTAGAATGCTCATGTTTTGAGGATATTGTACATCAAATGTACACGAATGTCAAAAATAATATACCTAATTTCGGAGGAATCAATATGTCCACTACTATCGCTAAGAAGGAGACCGTCGAGCGCAAGTGGTATGTCATTGATGCAGCCGGCAAGCCTCTGGGCCGTACCGCTGTTATCGCTGCCAACCTGCTGCGCGGCAAGCACAAGGTCGATTTCACTCCCAATGTTGACTGCGGTGACTACGTCATCATCATCAACACCGACAAGGCTATTCTGACCGGCAATAAGGCTGACCAGAAGACCTACTACCGCGTTTCCGGCTGGATCGGCGGTCTGAAGGCCACCAAGGCTCGCACCATGATGGAGAACCGTTCCGACTATGCTATGGAGCTGGCTGTCAAGGGCATGCTGCCCAAGAACACTCTGGGCCGTACCTGCCTGACCCGTCTGCACCTGTACAAGGGTGCTGAGCACAACCAGGCTGCTCAGAAGCCCGAAGCATGGACCCTGAACTAATTGGAGGTAAACGATCATGTACGAAAGCAAGAACAAGTATTATTACGGCACCGGTCGTCGTAAGTCCTCTGTAGCTCGTGTTCGTGTTTACGAGAACGGCACCGGCTCCATCGTGATCAACGGTCGTGACATCGACGAGTACTTTGGTCTGGAGACCCTGAAGCTGATCGTTCGTCAGCCCCTGGTCACCGCTGACCTGGTTGGCAAGGTTGATCTGGTTGTCACCGTTACCGGCGGCGGCGTTTCCGGCCAGGCTGGCGCTATCCGTCACGGCCTGTCCCGCGCTCTGCTGACCCTGAATCCTGAGCTCCGCGCCGGTCTGAAGGCTGAAGGCTTCCTGACCCGTGACCCCAGAATGAAGGAAAGAAAGAAGTACGGCTTGAAGGCTGCACGTCGTGCCCCTCAGTTCCCCAAGCGCTGATTCTTTTATCATGCTACCTGTCCTCCCGAAAGCCTTGGTTTTCGGGAGGATTTTTATTTACAGAACAATCATTTTTTGTTTTATCATCGACACGCATCAGAAAACGCTGTATAATAACAGCAATGCAATATCGAAAACCGATATGACGTCTTTAAAAATCGATGCTACCATACTGCTTTGCCATGATGAAATAGAAAGGGATGCAATATGAAATACAACTTTGACGAAGTGATCGATCGGATTCACGATCCCTACAGCTACAGCGCAAAATGGTCCGAAAAAATGGGTTCCCTGTTCGGCTTTGGTCCCTTCCCTGAGGACAGGATCTGCGTTGAAACCGCTGATATGGATTTCCGCTGTCCTCCCTGTATCATTGATGCGTTGGTAAAAACTGCGCAGCATGGCATTTTCGGCTATTCCGTTGCGCCGGATGCCTATTATAAAGCCGTTTCCGGTTGGTTCCGCCGTCGCTTTGACTGGGAGATCAATCCCAAGCACATTTTTATTCATGCCGGCACCCATGCTGCCATCTCCGATATAATGAAGAATTTCACCAAGGAAGGTGACGGCATCGTCGTTCTGACTCCCTGCTACAGCTACCACTTCGATATAGACAGTTTGGGAAGAAAATTCATTTCCGTACCTTTGCTGAAAACCGAGGGCGGATACGAAGTAGACTATTCCGCTTTTGAAGATGCCTGCAAGGAGCCTTCCACCACCTGCTTTATCATGTGCCAGCCTCACAACCCCACAGGCAAGGTGTTCACCCCCGAGGAAATGGAGAAGCTGGCAGAAATCTGCCGCAGAAACAAGGTGCTGATTATCTCCGACGAGGTGCATATTGACATCTACCGGAAGGGTGTCAACTGCGTTCCCATGATGAAGGCCGTAGGCCCGCAGGGAATCGTTACCGCCACCGCTGTAAACAAGACCTTCAATGTTGCCGGTCTTGCCATGACAAATACGGTCATTGCGGATGACGATATTCGTCGGGAGTATCTGGAAAAGAATCCCTTTGCCGTTGCAGGCGCAAGCTCCCCCTTCGGCATTTCCGCTGTCATTGCCGCCTATACCGAAGGCGACGACTGGGTGGACGAATTGAACGCCTACATTGATGATCTTGTTGTCACCGCCAGAGCCTTGATTGCAGAAAAGCTGCCGAAAGCCGTATGCAGCAATCCGGAAGGTACCTACGTCATTACGCTGGATCTTTCCGCATACGGATTCGACGATGATACCCTCTCTGAGCGACTGCAGGGCCAGGGAATCATCGATACCGGTCTGAAGGACTTTGATGCTCCCGAAGGAAATCAACTCAGAAGAGTATGTCTCGTTTCCCCCAAAAGCGTCGTTATCGATTTGATCGGTCGATATGCAAAGGCTATGGAAAACAAAATTTAAATGACACTATATTTGTTTTCAGCATACTTGCTTTTTCCAAAATTTCGCAGTATACTGAAATTATCTAAAAAATATGGAGGAATGGATTATGCAAACCGCTCTGAAATTTCTGAAAGACTGCAAGACTTTTTATGTTGCCACTGTAACGGAAGACGGCCAGCCCAGAGTTCGCCCCTTTGGTGCCTGCTGCGAGTTTGAAGGCAAGCTGTACATCGTCACCAACAATACCAAGGATGTGTACAAGCAGATGCTGAGCAATCCCAAGATTGAGATCAGCGGCATGGCTGAAGGCAAGTGGATCCGTCTTGCCGGCAAAGCTATCACCGACCACCGTCAGGAAGCTCGCCAGGCTATGCTGGATGCCTGCCCCTCCCTGCTGCGGATGTACAAGGCAGATGACGGTCTGATGGAAGTGCTGTACATGGAAGACTGCACTTGCTCTATCTGCTCCTTCACCGGCGCTCCCGAAGTTCATACCTTCTGATTCCTAAAATCGGCAAAAACACCCCGGATTTTTCCGGGGTGTTTTTTTATTCCGTTACATCGATATCCAGGCCAAGCTCCCTGGGCAGGAACCGAGGACAAACGCTCTCGGAGGTAGCAATGGTTGCCGCTGCCAGCGCAGCTCCGATCTCGCAGGCTTCCTTCAGACTCTTACCGTAGGTCAGGCCAATGGATGCGCCGGCACAGAACGCATCGCCCGCTCCGGCTGTATCCTTGACCGCAACTTTTCTGGCAGGGCAGAATCCCCTCTGACCATGATTGTCCGCGTAAACAGCCCCCTGGGAGCCCATAGTGACAATCATGCTGGGAATATTGGCTGCAGTTACTTTTTCCGACAGAAGAACCATCAATTCTTCCGGAGAATACGCGGAATAATCATCCGAAAACAGCATCCCCGCCTCCTGTTGGTTGCACACGAAGCAATCAATAGACTGCAGAAAATCTCTGCGTTCCACCGCAATACTCATATTAGATACCACCGCAAAAACGGGAACGTTATATTTTTTTGCCAGTTTGAAAACCCGTTTTACAACTTCTTTTTCAATGTCGATTTCAATAACAATACTATCTGCCTGAGAGAAGATTTCATCACCCTTCTCATCCAGGATTGCCGCAATAGGGCTCAGATCCGGGCGCTTGGAAATGGACGCATAAACATCTCCGTCATTTCCGAAGATTACCAGCCAGGTACCCATACCGCCGGGAACCTTGCGGATATAATCAGTATTCACCTTGTGAGCCCGCAGCTTCTGCAGCACATCCTCACCGCTGCCATTGTCATCCACAAGGCCCACAAAGGTAGGCCGCAATTCCACGTTGGCAATGTCCTCCGCAACATTTCGGCCGACACCGCCATGGATCTGCTCCACCTCGCCAACATTTCTCCCTGTGGGAATAAAGGCACCTGACGGATATCCTTTAATATCAACAAAAACCGCTCCGATTACGACCATTCCCATTTTTTCTATCCTCCCGGTATTCGATACAACAATTATACCATTTTGCCGACTTTTTTCAACAGAATTTCAAAAGAAAAGCCCCGGATTTCCATCCGGGGCAATAATCATGCTTTGTTTTCAATAAGGTTATTCTTACCAAAGCCAACCTTTTTATAATACAGCAATTCCAGCGAAGAGCATACCAGCCAGCCGGCAGGATAGCCCATGGCAATGGGAATGATGGTATTGGAAATAAAGTTGGACATGATAAAGAGATAGCACTGGCGGAACACCACAAAGGACAGCAGCATAATGACCATAGGAGCCTTGCTGTTGCCTGCGCCACGAAGCGCACCGGCAATGATCTGATTCATGCAGCACAGCACATAGAAGGGGGTCAGAATTCTGAGGAATCTGCCGCCATAGGCAATGACCTCCGGGTCCTGGTTGAAGATCTGCACCAGATGGGGTGCCAGTGCAATTACCACTACGCTGATGCTGGCCGTGGTCACAAAGGACATCATCAGAGAAACACGGACGCCCTGCTTTGCACGCTCAACCTGACGGCTGCCGAGATTCTGACCCACAAAGGTGGTAGAAGCCAGAGAAATCGCCTGCATAGGCAGCATGACGAGCTGATCAATTTTGGAATACGCGGTCCAGCCACCCATACAGGTGGAGCCGAACTGGTTGATATAGGACTGAACAAACACATTGGAGAAGGATGTAATTGCCATCTGCAATGCAGCCGGAATACCAACGCGGATAATTTTCCAAAGGATATCCATGTGCAGACGCAGCTTCAGAAGATTCAGTTTAATGAGAGAATCCGTACGCAGCAGCAGGATGGTTACCAGTACAGCGGAAACGCCCTGGGAAATGATGGTAGCGTAAGCAACGCCCTCCACACCCATGCCGAATTTCAGCACAAAGAGCAGATCCAGCACAATATTCAAACTAGCGGAAACTACAAGGAAATAGAACGGACGCTGAGAATCACCCACGGCACGGAGAATACCGGAGCCCATATTGTAAACCATCAGTCCGATCATACCTGAGAAATAAATGGTCAGATAAGCTCTGGATTCCGGAAAAACGTCCTCGGGAGTATTCATAAAGCGCAGCATCGTAGGAGTCATGCCAATACCGATACCGGTAAACACTACTGCTAAAACCAATGTCATGGCAAAGCTGGTATGTACCGACCGGCTCACCTGCTCCCGGTCCTTTGCGCCGTAATACTGAGAAATGACAACACCTGCACCGCTGGAAAGGCCCATAAAAATGCCGATAAGCATATTGATAATGGGGCCAACCGTACCAACGGCAGAGAAGGCTGCATTGCTGACATAATTGCCAACAACCCAGGTATCCACCATGTTGTAGAGCTGCTGGAAGATATTGCCGATCAGCAGCGGAAAGGCAAATCCAAGGATACGCTTCAGGATGCTGCCCTCGGTCATATCCACATCATGGCGCTTCCCGGTATTTTTTAAATTCAACGGAGGTCACTTCTTTCTGTTTCTATTGCTTTTTTATTTTGCGCGGTGCTCCCCTTTGGAAGCACTGCGTAATCCGATTTCCGTACCGTTATAGATTCTCACATAATTCATTCTGTGAACATAGGCAATTACCAGGGTGGCCAGCATGAGTATCGCAAATAAAATCAGGCTCTGATTTGCAATGCCCATCCACGTCGGAACTGCCAGAATCGTAATCGTCGTACCCACAACGATATAATCTGTAATGAATGTCACAATCACGATCACTACGGCAAGCACCAATGCCAGCTTCCAATTTAGGGCAAAGGTCATGCCCAAATAGGATGCAAAGCCTTTGCCCCCATGGAATTTCAGATAAAAGGGGAAAATATGTCCGAACACAGAAGCGACTCCCGCTATCGCACCGATGAAAGCGCAATCCGGGCACAGCTTTTGCGCAAGAAAAACACAGAGTGCAGATTTTCCGATGTCATGAAGTCCCACAAGGACGCCTGCCCACCAACCCATCATCGCAACGGTATTGGATGCTCCGAGATTGCCGCTTCCTCCGCTCCGCAGATTCACCTTACGCAAGCGGGATAAGTAGAACGCCATATTGGAGCTTCCAACGAGATAGGAAAACAACGCTGTCAGCAAATATGCCATGGCATTTCACCTTTCTCTATATCTGATTTATTTTACAGGAGCAGAACGCCTGCCTCTTCGCAGACTCTGACCGTTTCCGGATCCCATATGCTGGACTGTACCTCGCCGATATGGGCACACCCCAGAAGGAGCATGGAAAGGCGGCTCTGTCCAATACCGCCGCCAATGGTAAGGGGCAGCTCCCCTGCCAGCAGCATTTTATGGAAAGGCAGTTCCTTCCGCTCTTCACAGCCTGCAATGGTAAGCTGTCTTGCCAGGGATTCCTCATCCACGCGGATACCCATGGAAGAGATCTCAAAGGCACGATTCAGAATGTCGTTCCAGAAAAGGATATCGCAGTTCAGCGCCCAGTCATCATAGTCGGGAGCCCTGCCGTCATGGGGCTTTCCGGATTTCAGGGCACCGCCGATCTGCATAATGCAGGCCGTCTTATGCTCCTTCAGATAAGCATTCTCCCTTTCAGAGGGAATCAGATCCGGATACAGATCCTCCAGTTCCTGGGTCGTGATAAAGGACACCTCGGAAGTCAGCTGCACACTCAGCTGTGGGAAACGCACCCGCAGGCGATCATTAGTATCGCAAATTGCCTTAACGATTGCTCTTACGATCAGCTTCAGGTAGTCAAGATTCCGGTTATTCCTGGTAATTACCTTTTCCCAGTCCCACTGATCCACATAGACAGAGTGGATATTATCCAGTTCCTCATCACGGCGAATAGCGTTCATATCCGTATACAGGCCCTGACCCACGGTAAATCCGTAGCGCTTCAGGGCATAACGCTTCCACTTTGCCAAAGAATGCACCACCTGAGCATCCGCACCGACACAGGGCACATCAAAACTGACGGGACGCTCATATCCGTTCAGATTATCGTTCAAACCGGATTCCTCGGTAACAAACAGCGGAGCGGAAACGCGCTTGAGGTTCAGCGCAGAAGCGAATTCCTCTTGGAACGTCTCTTTAATATAAGCAATACCGCGCTGAATTTCATATTCATTCAGGACGCATTTGTATCCTTCCGGTATATATGTCTTTTTCATAATGACACCTCCCAGCAAAACATACCCTATATTTTACTGGCTTTTTTTAGGAAAATCAATAGAGAATGAACTTCTTTCACATACATTTTTCTTCCATTGAAAAACGCTTTTTTAGGTAATAAGTATAGTAGCAAAATGAATCAAGGCACACAGCAGAAATCCGAATACCGTTGGCAGGAGTGCTGCCAAAACCGTCCATCGGATACTTTTTGTTTCCTTGTGGATCGTCAGTAATGTGGTAGAACAGGGCCAATGGAACAGGAAAAACAGCAATGTGCAGGCAGCCGTTTCCATTGTCCATCCGCTGCTGAGAAACAGATTCCGAATTTCAGAAACGTCCTCCATGCGGGACAGGGTCCCGGTTTGCAGATATGTCATAAGCATGATGGGAATTACGATCTCATTGGCAGGAATCCCCAGGATAAACGCTGTCAGGATTACGCCATCCAAGCCAAACCACCTGGCAATGGGATCCAGCATTTTTGTAACAAAAGTAAGCACACTCCCCTGGCCAATTTGAATATTACTGATCAGCCAAATCAGCAGTCCCGCCGGTGCCGCAACCGCTGCCGCTCTGCCTAAAACAAACACCGTGCGATCTGTAATACTACGAAGGATAACCCTGCCGATCTGAGGCATTCGGTACGGCGGCATTTCCAACGCAAAGGAAGATGGCATTCCCTTTAAAATCGTCCGTGATAAAATCCAGGAAGCCGCAAAAGTTGCCGCAATCCCCAGTAAAATCAAAAGTGCCAGTCCCATAGCCCCCTGCAGGGATGCCCAACCGGAGGAACCTACAAAAAACATGGTCAGAAGAGCAATCAATGCGGGAAACCTTCCGTTGCAGGGCACAAAACTATTGGTTAGAATTGCCAGAAGTCTTTCTCTTGGAGAATCAATAATCCTGCAGCCCACTACCCCGGCAGCATTACAGCCAAAGCCCATGCACATGGTCAGCGCCTGTTTTCCGCAGGCATGGCAGCAGGCAAAAGGGCGATCCAGGTTGTAGGCAATTCTGGGCAAATACCCGGAATCCTCCAAAATCGTAAAAAGAGGGAAGAAAATCGTCATTGGCGGCAGCATTACGGAAACCACCCAAAACAGCACCTGAAGCATACCGTCCACAAACGCCCCCTGCACCCAAAATGGCAGACGATACCGCTGACACAGTCCCCTCAGTAGGTCCAATACGGCAACGGATAAACGACTGAGCATTGCGGACGGTGCATTTGCTCCAACAATGGTTATCCAGAAGATCAGCATCAGGAGCAGAAACATCACCGCGTAACCGGTTAACTTTCCGGTCAAAACTCTGTCAATACGAATATCCCGGTCCCATGCAGGCGTTTCCTTCCGTGTTACTACCGCCTGGGCAATTTTTTCCGCCTTGGCAATGATACTTTCCGCGTCCTGCACTTTCTCCTGCGGAAAATCCTTCACCGGAAATTCCAATAAGTATTTTTTGAAGCTGCGGCAGCTTTTTGCGTCCCGGGCATCCACAGGAATCACCGGAACTCCAAGCGCCTCGGAAAGGGCATCCGTATCCACGACAATTCCTTTCTTTTCCGCTTCCTTAATGAAATTCAATGCAACGATCACCTTCGGTGTGATACTCATTATCTGTAAAACCAGATTCAGGTTTCGCTCCAAGCAAGAGGCATCACATACCACTACGACGCCCTTTACCTCCCCGGAACAGAGGAAATCTCTTGCAATTTCCTCTTCCCGGGAATGGGTCAAAAGTGAATAAGTACCCGGCAGATCCGTGAGCAGTATTTTTCTGTCTTCCATTTTACAAACACCACTGGCCAGTGCCACCGTCTTTCCGGGCCAATTGCCTGTATGCTCGTTACTTCCTGTCAAATGATTGAAAAGCGTGCTTTTCCCCACATTGGGATTTCCCGCAAGCGCAATACAGGAATCAAAGACTTCTCTGCTGTCTGTCGCCCCTTTGCCAACGGATGATCTTGTCAAACCCATAAGCTACACCAGGATTGTCTCACAGTCGGCTCTCCGCAATGCTATGATTGCTCCGCGTATACGAAAAGCTCTGGGGTCTCCGGCAGGACTCTGCCCAACACATTGCACCAAAGTATTTTCCACCAATCCCAAATCCTGCAGCCGTCTTGCCATGCTTCCTGTGGCTGTCAGTCCACGAACCACAGCACTCTGTCCGGGTGAAAGCATTCCCAAAGTATTCATAGCAACCACCTCATATTTCCATTTGGATAATTCCACCCTAGCCTATGCCGGAAGCAGGAAAAATGTGCCGAAAAAAGATGCCCTTCCCGACTGATGTGCGGAAAGGGCATTCAAATTATTTAGGAGCTCGCTTACGATTTAAGTAAATGTCCAGCTTATCCTTCATGTTGTCCGGGATCTTTCGTTCCACCGGGCAGCGCTTGGCATTCGCCATGCGATCGGTAAATGCCACCAGAAAATCAATATCTGCCTCCATCTGCTTTCCGCTCATAACTGCCATGGTATCATAGCTGTTATGGATGGTAGCAGTATTATTGGGGGCAATACGCGCAAAGGAAATAGCCGGCACGCCGCAGTCAGCAAAGGGCGTAGAGTCGCTGGAATAAACATCCTGACGGGTAGTCATATCGAAGCCATACTCCATAGCAAAATAGGAAATATAGCTTGCAGCCTTCTCCTCACAGGTGCAGCAGGAAATGAATCTGCCCATGATGCAGCCGATCATATCCAGATTGATATTCAGCACGACCTTGGAAAGTTCATCCTTATGGTCCGCGACATAGGCCTTGGAGCCCAGCAGGCCTCTCTCCTCGCTGCCGCACCACACAAACTTCATTCCGTAACGGTGAGGATGATTGGCGAAGTATTCCGCGATACCCAGAATACCGATGCTGCCGGACATATTGTCATAAGCGCCTTGAGAAAGGGATGTGGAATCGTAATGGGCCGTACAGACAATGTATTCGTCAGTCTCACCAGGCAGATCCAGAACCACATTCCGGCTTTCGCCAACATACTCATTCTGTTTCAGTACAATTTTTGCTGTTGCCACACCGCTGCTTACCAGCTTGATGGCAGTTTTGGCATTGATGTTCACGCCGGGGATCTTATTGCCCTTGTGGACAAAGCCTCGAAGCTCCCGCTGATCGATATCTTCATCGGAATAATTGGCATTGCCGTCATAGGTCACAAAGCCAACCGCACCGTTTTCCAGCAGATCCTGGTAGAGCCAATATCCCATATAGGCATCCACCATGACGATTTTGCCCTTGCACAGAGACAGGCTGTAAGGATCCTGGCTCCGCAGATAATAGAAAGGTGCCTCTACCTCGTGGTTGCCGGCGTTCCAGTAGCCCTTGCAGGTAATCTTTTCACCGTCAGCATAGAATTCAGCAGTCTCCAGGGTCGCCATATCCACAGGGAAGGTCTCAATAGCAGCTTCACCGCCAAATTCCTTGCAGCAGGAAACCAGATACTCTGCCGCCTTCAGCTCCTCCGGGCTGCCGCCCAGACGAACATAGGCAGTATCCTTAAAATACTGCATCATATCCTTCATATTATGCCTCCGCCTGATACAGCACCTTGCCGTCTACAACGGTGACATAAGCCTTGCCGCCGATGGTGGTCAGAGGATCTGCAGTCCAAATGACCACGTCTCCGTCCTTGCCAACCTCCAGGCTGCCGACGCGATCGGCAATACCAACAGACTCTGCAGGGTTAATGGTAATCGCCTTCCATGCTTCCTCCATGGGCATACCGGCATCGGCTGCCAGACCAGCGCACATAGGCAGGTTCTGCAGAGGAATCACGGGAGCATCGGTGATAATGCTGACCTTGATACCGGCCTCGCTCAAAACCTTGGGAGTGGTAAAGCTCTTTGCCTGCAGCTCCACCTTGCTCTTGCCGCCCAGAGTGGGGCCAACAAATGCAGGGAAGCCTTCCTTGGCCAGCTCATCAGCAATGACCTCGCCGTCGGTGCAATGATCCATGGTCATGCTGACCCCGAATTCCTTGGCAATACGGATTGCAGTCAGAATGTCATCTGCTCTGTGAGCATGGCACTTCAGAGGCATCTCGCCGCGAAGCACAGGCTCCATGGCCTCCAGCTTCATATCGAAGGGAGGATTCTTGCCGGCAGCCTTATCCTCCATATAACGCTTGGTCTTGAAAAGAGTCTCACGGAGCAGGGCGGCAACTGCCATACGGGTCATGGGGCTCTTCTTGGCACCCTGGCCGTAGCAGCGCTTGGGGTTTTCGCCAAAAGCACATTTCATAGCCAGAGGATCCCGGACGATCATATTGTCCACACGCTTGCCGTACAGCTTGATGGCAACAAAGGTGCCGCCGATGACGTTGGCGCTGCCGGGGCCGGTGCAGGCAGTTGTAACGCCGCCCTTAATCGCATTGGAAAAGGCTTCATCCTGGGGGTTGATGGAATCAATGGCGCGCATCTGGGGGGTAATGGGATCCACGATCTCATTATAGTCGTGGCCTTCCCAACCAATACCTTCATTGTCCAGACCGATATGGCAATGGGCCTCCACAACACCGGGAGTGACCAGACGTCCGCCGGCATCGATGACCTGAGTTCCCTCCGGAGCATTGACATTCTCGCCGACAGCGGCGATCTTTCCGTTGTCATCGATGAGGACGCTGCCGCAGGCGAATTCCTGGCCTGCCATGGTTTTTACATGACCGTTTTGAATCAAAAGCATAAAAATGCACTCCTTTAATAAAAGATTGTATTTATATTAGCACACAAATGTTTTCTTGCAAAGAACAATTTCCCTCAATTTTCAATATCATCCGCTGAATTTCTCGGAACACTAACCTTTATTATGGAAAGATTTCGAATTCTTATGTGCATAAAAATAGAAGCTCCCATCGCAAAAGCGATGAGAGCTTTTAAGGCAGGGGCACAAGGACTTGTTTGCATTTTGCTGCGCAAAATATAGGAAGCAGTTCCGTCCAGCCGGAACTGCCCAACTGTCCACCGGACAGTTGGATTTTATGGTTCAAGTCCTTGTGATGCCAATAATTATAAAAGCTCCCATCGCGAAAGCGATGAGAGCTTTTATGGCAGGGGCACAAGGACTTGAACCCTGAGCCTACGGT
>JAZQQD010000022.1:0-3404 GCA_045628895.1 Faecousia sp.
ACCATCAGCAAAGCGGCAGGTATCGAAAGATACCTGCCCTTTTTAGACTGTCAAAAAAACTCCTTCGGAGCTTTTTGACAAAAGGGTGCAGTCTGCTGCGCGCATAATTTGTTCTCTTTCAGAGAATAAATTCCACACTTGCAGCCTGTAAGGTATTTTCGTCCACGTACACGCCGCGGCCGAAAATAATTTAAACTTTTTCGCCGCTGCGGCGGCGAACTCTGCGAGGCTTTTTTCTACCCGTCTATCCGTCCGCAAGTGAAAAGCATTTGTTCCTCAGTTGCGGAATTTTTTCTTGACAACCGCATTTTCTCCTGTTAGAATAATGTCGAATAAAATACTTACAGACAAATGTAATGAATCAGACCAGTAGGTTTTCCAAGCATACAGAGAGCTGCCGGAGGGTGCAAGGCAGCTGCAGCGGAAAGTCCGAATATCCCTGAGGAACAGTCAGCCGAACGCCCTGGGCCAGTAAGCATGAACGGGTGGCAGCCGTTATCCTGCCGCATATTTCCATTGGGGCGATATGCACAAGAGGCCGAAGCATCGGCAAGTTGAGTGGTACCGCGGAGCAGTGATTGATCAGCTTCGTCTCAAATCTGTTTGGGACGAAGCTGTTTTGTTATAAAAATACAGGAGTGTGCTTTATGAATTTTATCTTTGTCTCTCCCCATTTCCCCAAAACCTACTGGAATTTCTGTGACCGGCTGAAAAAGCGGGGTGTCAATGTGCTGGGCATCGGTGACTGCCCCTATGACGGCCTGGATCAGAACGTCAAAAACACCCTCACTGAGTATTATTATGTTTCCAATCTGGCCGACTACGACCAGATGTACCGGGCCGTGGCCTTCTTTGCCTTTAAATACGGCAAGATTGACTGGCTGGAATCCAACAACGAGTTCTGGCTGGAGATGGATGCCCATCTGCGCACCGATTTCAACATCTGCTCCGGTGCCAAGGATGACTTCATCGAGAACATCAAGTACAAGTCCAAGATGAAGGCCAGCTACGAAAAGGCCGGTGTTCCCGTGGCAAGATATCACATGGTCTCCGATCTGGAGGGCGGTCTGGCCTTTGCAAATCTCGTAGGCTACCCCGTGGTGGTCAAGCCCGATAACGGCTGCGGTGCAGAAGCCACCTACAAGCTCCACAACGAGGAAGAGCTCCGCGCCTTCTATGCCGAGGGCGTCTCCGTTCCCTATATCATGGAGGAATTTATCAACGGCACCATCGTATCCTTCGACGGCATCGCAGGCAAGGACAGTGTCCCCATCTTCTACACCTCCAACTACTTCCCCACCCCGCTGATCGACGTGGTGGCCACCAATGGTCATCTAGCCTACTGGACTGTCAAGGAAGTACCCGAAGACCTGAAAGACGCCGGTTTCCGCACCATCAAGGCCTTCGGTGCAAAGAACCGCTTCTTCCACCTGGAATTCTTCCGCCTCAACGAGGATAAGGAAGGCATGGGCAAGAAAGGCGATATCGTCGCTCTGGAGGTCAACATGCGGCCTGCCGGCGGCTACACCCCGGATATGATCAACTTTGCAAACTCCGTGGACTGCTACAGCCTGTGGGCAGACATGGTATGCGGCGGCGGTGACCTTACTCTGGATGAAAACCGGGAGAAGTTCTTCTGCGTTTATGCTTCTCAGCGTGACGGCAGACACTACGTCCACAATAAGGACGAGATCATGGCTGCCTACGGCGACAAGATCGTCATGCAGGAAAGAATGCCGGAGGCTCTGGCCCTGGACATGGGCAACGATATGTTCACCGCAAAGCTTTCCACTGAGGAAGAAAAGGACGCTTTCCTGAAGTTCGTACAGGAAGAATGGGCATAAAAAAGGAAAACACCCGCAAAGCAGAGATGCTTTGCGGGCATTTTTTATTCCTTTTCTGCCAGATATTGCAGCATGGCATGAGCAGCGATATTGCCCTCACCCACGGCCTTGGCGATCTGATAAGGCCTGCCGGTGCAATCTCCTGCCGCATAGCAGCCGGGGATATTCGTCTCGCAGCTGCGGTTCACCGCAATATGGGGGCCATCCATGGCAAGTCCCTTTAGTAACGTTGCGGGAGCCACCGCGCTGCGCAGGAAGAACACGCCGCTCACTTCGATTTCCGTTCCGTCGCTGAGGGAAATACCGGAAACACGCAGTCCACCCTGGACACCGCGAATGGGCTTTTCCAGCTTTTCCACATTGGGCAGAGAAATATCGCAATCGGGATATGCGGCAAACAGGTACACCTTTTCCGCCATGCCGGCAAGGTACACAGCCTCATGCTCATAGCGCTTGGAGCCGCAGTACACGGCAATGGTCTTACCCCGGTACAGGAAGCCGTCGCAGGTGGCGCAATAGCTGACGCCCCGGCCCAGCAGTTCCTGCTCCCCTGCCACGCCCTTGGCAGATACCGAACCGATGGCAAAAAGCAGCGTCTTTGCCTCGTACATCTCGTTATCCGCCAGCAGCATAAAGCCCTTCTTGGAGGCCATGATATTGGTCACCATTTTATCCGTCAGCTCCAGGCCCATTTCTTCCATCTGGACGGTAAAGCGCTCGTTCAGCTTCTGTCCGCTAATACCGGAAAAACCGGGGTAATTCGCAATTTCCTCGGATTTTCCCACCTTTTCGCTGAGATCCCGGGAACCGAACCAGATAACATTCTTATTATGAAGCTTTAAATTGAGGGCGGCAGACAGGCCTGCAGGCCCCGCGCCGATAATGGCTGCATCGTACATGATGATCCTCCTATGGAAAATACGGAAATTCTTTCTGCATCTATCATAAGCGTTTCCAATGGGATATGCAAGTGGGAGTTTGTGTTTCCGGTTACGATTCCCCTTAACCAAATCAAACCTAAGCGCAGCGGGTTTGGTTTGGAAAGGAGGAGTGACGAAGTGAATGAAAACTGGCATTTCAAAAGAAATGCCAGTTTGAGACTGTCAAAAAAACTGGTCATTCCGAGCCAGTGCGCACACTGGCGTGGGAATCCGTTCTCCAAAATGTTTCGTTTTTAACCGCATTTGGTGCAAAACTGCAGGTTTTAAGTTACGGATTGCCACACCAGTGACATCGGTCACTGGTTCGCAATGACGGATTTCTGGCTTTTTTTGACACACTGAACTGGCATTTCAAAAGAAATGCCAGTTTGAACGATACGTAGTCCGCGACGATGTCGTGCCGCTAACCGGGCTCGATTTGCATTGACCCTCTGAGGGGGCCAATATGTCTTTTCTGAAGCTGGCTACACCATCAAAAAGAGCAACCCGGTGCGCGGCGGTGCCGCTAACCGGGCTCGATTTGCATTGACCCCCTTCGGGGGCCAATTATGGTTGCCACCAGTGTTTGCACTGGTGGCTGCAACTAAGTCGGGTCGGAGCCCTGTCGTTCTGTGGGCCA
>JAZQQD010000023.1:0-25762 GCA_045628895.1 Faecousia sp.
TTCCCTGCTTCGGCCCCAAGGCCAATGCCGCCATCATCGAGGGCAGCAAGGTCTTCTCCAAGAATCTGATGAAGAAATACGGCATCCCCACCGCCCAGTATGAGGTGTTTAACGACATGGATGCCGCCCTCAAATATCTGGTAACCGCTCCTATCCCCACTGTCATCAAGGCCGATGGCCTGGCTCTGGGCAAGGGCGTTATCATCGCCCAGACCCGACAGGAAGCCATGGATGCCGTCAAATCTATGATGGCGGACAAGGTCTTCGGCAAGAGCGGCGAGAACATCGTCATTGAGGAATTCCTCACCGGCCCCGAGGTTTCCCTTCTGTCCTTCACCGACGGCAAGTCCGTGGTGCCCATGATCTCTTCCATGGATCACAAGCGGGCAGGGGACAACGATACCGGCCTCAATACCGGCGGTATGGGCACCGTGGCTCCCAACCCCTACTATACGGAAGATGTGGCAAAGCGCTGCATGGAGGAGATTTTCCTGCCCACCATGAACGCCATGAATGCCGAGGGCAGAACCTTCCAGGGCTGCCTGTACTTCGGACTGATGATCACTCCGGGTGGCCCCAAGGTCATTGAGTATAACTGCCGTTTCGGCGATCCCGAGACCCAGGTGGTGCTCCCTCTGCTGGAAAGCGACTTGCTGACCATCATGCAGGCAACCACAAACGGCACCCTGGCAGAGACCGAGGTTAAATTCTCTGATAAGAATGCCTGCTGCGTGATTATGGCGTCCAACGGCTACCCCGTGAAGTACCAGAAGGGCTTCCCCATCACCGGTGACCTGGGCGGCAGTGTGTACATTGCCGGCGCTGCTTTGAAGGATGGCGCTCTCGTCACCTCCGGCGGCCGTGTGCTGGGTGCCACCGCCATTGCCGATACTCTGCCCGCTGCCATCGATGCTGCCTACGGCATGGTAGAAAAGATCCATTTCGACAACGCTTATTACCGCCATGATATTGGCGCAAGAGCCTTGAAGGCCGGAAAGGAATAAGAATGGTTTATCGTATTTTTGTAGAAAAGAAGAAGGAACTGGCCAACGAGGCCAAGTCCCTTCTGAATGATGCCAACAACCTGCTGGGCATCACCAGCCTCAAGGATGTGCGTTTGGTCAACCGTTACGATGCCGAGAACATCACCGAGGAGCTCTTCGACTATGCAGTGGGGACTGTGTTCTCTGAGCCTCAGCTGGATCTGGTGTCTGCGGAGCTGGATACCGAGAATGCAGGCACAGTCTTTGCCGTGGAGTACCTGCCCGGTCAGTTTGACCAGAGAGCCGACTCCGCTGCTCAGTGCATCCAGATCATTTCCCAGGGCGAGCGTCCTCTGATCCGCACCGCCAAGGTCTATGTGCTCTACGGCGAGCTGACCGAGGCCGAAGTGGCAGAGATCAAGAAGTATGTCATTAACCCCGTGGAAGCAAGACTTGCTTCCCTTGAGAAGCCTGCTACCCTGGTTATGGAATATGACATCCCCACCGAGGTTGCCACCGTGGAAGGCTTCCTGAATCTGGACCGTGAGGGCCTGGCCGACATGATCAAGACCCTGGGTCTGGCTATGGATATCGATGATATCACCTTCTGCCAGGAGTATTTCCGCAGCGAGGATCGGGATCCCACCATCACCGAGATCCGCATGATCGATACTTACTGGTCTGACCACTGCCGCCATACCACCTTCGGCACCATCATCGATGATGTAAAGTTCGAGGATGCTCTGGTTCAGAAGACCTATGAAGAGTATCTGGCTACCCGTGAAGATCTTGGCAGAACCCATAAGCCTATTTGCCTCATGGATCTGGCAACCATCGCCGTGAAGGCTCTGAAGAAGGACGGCAAGCTCCAGAAGCTGGACGAGTCCGAGGAAATCAATGCCTGCACCGTGAAGATGGAAGTGGAAGTGGACGGCAAGGCAGGGCCCTGGCTCCTGCTCTTCAAGAACGAGACGCCCAACCATCCCACCGAGATCGAACCCTTCGGCGGCGCTGCCACCTGTATCGGCGGTGCCATTCGTGACCCCCTGTCCGGCCGTTCCTATGTCTACGGCGCTATGCGTGTTACCGGTGCCGCAGACCCCACCGTGCCCGTGCAGGATACCATTCCCGGCAAGCTGCCTCAGCGGAAAATCGTCACCACCGCTGCCGCAGGCTATTCCTCCTACGGCAACCAGATCGGTCTGGCTACCGGCATTGTCGATGAGCTGTATCATCCCGGCTATGCCGCAAAGCGTATGGAGATCGGTGCGGTCATCGCTGCCGCTCCCGAATACAATGTCCGCCGGGAACGCCCCGACGCAGGCGATATCGTTATCCTGCTGGGCGGCAGCACCGGCCGCGACGGCATCGGCGGTGCAACCGGCTCCTCCAAGTCTCACGACTCTCACTCCGTTGAAAACTGCGGGGCAGAAGTTCAGAAGGGCAACGCCCCCGAGGAGCGTAAGCTCCAGCGCCTGTTCCGCAATCCCCAGGCTTCCCGCCTCATTAAGCGCTGCAACGACTTCGGCGCAGGCGGTGTATCCGTTGCCATCGGTGAGTTGGCCGACGGCCTGCACATCGATCTGAACAAGGTTCCCAAGAAGTACGAGGGCCTGGACGGCACCGAGCTGGCCATCTCCGAGTCCCAGGAGCGTATGGCTGTTGTGGTGGAGCAGCAGGATGTAGAAGCCTTCCTGGCTCTTGCTGCGGAAGAAAATCTGCAGGCCTGTCCCGTAGCTGTGGTCACCGAGGAGCCTCGCCTGACCATGGAGTGGAACGGCAAGAACATCGTGGATATCAGCCGCGAGTTCTTAAACTCCAACGGCGCTGAGAAGCACATCAACGTGGAGACTGCCGCACCCAACCTCGATACCTCCCGTGCAGAGGGCACCTTCACCGAGAACCTGAAGAAGATGGCCTCCGACCTGAATATCTGCTCTAAGCGCGGCCTTTCCGAGCGCTTCGACTCCACCATCGGCGCCGGCACGGTTCTCATGCCCTTCGGCGGCAAAGAGCAGCTGACTCCCATCCAGGCCATGGTGCAGAAGATCCCTGTGGAAAAGGGCCACACGGGTAACTGCTCCTTCATGAGCTGGGGCTACAACCCCTATCTCTCCGAGCAGAGCCCTTATCACGGCGCTTATACCGCCGTTGTGGAATCCGTCTGTAAGCTGGTTGCCAGCGGCGCGGAATTCAAGGATGTTTACCTGACCTTCCAGGAGTATTTTGCACACCTGGGCAAGGATTCCAAGCGCTGGGGTCAGCCCCTGTCTGCTCTGCTGGGTGCCTTCAAGGCACAGATGGAGCTGGGCATTGGCGCCATCGGCGGCAAGGACTCCATGAGCGGCACCTTCGAGAATATCTCCGTGCCTCCCACCCTGGTCTCCTTCGCAGTCACCACCGGAAAGACCGACGATGTTGTCTCTCCCGAGTTCAAGGCTGCCCGCCATAAGGTCTGCCTGCTGATGCCAGAGGTTGACGAGAATCGTCTGCCTGTCACCGCATCCCTTATGAAGAATTTCGCCACCGTTACCGAGCTTCTCCGCTCCGGCAAGGCCGTGGCAGCCTATACCACCGGTATGGGCGGTGTTGCTGAAGCTGTTATGAAGATGGCTCTGGGCAACAAGCTGGGCTTCAAGTTTGCCGACTTCATGGAAGTTACCCACATGTTCGGCTGGTGCTACGGCAGCTTTTTGCTGGAAATGGCCGGAGACGAGACCGTTGGCATGGTCATCGGTGAGACCACCGCAGAGCCTGTCTTCTCCGCCATGGGCGAGACTGTCCAGGCTTCCGAGATTCTCTCCGTCTATGAGGATAAGCTGGAGGGTGTCTACTCCTGCAACATTCCTCAGACCCAGGGCAAGATCGAAACCTATTCCTATGAGACTGCCACCCGTAAGGCACCTGCGATTAAGATTGCCAAGCCCAAGGTGCTGATCCCTGCCTTCCCCGGTACCAACTGCGAGTATGATTCCGCCAAGGTCATGCGGGATGCCGGCGCCGAGCCTGAGATCATCGTCATCAATAACCTCTCCGCCGACGGCATTGCCCGCAGCGTTGAGCACTTTGCCGAGGAACTGAAGACCGCTCAGATGGTATTCATCCCCGGCGGCTTCTCCGGCGGCGACGAGCCCGAAGGCTCCGGCAAGTTCATCACCGCTTTCTTCCGCAACGCTGCGGTGAAGGAAGGCGTTACCGATCTGCTGGAGAACCGGGATGGCCTGATGTGCGGCATCTGCAACGGCTTCCAGGCACTCATCAAGCTGGGCCTGGTGCCCTACGGTAAGATCATCGACACCGATGATACCTGCCCCACTCTGAGCTTCAATACCATTGCCCGCCACCAGTCCCGCATCGTCCGTACCCGCATTGCTTCCAATAAGTCTCCCTGGCTGGCACTTACCAATGTGGGCGATGTCTACAATGTGCCGATCTCCCACGGCGAAGGCCGCTTCCTGGCATCTCCCGAGCTCATTGCCCAGCTGGCTGCAAACGGTCAGATCGCTACCCAGTATGTGGACTTTGACGGCAACGCTACCTCCGATGTGCACTTCAACCCCAACGATTCCATGATGGCTATCGAGGGTATCACCTCTCCCGACGGCCGTGTATTCGGTAAGATGGGCCACAGCGAGCGTATCGGTTCCGGCCTGTACCGCAATGTTCCCGGTCAGTACGAAATCAAGATGTTCGAAGCTGCTGTGAAGTACTTTCAGTAAGATTTGCGCCTCCCTCTTTTGAGGGAGGCGTTTTTCTGCCTTGCAAAATGGACGGCTATGTGCTATCCTAGTGGAAAACCACAGTTTTGGGGGCAGCGAAATGATTCAGGAATCCGGTGAAATGTATCTGGAAACCATTCTGATACTGGAAAACAAGCAGGGCAGCGTTCGTTCCATCGACGTTGCCGAATATATGGGTTATTCCAAGCCCAGTGTGTCCCGCGCTGTGGGTGTTCTTAAGGAGAACGGCTATCTTGTCATGGAAAAGGACAGTCGGCTGACCCTTACCGAGGCAGGCCGAAAGGTTGCCGAGAAGATCTATGAGCGGCATACCATGCTGACGGAACTTCTGGTTTCCCTTGGGGTGCCCCAGGAAATCGCCATGAGCGATGCCTGCAAGATCGAGCACGATATTTCCGATGAAACCTTTGAAGCCATCAAAAACCACCGCGCAAAACACCACTAATGGAATAAACAAAAAAGCCATTGCAAACCGGTATTGCTGCTCCTCGCAATGACGGTTTCTGAAAGCAAAAGATAATGTGCGAGACATGAAATAATCATTGCGTTTTACTGCTGTTTGCAGTAAAATATAGGGGAAGAACTGCGGCTTTGCCGCTTGAATAGGGGATATAAATAATATGGATATTTTGAAGCCCGTGAAAGAGGGCAAGGTCCGCGAGATCTATGATAACGGCGAGACTCTTATTATGGTTGCCACCGACCGCATTAGCTGCTTCGATGTGATTCTGAAGAACACAGTCACCAAGAAGGGCGCTGTTCTGACCCAGATGAGCAAGTTCTGGTTCGATCTGACCTCCGACATCGTCCCCAACCACATGGTTACCGTGGACAACAGCAAGATGCCCGAGTTTTTCCAGCAGCCCCAGTACCAGGGCAAGGCCATGGAATGCCGGAAGCTGACCATGCTGCCTGTGGAGTGCATCGTTCGCGGCTACATCACCGGCAGCGGCTGGGCATCCTACAAGAAGGACGGCACCGTCTGCGGAATTAAGCTGCCCGAGGGCCTGCAGGAGAGCCAGAAGCTGCCTGAGCCCATCTACACCCCCTCTACCAAGGCTGAGATCGGCGACCACGACGAGAACATCAGCTTTGAGCAGAGCGTAGACTATTTGGAGAAGCGTTTCCCCGGTAAGGGTCGTGAGTATGCCGAGAAGCTCCGCGACACCACCATTGCCGTGTATAAGAAGTGCGCAGATTATGCTCTGTCCCGGGGCATCATCATTGCCGATACCAAGCTGGAGTTCGGCCTGGATGAGAACGGCGAGTTCGTCCTGGGTGACGAGATCCTGACCCCCGATTCCAGCCGTTTCTGGCCCGCCGATGAATATGAGGTCGGCCACAGCGAGCCCAGCTTTGACAAGCAGTTTGCCCGCGACTGGCTCAAGAGCAACGAGCATAACTGGGAGCTGCCCCAGGAGATCGTGGATAAGACCATTGCAAAGTATCTGCAGGCCTACAAGCTCCTCACAGGCAAGGATCTGGAAGTGTAATCCAAAATCCCGACAGGTAACTGTCGGGATTTTTTTGTTATCACGAAAGACATTAGCTTCTCAAAATTGGGAAAAACCCCTTGTTTTTTCCAAAACTTGACAATCCCGGATGCGGTAGCTATAATCGAATATAATCCCCGAAGTATTACAAATCGGCGGATGATAGACTTTGTATAAAAATGAATTTTTATTCATCGCAGGAAGCGGAGCGGAAGGCTTTGCGAAAATGCGGTAGATTCGAGGTGAGAGAATGCAGCAGAAATACGGAGAGATCAGGGATGCGCTGGAAGCTTTCCTCCTGATGGTGGTGATTGTGACCCTGGCCATTCTGATCCCAAAAATGGAAACGGTTAACTCCTTTGCCGAAAGTCGGCGTGCCCGGGAGCTTCACGGCTGGTACTATTATGCGGATGGCCAGCGGGTGGAAACCGAGCTGCCTGCTGTGCTTTCTCCCGATGAAAACGGCAGCCTTGTGCTGTATAACGACAGCATCAGCCAGATGGAAATCGGCCTTATGCTGGGAACCAAAGCGGCAGAATATAACCTTCGGATGTATATGGGAGATATGCTCCTTTACCGCTATTCCGATGATGTGTTCCCCAGGAACAACCAGATGAAAGGCAAGCTGATCTGTGCCGGTATGCTGCCTCAGGAGATACAGGAAGGAACTCTGCGGTTGGAATACACGCTGGAAGAGGACAGTGAAATCCCGGTGGTGTATATCGGAGGCAATACGGAATTGATCAAGCTGGTTTGCAGTGAATCCATACCCATGCTTGTGATCGTTTTTGCCATGCTGTTCGGCAGCTTCCTGGCCTTTACGGTAGGCCTGTATATGAACTGGCTCAGAATCCCTGATCCGAGGTTTGTGGATGTTGCCATGTTCTTCCTCATCAGTGCCTTGTGGTGTCTGTCAGATTCTACTCTTGCATGGATATTCGTTTCCCAGAAAGCCCTGATCACCATGATGTCCTTCTATGCCTTTATGATGATGGCGGTTCCTATGGTACATTTCATCCGGAATACTGTGGGAATGGGAAAGTATAAGATCCTGGATGTGTTTCTTTTCCTGTTCTACCTCAATGCGCTGGTGCAGGGGATTTTGGTGCTGAGCCATGTGTACACCATGATCCAGATGCTGTTCGTCACCCACATCCTTTTGGTGGGGGGCGTAATGACGTGCATTGTGACCCTGATTCTGGAGTATCGCAGAAATGCCCGCCGGGGGATCTATACGGTGCTGATGGCATTTGCTGCTCTGGGTGCCAGCGGCGTTCTGGCCATCCTGCTTTATTGGGCGTGGGAGATCACCTGTTACGATCTGATCTTTGAGATTGGTATTCTGATTTTCGGTGTCATGATCCTCAATGAAACGGTGCTGACTGTTGTGCGGAATTTCCGTGATCAGACAGAACTGAAGATCTATCAGCGTCTGGCGCTGGAAGACCAGCTGACCGGGTTGGGCAACCGGCGGGCCTTTGAGGAGGATCTTGCCGAGCTTCAGAATCAGATGGGCACCGGTGAGAATGCTGCACTGGTGTTTGCAGATGTCAATCACCTGAAGAAGATCAATGAAGAATTTGGCCATAACACCGGAGATGAGCTGATCATTGCCGCCGCCCGAAGCATTGAGCATGTGTTCGGCAGGGTGGGCAAGTGCTACCGCATCAGCGGCAATGAATTCTGCGTTATCTTGAAGGATCCTACGGATGTGGAAAGCGAACTGTTTCCTGCGTTGGATCGTGAAATTGAAAACTTCAGCCATGATTCCAGACTTCCGCTTTTTCTTGCCAGAGGTGTCAGCTATCTGCGGCGTCCGGATGGCTCGGTAAAGAGCATGAGTGAATGGAAATATGAGGCTGACAGAAATATGTACGGGCATAAAGGAGGCGAAAACAGAACATGAGACTGTATGGAATGGAGTTCCTGATGGTAGCTCTGGTACTGCTGTTCATTCTGCTGCTTCACTTTGTGAAGCGTCGCCGTGTTGCGGATGCCAACGGCCGCCTGTTTTCCTTCTTTATTGTCGTAGGTATTCTGGATGTGACCTTCGATATGATCAGCACAGTGCTGATTTCCGGGGATTATCCCCAGCTTGCGGCAACTGCAAAGCTGGTGCTGACGGTATTTTATGTCCTGCAGGTCATGATGCCCTGCGCTATGCTGTGCTATACCCAGTCTCTCCGGGCAATTTCCGAAAGCAAACTCCATAAGTTCATCTTGAATAGCGTGATCCCTGCCTCTTGTATGCTTGCGGCGGTGATCTGCAACTATTGGGGCGGCTTCCTGTTTTATTTCGATGAGGCAGGTAATTATTGGCGGGGCAGCTGGTATCTGCTGACCTATATTTATGCCGTTGCCTATGGCATTATCTGCCTCGTGGGCAGCATCATCCACCTGGGAGAACTGGAGAGAGATCAGTTCCAGGTCATTGTAGAGTTTATGCTCATTGAGGTGATCAGCGTTGTGATTCAGGCGGCGACGGGGCTGCTGACCACCGGCCTGGGTATCGCCGTGGGCATCCTGGTGCTGTATCTGACCATCAATAATCCCAGCGCCTATACGGATCACCTAACAGGTGTGCTGGATAAGAAATATTTCCGGAAGTGGATGAAGCTTCAGATCGGAAAACCCTGGAAGATCCATCTGATTGCCGTGGAGCTGCGCCATCTGAAGCAGGTGAATAAGACCCTGGGTACCAGCTGGGGTGATGACCTGCTGATGCAGGTTGCCGAGTACTTACAGGAGCTCAGCGTGAGCGGTCGTGTGTTCCGTACCGGGGGAAACCAGTATGTCCTCATCTCCACAACTCTTGCCGAGTATGAAAAACAGCGGGAAGCGTTGCAGGTGTATTTCAATAGCCTGTTCAGTGTCAAGGGTGAAAATCTGCGGTTTCCGGCCGTGATCTGCGGCATCAAGGATGCAGGCAGACTGGAAACAGCGGATAATCTGGAGGCTTATATTGAGTATCTCATTTCTCTGACACCCAATCTGGATGAACTGGTGATGATGCAGGATGATGAGAAGACCCTGTCCGGCTTCCGCTATGAGCAGGAGATCGAGCGCTATCTGAATACTGCCATTGAGCAGGATCTGTTTGAGCTGGCTTATCAGCCGGTGTACTCTCTGGAGAAGAACGGATATGTGTCCCTGGAGGCTTTGAGCCGCCTGCGGCATCCTACCCTGGGGCCGGTCTCTCCAGAGGTATTCATCAATATTGCCGAGCGTAACGGCCGTGTATCTGAGGTGGGAGTCCTGCAGTTCCGCAGACTCTGCAGCTTTGTCAGCCGTCATCCGGAGCTCATGGATGAACTGTGGAATGTGAAGTTCAACCTCTCTCCCGCCGAGCTGCTGAAGCCCGGTCACACCCAGAAGCTCATCGGACTGATCCACGAGTATCAGATTCCCCCGAGCTTTATCCAGTTTGAGATCACGGAGAATGTGGCCACGGAGTACAGCAAACGGCTGTACCGTCTTGTGGAGGAATTTCACAGGGAAGGCATCAAGCTCTGCCTGGATGATTTCGGCTCCGGCTATTCCAATCTGAATGCGGTGATGAAGCTGCCCTTCTCCTGCATCAAGCTGGACCGCTCCATGCTGCGGGGTGTCTGCACGGATCCGCTGGTATCCAATTTTTACAGCAGTATCGTTTCCGTACTGGAGAGCCTGGGTTACAATGTTATTTCCGAGGGCGTGGAAACGGAAGAGGAGATGACACTGCTGAAATCCTGGGGCGTCAGACTGATCCAGGGCTATTTCTTTTCCAAACCCCTGCCGGAGGCAGAGGTGCTGCAGAAGATTCTGCCTTAAAAACAAAAACAAAAGGGAGGCAATTATGCCTCCCTTTTTGCGAAAAACAGGAAAAATGGACAATAAAAAGAAACTGCTTGGGATTGCAATTTGCATTTTCCGATAGTATAATGAGAATATTAGACTAACATGACATGCCCGCTTGCAGGAAATGCCCGGGTAAATACAAAGCAAGGAGGAGTGCGTCCAGTGGATATTACCGTACCGTTTTATCTGGTATCCTTTCTGATCATGGCGGTTGATCTTGTCATTGCCAAGAAATCCTATGGCCAGAAAAACAAGCGAGGACGCCTGTTGGGACAGACATGCATCGGTGCCTTTGCTGTCAGCATCAGCTATGTCATCAGCACTTTTCCTATGGAGAAATTTTGGGTATCCTTCTTTTCCAGTATTTATTTTGCCTGCATCGATCTGACCTTGTGGTACCTCCTGAATTTCGTTGTAGAGTTTACCGGTGAGAAAACATCGAAGCTGCGCCGGATGGAGTACAGGCTCTTCCATACCTATATGGTATTTGATTGCGTGGTCCTTATGATCAACCCCTTCTGGGAGATTGCTCTGCATTATGATTTCCGGCCTACTCCCTTTGCTCAGTATACCTATGATATGCTGCTGCTCTATGACCTGCATCTGCTTTTCAGCTATCTGCTGGTCGTAAGCGTCCTTGTGCACCTGATCCTGAAGGCCTTCAAGGCACCGGCATCTTACAAGAACCCCTATGTCCTTTCTACGGTGGGCATGCTGGTCATCATCAGCTGCAATGCCGTGTACCTGTACTGGCCCAAGAATACGTTGGTTTCCTTCCTGGATTATTCCATCTGGCTCTATAGCCTGGCAGAGGTTGTGTTCTATTGGTCCTGTTTCGTTTACCCCAAGCGAGGCATGCTGAATCCCTTGCGGAATAAAATGATGGAGAGCATCAGTCAGGGCATCGTCCTGTTTGACTACGAGGACAAGCTGCTGATGTGTACGGAGCGGGCAAAGAAAATGCTTCCGGGGGTTCCTATGGAGGAAGGCGTCTCCATGCGCCGCTTCATGAAAAGCTGCGGGATCTCTATTGATCCTGCAAATTATGATAAGACACTGCTGTTTCAGTGTTTTCCTCAAAATGAGGGTGAGTCCACTGCGCTGCAGTGCGACTACCGTCCCATGCTCAATGAGCGTGCTGCATTGATGGGCCGCCTCTTTGTGTTCACGGATGTGGTTTCCGCCACGGATCCCTTGACCGGCTTCCATAACTGGGAAAATTTCCGTTCAGCCTGGGGCGAGCGAAAGGAATATCCCATGGCAGTGGCTGTCTGTGATATTAACGGACTGCAGAGCATCAATAGCCGCTTTAGTCATGCCGAGGGCGATCAGGCCATCAAAAATCTGGCAGAGGCTATGAAACTGCATTTTCCCCAGAACACTTATTTTGTTCGCGGTATGGATGCCTGTCTCATTGCCTTGTGCCATTATACCGAAGAGAAAGCTGCTTTGGAGTACCTGAAGAATGTTCAGACGGCTCCGGGCCTGGTTAATTCTGTGGGTGACCCCATTCATGTGCAGGCAGCTGTCAGCATGGTGGACCAGTGGCAGCCGGATGTGATGCAGGCAATCAGCAATGCGGAAATGAGCATGAAGGCAAAGAAATTGCTGGATCGAAACTCATCCCATTCCGCTCTCATGACATCTCTGATCCGTGCTCTGCAGGAATGTGATAACGATACGGAGGCTCATGTGAAGCGTACCCAGAGCATGGGTGAGATCCTGGGCAGAAGGCTGGAGCTTTCGGATGCGCAGCTCAGCGACCTTTCTCTGCTTTGTGTGCTCCATGATATCGGCAAGATCGGTATTCCTTTGGAGATTCTGAATAAGCCGGGCAGGCTGACCTCCGACGAATGGACGGTGCTGAAAACCCATGTGCATAAGGGCTATGAGATTGCCAGCAGCTCCAATGAGCTGAGACATATTGCGGATATGATCCTGCATCATCATGAGCGTTGGGATGGCAAGGGCTACCCGGACGGACTCAGCAAGGAGAGCATTCCGCTGCTGTCCCGTATCATTTCTGTGGTGGATGCCTATGATGCCATGATCAACGACCGGGCCTACCGGGCAGCTTTGTCCAAGGAAGAGGCCTGTGCCGAGCTGCGTCGCTGTGCCGGCACTCAGTTTGATCCGGGTATTGTGGCAGAACTGCTCCAGCTCCTGAAAACTGAGGAAATTGTGTCTCCCGATAGGCAGGAGAAAGAGAAAGACCAGGCAGTACATCCGGAGAGCCGTCCCTTGCAGCAGCCCAGCCAGAACCGGGTGCACCCTGTTCGCTACTCCCGGTATGTGCTGGACGAGTTTAACTGTATTATATCCGTGGACGATGAGTTCGTGAGAATGACAGGCTACACCAGGGAGGATGTGGCGGAAAGAAAGCTGAGCCAGAGAGATCTGATTTTGCCCGAGGATCGGACGGAATATCTCTGCCTGGTAAATGAACAGCTGGCCGACGGTGATGTGGCTTATTTTGAGCATCGCTTGTTCCGTAAGGATGGATCTGTTATCTACGTGTTCTGCTATGGCAAGCGGTATTACGATTCTGCACGCCGGGCGGGTCAGACGGAGATCATCATTACGGATAGCGCAGGCTCCTATTCTGTTGGCCTCATGCTCAACGAGGAACGGAACAAGGCCCTGTCCCGCCTGCAGTATTGGGAAGATAAATATCGGTGCGATTCTCTCACCGGCCTTTTGACCCACGAGAGCTTCCGCAGCGATGTGGAGGAAAAACTCCTGCGGGACGACAAGCGTGTCATGCTGCTGATGATGGATGTGGATCGCTTCAAAGAGTATAACGATACTTTCGGTCACAGGGCCGGTGACGAGTTCCTGATCCTGGTGTCCCAGACCATTACCGGCGGTCTGCGGAAGGATGACCTGGCCTGCCGTATGGGCGGTGATGAATTTGCCGCAGCGTTGTTCTTTGAGAAGTCGGTTCCCGAGACGGTCATGCATGAGCGTGCACAGCAGTTGTGCGATAAGATCAATATCGTGCTCTCCAATGAGGAGGGCGGCACCAGCCTGTCCATGGGCGTTGCCATTTCCCGCAGCACCCTTTATACGTTCAATAAGCTTTATGAGGCTGCTGACCGGACTTTGTATGAGGCAAAGCGGCGGGGCAGATCCCGCATGGCTATTGATAATGAGGATCAGAAAACCCTAGTTTGAAACCGCAAAGTAACCCTGCTCCCGCAGGAGAAAGGAAATGTGAGATGAAAGCCAACGATCAGATCCCTGAAAGTGCGGAAGAACTGCTGCACCGTATGGAATTCGACAGGAAGCGTGCGGCATTTTTTGAAGAACGCAGTGATGCTTTGACCTTCACCTATTATCTTGGTTCCAAAGAGGTAATCCTCTCTGAAAGGGGGGCGGCGGAGCTGGGGCTGGAATCCCGGCTTGCCATTCCCGGAAGCGCAAAGACCCTATTGGAAATGGTTGGCATCGAGCAGATGAAAAAGATCACGCAGCTGTGCAGGTCTGTAACTCCGGAGCATCCCAATGTGACTGCCCAGGTGCAGCTTACCAAGGAAGGAAAGTCCCAGGACTTTATGCTGAACATCTGCTATTTCTGGGCTGATGAAGACCGGACTCTGCTTCTGGGCGGTGTAGGTACTCTGGAGGAGGTCCTGTCTGAGGAGGAGCGTAGAAAGGCAACTCCTGCAGCTCCTTCTCTGCGGCTGATGAACCTGCTGCAGGGTTCCCTGTCGGTGCGCCAGGTGGTAGCTGCCATGCAGACCGCAGCACTTACCTATGATACGGTACGCCTTGTGAATCCTCAAACCTTCGATCAGTTTACGGTGGGGGAGAACGGTCAGCTGGTTCCCGGCAAGTGCTGCTATGAGATGCTGGGCTGCACGGAAGCCTGTGCCAACTGCATTGCAAGGCAGGTCGTTTCCCGACAGGCCCGCCAGGCGGAATTCAAGTTCAGCCCCAATGAGACCTTCTATGTCCAGGCTCTGTATGTCGATGTGGAAAAGAAACCGCTTGTTATGGAGCTGATCTCCCGGATTGCGGATGATACCTTTATGGATGCCAGCGGCCAGGAAAAACTGGTGGAGGCTATCTCCGCCCACAACCGCAGAATGTACACCGATTCCCTTACGGGAGTCTATAACCGCCGGTATTATGATGAGATCCTAAGTCAGACGGAAGGAGAAGATCTGGCTGTTGTCATGGTGGATGCCGATCACTTCAAAACCGTCAACGATACCTATGGACACCTGATCGGCGACGAGGCGTTGAAAACCATTGCGGCTTCCATCAGCAGCTGCATACGCAGCAAGGATGCGCTGGTGCGTTACGGCGGCGATGAATTTCTGGTGGTGTTCCGCAACATGCCCGAGAGTGTGCTGGCACCCAAGTTGGAAATGATCCGTCAGAGAGTGTCGGAGGCAAGATTGGAGACACAGGCGGACCTGCAGCTGACGATCAGCATTGGCGGTATCCACGGAAACGGCAAGGTTTCCGATATGCTGGGCCAGGCCGATGCAATGATGTATCAGGCCAAGGTGAAACGCAACAGTGTGGTAACCGGGAAAATGGAGTAAAAGTATACCGGCGCGAGAAATTCGCGCCGGTATTTTTTGCATCCAACGGGTGAATTTTTTGTTGATTTTAGATTGGATTGCATATATAATTACTTTGTATAATTAGCGGAAACTATAGGGTGGCAATGCCGCCGATTCTGAAACTGCGGAGGAATCTGACCATGAAAAAGCAGGAACGACTGAAAACAATTCAGCTGATTGTTTATATTATTCTGACAGGAGTATGCTTCTATCTGGTGGTAATGAATTCCGAGATCTACCACCGGATCGCACAGGATGCCCACATCCGACTGGTATGTATCCTGCTGTGGATCACCCTGGGAATCTCCTTCCTGTTTATCCTTCTGGATTTCAACTTCTCCTCTGTGTTCAAGAAGGATTATCGGGAGCTGGACTATGCGGTCCATTCCGATCCTCTTTCCGGCCTGGCAAACCGGCTCAGCGCCGACGCCATGATTGAGAAGTATCTGGAGAAGCCTGTCCCTGAGGATTTTGCCTGCATCATGATTGATCTGGCCAATATCCGTGAGATCAACGAGCTCCACGGCCATCTGGCAGGCAACGGCGTTATTCGTGATTTTTCCGAGATTCTGAATAATGCTTCCGTGGGACTGTGTTATGTTGCCCGGAACGGCGGCAATAAATTCTTGGCGATTTTTGAGCAGACTGAGGAAGCAGAGATTGTTGCTTTTATCCATAAGGTGGATGCTCTGGTGAAGGACTATAATGAAAATGCCGGCACCAAATCCATTCATCATCGTATGGGCGTGGCATTCCGTGAGGATGCTTCTCTGAATATCCGCAATGTGCCGGATCTCATCGCTCTGGCCAATCGCCGGATTTACGAATAATTCCCGGGCGAAATATAGAAAAAAGAGAGAAAGAAAAAACAACAAAGGTGGTGGTTTTGTGGCAGATTGGAACCTGGACTATCAATATCTGAATTCCCTGGTGGAACGGGCGCAGAATGGCGACAGTGATGCTTTCGCCGAGCTGTATCTGGCCACATACAAAAAAGTACACCGCTTCGCCTACCAGTATCTCCGGGATGAACAGGATGCCGAGGATGCCGTGCAGGAGACCTATGTTGTAGTATTCCGTAAACTGCGGACGTTAAAAGATCCCAAGGTGTTTATTTCCTGGCTCAGTCAGATCGCCTTCCGGGTATGCTTTGCCATGCAGAAAAAAAGAAAAAATGAAGTCAATGTATCTGATGTTGATTTTTCGGAGCTGCCTGCCGAGGCCAACGCTGCCGATCAGCCGGAGAATATTGTGGTTCGGATTGATGAAAAGAATTTCATCATTCAGAAGATCATGGGACTGCCTTTCTCCGAATCCCAGGTCATTATCCTGCATTACTATAACGAGATGAAGATCGATGATATTGCCAGCCTGCTGGATATCAGCCGCAGCTCTGTAAAGCGGTATCTTGCCAGCGGCAGGGAGAAGCTCGGTCTGCTGATCGAACGCTGAGGAAAGGAGGAAACCTTGTGAGAAAAAAGTACCATACTCCGGAGCTGGATAAGGAAAAGGTCAATCTGATCCTTGCCAAAGCGTTTGAGGCCAACAATCTGGAAGCCAATAAGATCCCGCTGGAAATTCTGGAGTCTTACAGCAACTACCGCAAAGAACGTTTCCTCCTGCAGAGAGGGATTCTGGTCATTGTGCTGATTGCCTTCATGCTGATGCCCCTGCTGTTTATTACCCCCGGTGTGGCCATGCAGCAGGGAAAGGATGTGGGTTGCGGCAGACCCTCCTACGATGTGGAAGTGGATAGCTCCCTGCCCATCGTGCGGGTCAATGCCCAGATCGACGGCGTGAACATGCCCGTCTATGAGGTGGGCGAAAACCGGTATTCTGTTCGTCCCTCCCGCAATGGCGAGATGACGGTTTCCGTGACGCTGCTGAATGATCAGACGACAACGGTAACACAAACTGTGACACAGGTGGATACGGATCCCCCTGTTATGCTGGAAAACAACATTGAAGATGGCAAGCTGGTGTTCTATGTGGCTGACTACGGCCTCGGTATGCGCTATGAGGCGGCCTACGCTCTGACCGAGAGCGGAGAGCGGCTGGAGCCCATCGCAATGGATGAAACAGCCGGAAAGGTATATTTTGAGTATCCCAAAGAGACCATCAATGTCTTCTTTGAAGATAAGGTCGGCAATGTACTGCAGCTGGTAGTAGTGCTGGGTCAGGGGGACTGACCGAAAAGAAGGAGGCGGCGGAAACGGGTAAGTGTAAATGCATAGCGGCTGCCCTGATTTTTGCCCTGTTTGCCGCAGCCTGCAGCCCCCAGACGGCACCCCTTGCGCAGGCCCACCGGAAGACCCATGCGGATATTCTGGTACCGGAAGCCTCCGGGGTTGCAGTTTCTGAGGGGGACGGTGTGTCCATCGATGCCTCCCATCTGGAAGAGGGCTATGTGATGATCTGCTACAGCGGAAGCGCTGATAAGGCCAAGGTTCAGATCACGGCACCGGATTCCGCAGTCTATAGCTATACGCTGCTGGGCAGCGAATATGAAACCTTTCCCATCTCCGGAGGCAGCGGTGACTATCATGTGGATGTGTTTGAACATGCCTTCGATCAGATGTACGCGCTCCTGTTTTCTGCGGATATTTCTGCGGAACTGGAAGATGAGTTCAAGCCTTTCCTGTACCCAAACCAATATGTCTGGTTTACTGCCGAGTCCGGGGCTGTTTCCCTCGCCCGGGATCTTTCGGATCAGTCTGCCGACGATCTGGATTTCGTGGCGCAGGTATATCACTATGTGATCTCTCATATAACCTATGATGAGGAAAAGGCTAAAAATATATCCGTGGACTATATCCCTGATGTGGATGCGGTTCTGCGGGAGGAGAAGGGTGTCTGCTTTGACTATGCTTCTCTGATGGCCGCCATGCTGCGGGCACAGGGAGTCCCCACTAAGCTGGTGGTGGGCTATTCCGGTCAGGCCTATCATGCCTGGATCAGCGTGTATATTGCGGAGGTGGGCTGGATCGATAAGGTGATCCAATTTGACGGAAAGCAGTGGTCTTTGATGGATCCTACCCTGGCCGCCAACAACGATGCCCGGGCTGTCCGGGAGTATGTGGGCGACGGCAGCAATTACATCGTAAAATATTCTTATTGAGGAGGCGCTATCATGGAAGCTGCATTGCAAAAATCCCGGCAGGCAAAGGCGGATATCCGTGTGCTTTCGGATTCGGAGCTTTCCGGATTCTGCGGACAGATGGCGCTGATTCTGGGCTCCGGCCTCTCCGCTCTGGAGGGCCTGTCCGTCATGCTGGAGGACTCCCGGGAACCCGGTGAGCAGAGCCTCCTGCAGGCGCTGTATGAGCATACCGACAGCACCGGTGATTTCTCCGGTGCTCTGGAAAAGACGGGAGTATTCCCGGATTATCTTATTTCCATGGTGCGTATCGGTGAAGAGACCGGCACGATGGATACCGTTATGAACGGCCTTTCGGAGCACTATGATCGCGAGGATTCCATGCGCCGCAGCGTGCGTAATGCCGTGACTTACCCTCTGGTCATGGTTACTATGATGGTGGCGGTGATCGTGGTGCTTCTGGTAAAAGTCATGCCGATTTTCAACCGGGTGTTTATCCAGTTGGGATCGGAAATGACAGGCATTTCCCGGGTGCTGATGAACCTTGGCACGGTCATCAGCCGATACTCTGTGGTGCTGGCAGTCCTGCTGGCAATGCTTGCTGCACTGACCCTCTGGTGCGGTAAAACTGCTTCCGGTGCCCGGTTCGCAATCGGGATGATCCGCAAGCTGGGCGTTGCCCGTAACCTCCGTGCCCAGACTGCTGCCTGCCGAATCGCAGACGGTCTGGCCCTCACCCTGGGCAGCGGCCTGAGCTCTGACCGGGCTCTGGAGCTGGCGTCCACTCTGGTGGAGGACCCGGAAACGGCCCAAAAGCTGGCTGCCTGTTCCCTGCAGGTACAGGCCGGCGAAGATATGATTCAGGTGCTGCATGATGCGAATGTGTTTACCGGAGTTCCCGCCCGGTTGGCAGCCATCGGCAGCAGAACCGGCAGCCTGGATCAGGCCATGCGCCGCATTGCCGGTATGTATCAGGAGAATATCGACCACAGCCTCAGCAGCCTTCTCGGAGTGTTGGAGCCTGCTTTGGTCATCGGTATTTCTCTCATCGTGGGCAGCATTCTGCTGTCCGTCATGCTTCCCCTGCTGGGCATCATGTCCGGTATCTGAGGAGGCGAAGCTATGGTCCGTTTTGCGAAGAAGAAGCGGTCTTCCCGGACGCTTCTGATTTCCGCCGCAGTGTTTCTGGCGGTATTGCTGGGCTTTTTGTGGGCCCTGAATTCCGTTTCGGCGGGAACGAACCGACGGCAGCGGGAGAGTCTGGAAAAGGCTCTGGATCGCTGCATTGCCTGGTGCTACGCCGTTGAGGGAGCCTATCCCGATTCCCTCAGCTACATGAAGGAGCACTACGGCCTGCGCTATGATGAGGAGCACTTTTTTGTGGACTATCATAGCCGCGGCGGCAACATGCTGCCGGATGTAACAATACTTGAGAAGGGAAGCTGAAGAGGATGCGTCGAGAGCGGCAGGATCACATGGTGAATATTTTGCTGCCCCTGGCTCTGCTTCTGATGTTTGCCATCTCGGCTCTGGCGGTTCTGCTGTTCGCGGCAAAGATCTACCGGAGCACCGTGGAGAATTCCACTATGAACGATGAATCCAGAACGGCGCTGTCTTATGTCAGCGAGAAGATCCACAGCGGAGACAGCAGCGGCTGTGTCCGGCTGGAATCCCTGCAGGGCGTGGATGCCCTGGTTCTGGAGCAGTCTTATGCAGGAGAAATCTACTGCACTTATGTGTATCAGTATGAAGGAATGCTGAAGGAACTGTTCGTGAAAGCCGGAACGGAAATCCCTCTTTCTGCCGGTCGGACCATCCTGGAACTGGAGTCCTTTTCCATGACAGCCTACAGCGATGACCTTCTGCTGTTTACCTGTACCGACCATTCCGGTCAGAGCGCATCGGCCTATGTCGCCCTGCGCAGTGAGGGAGGTGCCGCACAATGAAGCAGCGTGCGCGTGCCGGTACCCAGAATCTGTTTCTGCTGGAACTGGTCATCAGTGTCCTTTTCTTCTCCCTTGCCAGCGCTGTGTGTGTGCAGCTGTTTGCGGATTCCCACCGCAAGAGCCGGGAGGCAAAGGAACTGAAGCTGGCGGTGAATACCGTCTCTTCCTGCGCCGAGGTGATTACCGCAGCGGAGGATCCGGAGCAGGCCAAGGCTTTGCTTGCCCAGGTTTTTCCCGGCCTGAGCATGGCGGAGACTGACAGCGGTTTCCGGGCAGAAATGCCTATGGATGCCTCTGCCGACACTCTGGAAATTCATGTGTCCCTGGAGGAACAGATGATGACGGCGTCCCTTTCCGTCATCGGAGAAACGGGAGAAACGGTCTATGGTCTGACCCTTTCTCATCATGTACAAAGGGGGAATCCGTATGCGCAATAAGCACGGCAATCCCTTTGTCAACGTAGGTCTGTCCTCATTGCTGGTCGTGTTCCTGGTGCTGTGTCTAGTCATTTTTGCAGCACTTTCCCTGGCAGGAGCCAACAGCGATGCCGCCTACAGCCGCCGCATGGCGGATCGTCGGACAACGTATTACGATGCCTGCAGCCGTGCCGAGCAGATGCTGGACGAGCTGGACGAGGCTCTGGAGGAAGCCGGTTTTGACGGAGATTTTTCTGCGCTGGGTGTGACCCGACAGGAGGATCTTCTGACCTGGCAAACCCCCGTCAGCGATACCCAGGCCCTTTCCGTGTGCCTGATCCTCACGCCTCATGGGGAGCATTTCTACGAGATCGAAACATGGAAGCTTATTACGGTGGCGGAGCCTTCGGAGTCGGAACCTCTGCCGCTGATGCCCATGGGAGGTGTGGAAAATGGAGCTTGAAGCCCTGCTGAGAAATGCGGTGGAGGATGGCGCATCCGATGTTTTCATCGTTGCCGGCCTGCCTCTGTCCTTTCGCAAAAACGGGGAAATCTCCGGTTCCGGCGGCTCCCGTCTTCTGCCTCCGGATACGGAAAACTTAGTGAAGCAGATCTATGCCCTGGCCTCTGAAAGAGATATGCAGACCCTCCTGACATTGGGGGATGATGACTTCTCTTTTGCCATTCCCGGCCTGTCCCGATTCCGCGTCAATGCCTATAAGCAGCGCGGAGCTCTGTCTGCGGTGATCCGGATTATTACCTTCCGGCTGCCGAATTACAGGGAGCTTGGAATCCCGGAGGAGGTCATGAAGCTGGGGGATGAACGCAAGGGTCTGGTGCTGGTAACAGGACCTGCCGGCAGCGGAAAATCCACCACTTTGGCCTGTATGATCGACCGCATCAACCATACCCGCCACGAGCATATTATCACGTTGGAGGATCCCCTGGAATACCTCCACCGACACGACAAGAGCATTGTCAGCCAGCGCGAGATCAACGTGGATACCCAGAGCTATGTGGCCGCTTTGCGGGCTGCTCTGCGGCAAAGTCCGGACGTGATTCTGCTGGGAGAAATGCGGGATTATGAGACCATCAATGTTGCCATGACGGCGGCGGAGACCGGCCACCTGATCCTCTCCACTCTGCACACGGTGGGTGCCGCAAATACCATCGACCGCATCATTGATGTGTTCCCGGCCAACCAGCAGAAGCAGATCGCGGCACAGCTTTCCATGGTGCTGCGGGCGGTTGTTTCCCAACAGCTGGTGCCTGCGGAGGATGGCAGTGAGGTGGCTGCTTTTGAGATCATGACGGTGACTCCGGCCATCCGAAACATGATCCGGGAGAATAAAGTGCCCCAGATTGACGGCTTGCTGTATGCCTCTCAGAAGGAGGATATGGTGGCGATGGATACCTCGCTTCTGCATCTGTACCGGAATAAGGTCATCAGCCGCACCACGGCGCTGACCTATGCTTCCAACCCGGATATGCTGGCAAAGAAGCTGTAAATTTCGAGAAACAGGTAAGCGAAAAAATATTCAAAAATTTTTAAAAATTTTTCTGAAAATCTGAACCTTTTTTTGAACTTGCGCTCTCTTATATAGGTAGAGACAAATTCTATACATATATAGATAAAACTTAGGAGGTTTCAAATATGAAAGGCAACAAAACATGGAAAATTTGCCTCATCGTATTGCTGGCTGTGGTAGTCGTGGGCTTCGCAATGGCTCATTCCAACACCCTGAAAGCAACGGATGAGGGCGATGCCAACTACGGCGAAACCGTGGCCACCGGCATCGATGAAACCCAGGAAGCACCTGCCGGCACTACCGAGTATGTGTCTATTCCTGAGGAGACTGAGCCCGTCGAAGAGGCAGAGCCTGTCGAAGAGACAGAGCCCGCTGAAGAGACTGAGCCCGCCGAAGAGGCAGAGCCTGTCGAGGAGGCTGAGCCTGCTGAAGAAGCACCCGCCGAAGAAGCTGTGGAAAAGAGCGTCGAGGTCGTGGTGGGTTTCGTCGGCGGCGAGTTTACCGGTTTCGGCACCGAAGTGGAACTGAGCGCAAAGCTGACCGGATACGAGGGTGAGACTCCTTCCTTCCAGTGGCAGTACAGCGCTGACGAGGGTGAGACCTGGAAGGCAGTAGAAAATGCCAACGGTCAGACTTACACCTTCGAGATTACCGAAGAGAATTATACTTACAGCTGGCGCGTGGAAGTGCAAGCCTGATCCCTTTTCAAGGCCGGCGGCAGCGTCGGATGAATGTATAAATTTGTAAGTCATTTGGATGCGTCAGGCTCTGAAAGCCAAGCGCAGTTCCTGCTGAAAAGAGCAAGAAACCAAGGAGGAAAATACAATGTTTGAAAAGCTGAAAAAAACATTGGCAATGCTTCTGGTCTTTGTCATGGTATTCTCTATGGTACCTGTCAATGCACTGGCAGCACCTGCCGATGGAACAGGCGGCAGCGTGTTTTCTCCCTCCGTTAATTTCCAGTCTCTCTTCCCTGTTGGCGACGAGACCGAAGATGACGGCGAGGAGAATCAAGGCCCCGCAGCACCTCTCTCGGTAGAACCCGAGAGCACACCGGTTGCTACCTTTACCTTCGAAGGCTATACCTTTGGCCTGGAAGGCGGCAGCAGCACCACCAGCGTTCAGAAGCTCCAGAACGGAGACACGCTGGTTGAGCCCACCCCCGCACCTGTCAAGGACGGCTACAAGTTCCTGGGCTGGTACATCGGTGAGGACAAGGTCGACTTCACAGAGACATGGAAAGTCACCGCAGATGCTTCCTACACCGTAACAGCCAAGTGGGCAAAGCTGTACTCCGTGAAGTTCTTCGATACCGACGGAACCACCTGTGTCAACGAGATCACCGTTGCAGCCGGCGAGACCGCATCCTGGACCGGCGTCACCGTCGTTCCCGACTCTGATCTTCAGAAGTTCAATGGCTGGACGGACGGCACCAACAGCTACGGCGAGAGCGGCAGCATCTCCGGTGTCAATGCCGACATCTCCCTGACCCCCACCTTTGTGGATTCCTACAAGATCACTTTTAATGTGGCATCCGACGCGCAGTATGTTGGTGCAAGATACTATGCGGCTGACTACACTCTCGTGGCGACCGACGCTCCGAGCACCAATCTGACCGGTTACGACTTCGGCGGCTGGTATACTGATGAGGCCTGCACAAATATGTTCTCCTGGAATGGTAAGCTGACCGGTGATATTACCCTGTATGCCAAGTTCACTCCGGCTCAGGCCAAGTACACCGTGATCATCTGGAAGCAGTCCATCAACGATAGCTATGATACAGCCACCAAGACATATGACTATGAAAGTGCCGCTGTAAAGACTGCTCAAACAGGAGCAACGGTCTCTGTTGAGAACAGCGATAAGAACAAATCTTTTACCGGTTTCCATTATGAAACCTGCGATTCTTCCAAGCAGGTCGCAGCTGATGGCTCTACTGTTCTGAATGTCTACTATGACCGGAACGTCATGACCATCAACTTCATAGTAGGTAATAGTACAACTTGGGATGGAGTGGATCACTCTTATACGGGACTGTACGGGCAGAAGTTGACCGCGGGCAAAAATAAGAATGGTCAGAACTACACCGGTTGGCCTACACAATACGGTTGGAGGTATAGTTCTGGTCGGAACTCTACCACCATGACCTACCTGGATGCTTTCATTTTCCCGACAGGCGGCACAGAATTCAACCTGAATCAACAGATTGCCGGTTCAACTACGATCTATCAGGTACTTCAGGGACTGGACGGAAAATATTCTACTGCAACCGTAGAAAATGGTCGCCTCATCGAAACCAAAGGCGGCGGCGGCACTTTTAGCATTACAGATAAGTTTGCAGGCTTTAAAGCAGTTGGTTATCACGAATCTAAACTGACAGATGATTTCACTGAAAGTGTAGGTTCTGTCAGCGACTATACAAAGCTTCATATTTACAACAAGCGTCAAAGTTACACAATCGAGTTCCAAGACCCGATCACACGGGTAACGATTGACACCAAGACGATTCTCTTCGAGGGCGATGTAACTGCAACAGATAAAGTGCCTACCAGCTCTCGAGAAGGCTATGTCTTCAAGGGTTGGTTTAAGGATACCGCGGGTACGGTTCCCTTTGATTTTGATCAGACCATGCCCGCCAACAACCTGGTAGCCTATGCAGGCTGGAGCGCAAAGAGCTACGAGATTCACTTGGATCCTGTCGGCGGCGAATTTGTAGCTCCCCAGATAGGCAAATTCTGGATTGATTTTAATCAGAATCTGGATCCCACTGATCCTGTCCGCGATGATGCAACCTTCATCGGCTGGACCTTTGATAAAGATGGTTCTTCCTTTGTCAGAGGCACCCGCGTCGACGACTCTAAGATCACCGAAACTTATTACGATGATGTGTGGGGCTTGCAGAATGTTGTTGCGCTGACAGCCAACTGGAAGCTCAACGGCAATTTCCCCCTGACCATCGTTTATGAGAATGGCAATGGCGAAACCCAGACCATCACCGGTGCATCCTATGCCGATAAGGCAAACGCAACTGCACCTACCTCCGTTGCTTATACTCCCGCCGGCAAGACTCTGACCGGTTGGCAGTTTAAGGATGGCACTACCGTCGGCGTTGGTGAAACCTTCGTCGTAGATGCAGCCACCATGGCAGAAGATGGCGTCATCAAGGTTACCCCCGTCTTCACCGACAACAACAAGCTGAATGTCACTTCCGTTCAGTATAACGCCAACGGCGGCAAAGGCGAGATTAATGATGTGACCGGCATTGAAATCAACGACAGAGTCACTCTGGCAAGCGGCGGCTTCACTCGTACCGGCTACGAGCTGATCGGCTGGAGCAAGACCTCCGGCGACAGCAACTCCGTCGACTTTGCGCTTGGCGGCACTTGCATTGTCAATAATGTCGGCGAGAATGTTCTCTACGCTGTTTGGAAAGCAATTGACTATACCATTACTTATAATCTGAACGGCGGCACCACCACCTCCGAGAAGACCTCCTTCACCCAGCATTACGGCGATACGACTGCAACCATCAATGTGCCTACCAAGGCTGGTTACACCTTTAACGGTTACGACCCGGCTGTTGCCGAAACCGTCACCGGTGATGCAACCTATACCGCTCAGTGGGTGACCCGGAAGGATCTGACCTATACGGTTCACTATTACCTGAAGGATTCTACCACCACTGTAACGACTGACAAGGTTGTGAATACCGCAGAATTCGGCACCTCTGTGACCGAGACTCCTGTCTCTGTTGATGGCTACACCGTGGTCAATCCCGATGCATCTGAGACCTTTACCGTAGCCGTGCAGAATGATGACATCATCTTCTACTACTATAAGAATGTCACCGTTACTGCAGAAAACAAGACCAAGACCTACGGCACAGATGATCCCCCCTTTACCGCGGCAGAGGACGGCGTCCTCAGCGGCGATACTCTGACCTACACCTTCAGCCGCGTGGCTGGTGAGAATGTTGGTCCTTACACCATCACTCCCGCAGGCGATGAGATCCAGGGCTATTACAAGGTCGATTATAAGACCGGCACCCTGACCATCACCAAGTCCGGCGGACTGACCGTCAGTGGCGTGAATTATGAAGATGTGTACGATGCTGAGGCCCACGGCGAGGCAGCAACCGCTTCCGTGA
>JAZQQD010000024.1:0-5889 GCA_045628895.1 Faecousia sp.
CATCATATCCTCTGCCTGCTCACCCTCCACAACGATGGCAAGGATCTTGCCCTCGGCGGTATCCTGATCGTAGCCGACGAATTCGGTCTCGGGCACATCCTTGCCGAATTCCACACCGGCCCAGCCCAGGTCACCAAGAGCCTTACGTGCTTCTCTTGCGCGAACCTTCTGCTCGTTCATTTCCTTATCGAAGGCATCACGGTCAAGGCTCATGCCCTCGTCCTCCACCATTTCAATGGTGAGGTCAATGGGGAAGCCGTAGGTATCATACAGCTTGAAGGCATCGGCACCGGAGAAGGTGTTTTCATTCTTGCTCTTGTGGTCAGCAAGCATTTCCTCAAAGATCTTCATGCCGCCGTCGATGGTGCGGGCAAAGTTCTCTTCCTCCACCTTGACAACCTTGGTGATATAAGCAGCACGGTCACGGAGGTAGCCATAGTGGCCCTCATTTTCATGGACAACAGTCTCCACCACCTCAAACAGGAAGGGATGGTTGACACCCAGGAGCTTGCCGTGACGGGCAGCACGACGGAGCAGACGGCGCAGCACGTAGCCGCGGCCTTCGTTGGAGGGCAGAACGCCGTCAGCAATCATAAAGGAGGATGCACGGATATGGTCGGTGATGACACGGAGGGACACATCCATCTTGGTGGACACGCCGTAGGAAGCACCGGTCAGCTCGGTGACCTTGTTGGTGATGTTCATAACGGTATCCACATCGAAGAGGCTGTTCACATCCTGGCAGACAACAGCCAGACGCTCCAGGCCCATGCCGGTATCGATGTTCTTCTGCACCAGCTCGGTGTAGTTGCCGTTGCCGTCATTATCGAACTGGGAGAACACGTTGTTCCAGACTTCCATGTAGCGGTCGCAGTCGCAGCCCACGGTGCAGTCCGGTTTGCCGCAGCCATATTTCTCGCCGCGGTCATAGTAAATCTCGGAGCAGGGGCCGCAGGGACCGGAGCCGTGCTCCCAGAAGTTGTCGCTCTTGCCAAAACGGAAGATGCGGTCAGCAGGGATGCCAACCTCCTTGTTCCAAATCTCAAAAGCTTCCTCATCGTTTTCATAGATGGAAGGATACAGGCGATCTGCATCCAGGCCAACCACCTGGGTCAGGAACTCCCAGCTCCATGCAATGGCTTCGTGCTTGAAGTAATCGCCGAAGGAGAAGTTGCCCAGCATCTCAAAGTAGGTGCCGTGACGGGCGGTCTTACCGATGTTCTCGATATCGCCGGTACGGATGCACTTCTGGCAGGTGCAGACGCGGTGACGGGGAGGCTCCACCTCGCCCTTGAAATAGGGCTTCATAGGAGCCATGCCGGAGTTGATCAGCAGCAGAGACTGGTCATTCTGGGGAATCAGGGAAAAACTGGGCAGGCGCAGATGGCCCTTGCTCTCAAAGAAAGAGAGGAACATCTCACGCAGCTCATTTACGCTGTAAGGCTTGGGATTCATTTTTCTTACCTCCTAAAAAACTCAAAAACAAACACCTCGCCCCCATGATAGGGGCGAGGTGAATCGCGGTACCACCCTAATTACCGAATTTCTTCGGTATCTTAACTGCTCTGTAACGGGAGCTCCCGTCCCGGTCATCCCGGGCGACTTGGAAGTGGCCTGCGCATTTCCTGCCGAGGGCTTTCACCGTTCCCCTCTCGCTAAGAGCAATCCCTGCGCTTTATTTCCGCATTGTCTTTGCATATTACTTCGCTATTCTAGCATAATTTTGGAAAAAGTCAATACTTTTTCGAAGGTTTCAGATACGATCCTCCAGCCATTTTTTCATGGCTGATCTTCCCTCTTCTGTCATGGGAAAGGTTTCTTCCCCTTCCATGGTGCTCTTCTCATAGCAGAACAGGCCGTGCCAATATTCTACATGAATCGTGCTTTGCTCCATGTCCACCTCTTTCGGGGTTTTCATGATCACATTGGGTGCTGCCCGAAACCGGAACAGTCCCAAAGATCCTGTGAAGATATTATTCATGGCAAAGGTATGCAGGGTCGGTAAAAACAGTTCTTCCATCTTCGCTTATGCCATGAGGGCTTCCATCTCATCCAGCAATTCGCCGAAGAGAGACAGAGCAGAGTTCACCGCATCGGGAGTGGTCATATCCACACCCGCACCTTTGAGAAGCTCGATAGGAGTCTTGGTGCAGCCGCCACGGAGGAAGTTCAGATAATCCTCAACGGCAGGCTTACCCTCCTTGAGGATCCTGCGGGACAGGGCAATGGCTGCGCTGTAGCCGGTAGCATACTGGAACATATAATAGTTCATGAACAGGTGGGGGATTTTTGCCCACTCGCCGGCGATCTGCTCGTCCACAACGATATCCTCGCCGTAGTAGAACTTGTTCAGCTTACCGTAAACATCGGAGAGAACCTCAGCAGTCAGGGTCTTGCCCTCCTCCACCAGTCTGCCAATGATGAGCTCGAACTCGGCGAACATGGTCTGGCGGTACAGGGTGCCGCGGAACTGATCCAGGAAGTGGTTGATGAGGTAAGCACGCTGACGCTTATCGGTGGTCTTGCCCAGGAGATACTCCATAAGCAGAGCCTCATTGCAGGTAGAAGCCACCTCAGCAACGAAGATCACATAATTGGCATCAATGGGGTTCTGGGTGTGGTAAGAAAGATAGGAGTGCAGGGCATGACCCATTTCATGTGCCAGAGTGAACATAGAATCTAAGGTATCGGTCTGGTTCAGCAGCACATAGGGATGGACACCGGCACCGGCAGAATAGGCGCCGGAGCGCTTGCCCTCGTTAGGGTACACATCGATCCAGCGGTTCTCGAAGCCTTCCTTCAGAATAGCACGGTACTCCTCGCCCAGAGGCGCCAGAGCTTCATAGACAGTCTCTTTAGCCTGTGCAAAGGGAATGGTCACATCGGCATCGGGAACCAGAGCGGTATACAGGTCATAGAAGTGCATCTCGTCCAGACCCATGAGCTTCTTGCGCAGGGAGATATACCGGTTCATCTTATCGATATTCTGATGAACCGCCTCGATGAGATTGGTATAAACGGAAGTGGGAACCTGGTTGTTATCGGTAGCAGCCTCCACGGCTCCGGGATACTTTCTGGCCTGTGCATAGAATTTCAGCTGCTTATTCTGAGCATCGATCATAGCAGCAGCGGTATTCTTGCTGGCACCGAAGCTGGCATACAGGCTCTCATAAGCACTCTTACGCAGCACCCGGTCGGGAGAAGATTCCAGAGCGATAAAGTTGCCCTGGTTCAGAGGATGCTTCTCGCCCTTGCTGTCCACGGCATCGGCGAACTTCATATCTGCATTGGAGAAAACAGAGAAAATATTATAGGGTGCCTGTGCCATTTCACCGGCAGAAGCCAGCAGCTTCTCCTCAGCCTCGGACAGGGTATGTGCCTTCTTGCGGCGGATATTATTCAGATAACGGCGATAGCGTTCCAGCTTGGGCTCTGCAGCAAAAAAAGCCTCCAGCTCCTCATCGGAAAGTGCCATGATCTCGGTTTTATCAAAACTGGTTGCTGCGTCCAGCGAAACCAGAACGCCCCGATACCGTCCGCACATTTCTTGATATTTGGTCACACGGGTATCCACATCTGATTTCCGATTACAATAGGAAAGGCGAGCAGCCAGTTCTCTGCTCTCCTCCAGTTCTACCAGATACTGATACAAGGTAGCTGCATCTTGACACAGGTGACCGGCATAGGACACCGCCTTTTGTTTCACCTGCTCCATGGAAGCCAGAGCTTCTTCCCAGGCTTCGTCGCTGTTAAAGAGATCCTCGGTTGCCCAGGTATCTTCCACAGCGATATCGCAGCGCTGCAGCAATTTCTTTTCAGACATAGTGATTCCTCCTATGAAAATTTCTTACATTATAACAACGGAAAAACGAAAATGCAACGGTTAACCCCCAGTTTTTTCCAGGAGACAACCCAGGAGACGGACATCGGCAAAGGCCGGTTCCCGGTAGGCCGCATCCAGAACGGCATCCAGATTTTCCGTATCATTTTCAATTTCTTTAGAGTACTCCTGTGCCGTCTGCACAAGGTCCCCGCCCAGGCAGCGGATCGCCAGACAGGAGATCACCATCAGCTTCACCCGGCACACAAGGTCAAAATCCGAAACTGCCTGCAGATAATACCGATCCAGAAAATAAATAGCCAGATTCCTGATTTTTTCATCCCAGATTTCTGTCTTTTCCGGATTTTCTAATCTCATTTTCCAACGGGGGCGAAGAATATTCAGTTCTTCAAAAAACGGAAGCATATTTCTTTCATCCCAGGGTTTTGCCGCTTCCCGTGCTGCAGACAAGGAAGCATCAGCGTCAAATACAGCGGTGTCCTCTCCGTCAATCATCGCCTGCACATGGTAACCGTACATCAAAGCAACCGTAAGGGCCTCCCCAACCGTATACTGCGGATTCCGAATATAATCCATCATCGTCTCTCGGGTGGATTTGAGAATGTCCATGACGTCTTCGTCATATTCTCCTGTTCCCGATTCTGCTGTGTCGGTTTCCGTCCATTCCCAGGAAGAGGAAAAAATCAGTCTTGCTGCCTCCGGGCAGGAAAGCTCCAGCCCCCACTCCCGGAAATCCCCATAATCATGGGTCAGTCTCGGGAATTGAGTGCATACGCAGCTCAGGGCATTTTCTCCCAGTTCCGCCTGGATCCGACAGAGGCCATCCTCCCGCCACATAGGGCAACGGCCGTCAGAACGAATCTGAAGGATGGTTTCCCCCTCCTCTTCCATGATATTCTGACGCAGGATATCCCCCAGATCACCGGGGAGAGACAGATACAGCTTCCGGCTGGTTTCATCAATGGTTACCGCCCAATCCTGGCAGCAGCTATCCGGGCAAGCCGATGCGATGCAGCGAAAAGAATCATAAAATTTTGATTTTCTGATTTTCATTTTAAATACCTCAAAAGGGTGCATACCACGTATGCACCCTTCCTTTTAGTCCTGATCCAAATGTAATGCCTTCAATGCTTCCACGGCATTTTCGGCGATTCCCGCGCTGCCGCCAAGAACATCCTGCAAAGAAACAAGCTTCACAGCAACCTCATCCACAGTCTGAGAAATCTCTCGGCTGCGATCCTTCATCTGCTGCTGCACATCATCCAGGATACCATTGGCAGAAACATACATCTGCTTGACGCGCTCCTTGGCAAGGCGCTCGGTACGCTCTGCGCGGCGGTAGATTTCCAGCTCTTCCTGCTCCAGATCCCGGGACTTGACAACCTTTGCTTCCCGAAGTTCCTTCACCTGCTGTTCCAGCTCCGCGATCTTCCGCTCGTAGGCTTCCTGTTTTTCCGCAGCCTCTGCTTCCAGACGGGAAAGTTCCGCGCGGCAGGCATCCAACTCGCCCACGTCGGTATCATTTTTACGGGCTTCCTTCAATTCCTGTTCCAGGCGGGCAACTTCCTCACGAAGTTCGCCCTCTGTCGTTTTATACTTATTATTGAGAGATTCAATAAAACGCACCACATCTTCACGGTTGAAACCGCTGAAAGCTGTGCGAAAATTCTGTGTATCTGCCATAGGGGTTCCTCCTGTTTGGGATCAACTCTTTACATGTAAATGGAATTATAACATATCACTTCCCGGAAAACAACCTTTTTCCCCAGACTTTTGCTGCTCCCACAAGAAAATTTTTTCCTTTTCCCCTTTACAAACCCATCCCATTTTGCTATAATACTGAAGCTGATGCACCGGTGGCTCAATGGATAGAGCATCGGATTCCGGTTCCGAGGGTTGGGGGTTCGAGTCCCTTCCGGTGTACCAAAAAATAAGAACACCATCCAAAAGATGGTGTTCTTATTTTTTTACCGGAAGGGATTCGACCCGATCAGATCTGACAGTCCGTTGGACTGTCAATTTTGCCGGCTCGACGGCAAAATACCTTC
>JAZQQD010000025.1:0-5472 GCA_045628895.1 Faecousia sp.
AGCAGCTGGGTGTCTACTTTGCCGTAGGGAATCCGAATGGTGCCCTTGTCTGTTTTGTAGTCCTGCAGGCGATCCGCAAATTCCGCCACGGCTTCCGGGCCGGGGTAGAAGCCGATATGCTTTTTGAATGCCGCGAAATGCAAAATGTTGTGCCGCTTCCAGTAAGTGGGCATGCTCCAGGAGATCCGTTCCTCCGCTTCCGGCAGTGCCGCTTTCAGTGTGTTCCGAACCAGATTCAAGTCCGCCTGCTTATCAACATCCTGACCCGCAATATATTCGTCAATCGTTTTGGGCTTGATGCAGTAATGATCCTGCCCGTTATTTTTGAAGCTTCTGCCGCATTTGGGACATTGCCACATAATGATCCTCCCAAGGGGTATTCGACTTTTATTCGAATGTTGAAATCTCCCGCTGAATCAAGTCGGCTGCAATTGTGAAGGCCTCGATCCGGCGTTTCGCCAGTGTGATTTGGGATTTGTACCGTTTGGGATCGTTCTTGGCTTCCAGTGTCTTGACAACCTCATGCAGCTTACTATCAAGAAGAATAAACCTTGTCTTTATGTTGCGCGACATATCAGGTGCTTCTGCCACGCAAAAGCAGAATACAGGACAACAGCATGTGCAGCCTAGTGCTGCTGTCGTCGATATTGCCATCGCCAAAAAGTTCGTTAATCTTTTCCAGTCGGGCAACCAGCGTATTTCTGTGAATATACAGTGCGCGGGCAGAAGATACCAGATGCCGCTCGTTGGAAAGATACACGCACATTGTCTGTAAATAGCTGGTGCTGTTCTCCTGATCATACTGGCGGAGCCGGAGAATATAAGGAGAGCACAGTGCAAATACATCGGTGCGGTTAGCCTGAAGCTGATCCAGGAAATGGTCGATCACAATATCATTATAAAATGCAATGACACGTGATTGCCTGGCAGAGTACACATTGGCATACTGTGCGTATTCCAGATAGTCCGGCATAGTCTTCAGAGATCGGAATGTGCTGCTGGCACCCACGGAAAGCTTCCAGGTCTTAAGCAGTGATACAAGTGCATCTGATGGGATGAACTTATCTTTACTCGGCATGGTGGAACCGTGGTGCAGCAGTTGGATCAAGTCATTTCCTAAAACATCAGTGATGCTGTCGTTATGTTGATCCAGCAGGAGGTTGGAAAACATGCCGGTCAACCCTTTTTCCACAACATCGTCGCTCAAATGGATATACAAGATTTGATAATAATCATCTACATCCCAAAGACGTCGTTTCATCTCTGACTGAAGAGTTTCATCTATATAAGATTCTCTGTTGCGAAGCGCTGTGATTAAACGGAATAACTGGCCGCCAAAGATGCCGATATTAGGCTTATAAAATCGAGCAAACAGATTCAGCGTGTCCTCAAAGATACTGCCCCATTCCGGCCGAAGAATGTGATTCTGACATTCATGGACAGAAAGCGTAAGTTTTCGAATACCGTTTTGCAGGTGGTTTACGCAGATGTACCGTTCAAAAGGCGGAACATCTGTGAACAGTGCCTCAGTGGCAGTAGCATACTTATGGTAGTCCACATGCTTTTCGATTGTATTCAGTGAATCGATGGAACAATAGTTTTTCTGGATGGATTCATACACATGGATGGGGTACTCCTGCCGATCCATGTTTGTGTTATGGCCGAGAATTCGAAAATGCTGATCCACCAAGAGTACTGCAGCATGGAAGGTTTTGCTGATCACATTCAGATAATCAGTGATAATATGATCGGAGGCCAGCGCCAACTGGAGTTTGCTCTCAAACAGATTATATGTCTGGAATGTTTCGGACACGTATTCATAGACCTGCCCCACAGAGAGGGAGCCGTCCAAAACTACATAGTCACATTGACTGTGGCGGAGCTGTTCCAAGGCTGTCTCTGTGGCTGATGTGCAAATAATACAAGAGGCATCCAGAACATGTTCAACTTGTTCCGGTGAGACGACATAGACCCGGTTATTTTGGATTTCTGTGCCGCCGATGAACCCCAATCCCTGATAGCGCATAGAACTCCGAAGAATTCGATGCTGATCAATGTGGGTTTCAAAAGCAAGATTGATTACATGAATGGTCAGATTCATAGCGGCCTCCTTGTCACATGATAAGAAACAACAGGATATGATAACGCTATCATATCACGATTGTACGAAATGCACAATAGCCTGCTTGTTGATAATTTACATTTTTTTGAAGTATTGCCCGAATTATTGGTACATGGTGACGATGAATTCCGGTGAGCGGTTTGGTATCATCTGAGTGGAAGCAAACCCAAAACAAATTTTAACGGAGGCATTACATTATGGATGAGAGAAGCATTCTGAACATCGGCAGTCCGATTTTTGAGGACACGTTTACCCTGGTCAATCTGGGCGGCGTGTACTTCCCGTATCAGTACTACGGCGACCAGGAGGAGATTCTGGCATGCAGAAAGAGCGCCTGGATTGGCATCTCCCTGCTGCAGACACCCGTGAGTGATATCTGCGGAGAAGATGCTGTGGCATTTCTGAATTCCATCTGTGTCAATAACGACTTTGCAAAGCTGAAGGACGATGGCTGCCGCCATGCCATCATCTGCAACAAAGACGGCTATATGCTGGCAGATGGCGTTATCCTGAAGGTTTCCGAGAATCGGTTCCGCACCTACTGGCTGGCACCGGTTATCGATTATTACGCTAAGGTCAGCAACCTGAATGTCCACACCGAGCCTGTGAACGAATACTTTTTCCAGATCGATGGTCCCAAGTCTCTGGAGATTATGGAAGATGCCTGCGAGTGCGATCTGCATGACCTGAAGTTTGGCCGCCATAAGATGGTAAAGATCCACGGCATGGACATGCGCATTCTGCGGCTGGGTATGTCCGGTTCCCTGGGATACGAGGTCCATGGCCCCATGGACGAAGCAGGTGCTGTATACAGCATTATCAAGGAGGCAGGTAAGAAGTACGGTGCAAGGCCTCTGGGCGTCTCTGCCTACTGCATTAACCATACCCAGGCTGGCTATGCGAACCAGAATATCCACTATTCTTACCCGGTAGAGAGCGATCCCGGCCTCTTTGAATACATGAATGTGGGCTATGCCGGTTCCGGTGCGCCTATGCAGGATATTAAGTGGATTGGCAGCTGCGGCGACGATGCCAGCGCTCACTACTTTACCCCCTATGATGTGGGCTGGGGCAATCTGGTGAAGTTCAACCATGAGTTCCAGGGCAAGGAGGCACTGGAGAAGATCGCAAAGAATCCCACCAAGACTCCTGTCACTCTGGTTTGGAATCCTGAGGACATTGCCAAGGTTTACGCAACGCAGTTCATGGGTCAGGATGTGGAACCGCTGGAGGATTTTGCCCGCTACTCTGTTGACATGTACTACAACCACAAGGCGGAAGGTAATTCCCGCCGTGCAGACAAGGTAATGCTGGACGGCCACCAGATTGGCATCAGCTCCGGCCGTATTCAGGACTACTATCATCGCCGAATGATTTCTATGGGCTTCATTGAGCCGGAGAAGGCAATCGTGGGCAATGAGGTTACTGTGGTTTGGGGTACTCCGGGCAAGCCGCAGATGAACATCCGTGCGCAGATTGCAGCTTTCCCCTATTTTGACGAGAGCTATCGGAACGAAACCTTTGATGTTGAAAACATCCCCCATCGCTTTGCTTAATCAACCACGCAGTGCATCAAACTCAAAATAGTTACGGCGTGTGAGTATCCTACCGGATAAACCAGGGCGCGCCTATCCATGGCACGCCCTGGTTTTTCGGAATTGATCTACTACATTTAGAAAGCAGGTACTGATATGAAAATTAAAAATAAATGGTTCCAGCTGGCGGTTATTGCCTTCGCCTGTCTGGGCTTCCAGGGGAGCATTATTCAGGTCGCCGGTCTGGGTGGACGTCTGGTTTCCCAAATGGGCCTGAGTGCGGCCCAAATTGGTCAGCTCGCCTCGGTTTCTTCCCTCTGCGGCGCTATTCTCGCATTGTTCCTTGGTATTGCAGCGGATAGATTCAACCTGGTCCATGTCAACACCATCTCGATGGTTGTGGGTGCTGCCGGTGCTGTTGGCAGAATTTTCGCAGGTTCTTTCTTTGTATTATTCATTTGCAACTTCCTGATTGGCATCGGCCTAACGGCCCTGATGAGCAATGGCATCAAATTCCTGCTCCTCTGGTTTGAACAGGGAAAGGCCGGTACGGCTATCGGAACAATGATCTTTGGCTCTGCCATCGGTGGAACTCTGGGTACCCTGACCGTGTCCCTGTTCCCGACTCTGGAAAGTGCCTTTACAGGCAGTGCATTGGTCACGATCCTCAGCCTCCTGGTGTGGGTTGCCTTTGCCAGAGTTCCTGAGGGGGTTACCAGCACTTCGGAATCGTTCCCCATTGCCGAAGTAAAGCATGTGCTGAAGGATCGTTATCTGTGGATCCTGATTTTTGGTATGGTCTTCTTCTTCGGCGGCAATTACGCCATCAACAGTTTTTATGTCACTGCTCTGCAAGTTAGCAAAAACACCTCTGAAGTGACTGCAACTCTGTACAGCTCTATCTTCCAGATTGCCGGTTTCACCAGCTGCCTGGTTCTGCCGATCCTGTTTGATAAGGTGGGACGCTTCAGACCCTTCTATATCTTCCTGGGTGTGGTGGCTGGTATTGCGGCCATCGCCGGCTGGTATGTGACCGGAAGTGCTACCTGCATGTGCTTTGTTGTCGTTGCGCTGGGCATCGGTGGCGGCGGTGCCATCGTCAAGACTGTTCCCGGCTTAATGCCTACGGTCAAGAAAGAGTTTCTGGGCACGGTGAACGGCATTTTGAATATTGTGAGTAACCTGTCTATGTACTTGTTCCCCTCCTACATAATCAGCGGCATCGCAGGCGGTGACTTCGATAAGATGATGATCTACTGCGGTATCAGCCTTGTCATCAGCGGTATTGTCCTTTGCCTGCTCCCGGAATACGGGCTGAAAGCTAAAAAACAGTAATCTTCTGCGAACGGAGTGCCTTTGGTACATCACTTATATGATACATACAGCATAAACTCCAGAAAAATCAATCTTACCGCCGCAGCTTATAGACTTCCTCACATTCATCCCCATGCATTCCGTCATACAGCTGCCTCTACGATGATTGCCAATGGTGTGGATCTTGTGACCACAGAAAATGAGCTTGGCCACGCCAATGCAACGACTACGGCCAAAATCTATGCGCATCAGATTGCGGTTGCAGCCCGCAAAAATACAGCGCCCGACTCTGTACAAGAGCCGGGCGTTGGCGTATTATTAAGGTGTGAAACAAAACAAAACGCAAGCAGATTAGACATAATGTGGACCTCCTTTGAAAATTACAGGGTGAAGGTACCGGTCTCCTTGCCATCAACGGCGACAGAGAACAGAGTGCCCTTCAGAACGGCGGCGAAGTAATCATTGTACTTGTCGGCATAGTGCTTTCCAATCAGGTCCAGG
>JAZQQD010000026.1:0-17250 GCA_045628895.1 Faecousia sp.
AATTTCCTTGCCCACGAAGTGGACATCGGCAGGCCAGAAGGCAGCCAGATCATCGTACTTGTCGTTCTCAAAGCCCAGGGCAGTCATGTAGTTGAACAGAGCGTCGATCCAAACATAGACCACATGGCCGGGATCGAAGTCCACAGGCACGCCCCAGGTGAAGGAGGTACGGGACACGCAGAGATCCTCCAGGCCGGGATCAATGAAGTTATTCACCATCTCGTTGACGCGGCTGCGGGGCTCCAGGAAATCGGTATTGACCAGCAGGTCACGGACACGACCTGCGTACTTGGAGAGCTTGAAGAAGTAGGCTTCTTCCTCGGCATCCACAACGGGTCTGCCGCAGTCGGGGCACATGCCGTCCTTCAGCTGGGATTCCGTCCAGAAGGACTCGCAGGGCTTGCAGTACTTGCCCTTGTAGGTTCCCTTGTAGATATCGCCGTTGTCATACATCTTCTTGAAGATCTTCTGAATGGCGGCAACATGGTAGTCATCGGTGGTGCGGATGAAGCGGTCATAGGAGATGTTCATCAGCTTCCACAGATCCTTAACACCTGCCTCGCCTTCCACGATGTTATCCACAAACTGCTGGGGAGTGCAGCCTGCTTCCTTTGCCTTGTCCTCGATCTTCTGGCCGTGCTCGTCGGTTCCGGTAAGGAACATGACATCGTAACCCTGGAGCCGCTTATAGCGGGCCATGGTGTCGGTAGCTACGGTGCAGTAGCTGTGGCCGATGTGGAGCTTGGCAGAGGGATAATAAATAGGGGTCGTAATGTAATACTTACCCTTGCATTTTTCGCACATAGTTCTTCCTCCTAAATAAAAAAGCCGCCCTTGAACACCCAAGGGCGACAATAATTGACGCGGTACCACCTTGTTTCGCAGAAAAATCTGCCTCTTTCGCGCGTTGACGGGCGCACCCGGGAAAGCCTACCTATCGACATTCCGGCTCCAAGGCCATGTTCCCTTTGCCTTTCCGTGCTGCATTCCACCAACCGCAGCTCTCTGAACGGGGTACGCAGGTACTCTCCTCTTCGTTGCCTTTTATTATGTGAGATATTATACATTTTCTTCCGGGAGTTTGTCAACCCTGATTTAAAAACCATCAGCGCCTTGGCTCCCCCTAATAGGGGGAGCTGGCATTACTGAGGAACGAAGCAATGCCTGAGAGGGTACCGATGTTCTGTTTTACGGGGTACTAATGTTCACTCTGGAACCCCTCTCCGTCTTCGCCGCCTTCAGCGGCAAAGACACCTCTCCCCAAGGGGCGAGGCAAGGGAGAATCATCCGTCTTTCCTCGTCAGCAGCAGCGCGACACACACCGCGGAGATGCCGCCCGCCAGTTTCCCCAGGATCATAGCCGGTAAAATCTCCGGAGAAAATCCGGCGGCAAAACCAAGATGATCCCCGAACACGAAGGCCGCGGAAACCGCAAAGGCGATATTGACCACCTTCCCCCGCTGATCCATGTCCTTCACCATGCCGAAGGTGGCAATGGAATTGGCCAGGGTAGCAACCAGACCCGCTGCAGCAGTATCGTTGATATGCAGGAGCTTTCCCAGCCCTGCAAGGGGTTTTCTCAGCAATTTGGTGAGCACCAGCACCAGAGGGAAGGCCCCGGCAAGGACAATGGCAATGGCTCCCACCGTGGAAAAGCCCTCGGAAATGGGTGCCATGCCGGGAATCACCACAAAGCCCGTCTGGGCCTCCACAATGGCAGCAGCCAGGCCCACGGTCACTACCGCCACCACGAATTTTCCAAAGGCGGCAAATCCGGCAATCATCTGTTTTTCCGCCTTCCATAGTCCCAAAGCAATGAGTGCCGCCAGCAGCACAATGGGAACGAGGTTTCTTGCCACCATGCCAATAGGAAAGCCTGCGGTGATGCCACCCACCAGCACACCGATGGGGATGGTCACCACCCCGCAGAGGATGCCCTTGCCCAGAGCACTTTTATCCTGCTCCGCCACGATGCCCATGGCAACCGGAATGGTAAAGACGATGGTGGCACCCAGCATGGATCCGGTGATGACACCGCCCAAGAGGGCAGCGTCCCGATTCCCCGTCATCTCCATGGCAAGGCTGCCGCCGCCCATGTCGCAGGCCAGAATGGAACCGGCAAACATAGCAGGATCCGCCCCTAAAAAGGAATAGATCGGCACGATAACAGGACGCAAAATTGCTGCCAGGACAGGGGCCAGAGTAATGATTCCCACCATGGCAATGGCAAGGCTGCCCATGGCGAGGATACCGTTTTCAAACTCCTGGCCCAAGCCCAATTTGTTTCCAAAAATCCGGTCAATGCCGCCAATTGCGGCAAAAATTGCCATCACGGCAATGAGTATCTCAGGAATCCCCATCCGGCCGCCTCTCATCAATGATGGCTACCACCGCAGCATCAATGGGAGCATCCATGCAGTACCGGGATGCCACGGTGCCCGTGGCCAGCAGCACCCGATCGCCCCGGCCTGCGCCCACCTGGTCTGCCGCCACCAGTTCCTCGTCTCCGGTGGATACCACCAGGAAGGTCTGCCCCGCAAGGCATCCTGCCTTCCGGGTGGCCCACACGGAGCCTACCACTTTTCCGATTTTCAATCTGATCCCTCCAATATTTCCTTTGCTAAGGGGGTCAATACTGCTCCGGGAGCCGGATACCGGCCAGCCCGGCGCATGGCTCTGGCTTCTTCTGCCGTCACAAGGGATTTCCTTGCCCCGTCAGTAAAGAGGATGCCGTAGTTTTTCATCTGCCGCCGGGAAGATGCCAGAGCGGCACACAGAGCACGATTCCTGCCGCCGTCCGCAAGACCCGGAGTATAAAGCTCCACCGGCATTCCCTGGGCAAGGGCAGCAAACACCGCTTCCTCCCCGAATTGCAGCTGCTGGGACAGGGACAGGGAACCGATCACCACCCCATCATAGGGCGGTTCCTGCACATACTCCCAGCCCAAGGGATCATCCGGTTCCCGCCCCACAAGCAGCGCCCGCTTCATGGGAGGATCCTCCCCAGGTCCCCTTTTTGAAAGCCGCAGGCATTGGCCTCGTCATAGTCAAGATGTGCCGCTGTGGCAAAGTTCGGGGAAATTCTGGCAACCGTATGGGCAAAAATCATACCTCTTTCCCCGAAGGTCTGTAATTTTACTTCCTGTCCGTCGGAAAGTCCGTACTTCTCTGCATCCTCCGGGGTCAGATGGATGTGCCGCTTGGCGCAGATGACCCCCTGCTGCAAAACCACTTTTCCCCGCTCCGACTGCAGCACCGCACCGGGACTCCCCTTGGTGTCCCCGGACTGACGAACAGGAGCGGAAATCCCCAAAGTTCTGGCATCGGTGAGGGAAATCTCAATCTGCGCATCCCCCCGTTCCGGCCCCAATACCGCTACATTCTCGAACTTTCCTTTCGGGCCGATGACCGTTACACGCTGCTTCGCCACAAACTGCCCCGGTTGGGACAAGGGCTTTTCCGGGATCAGCGGTTCCCCAAAGAGGGCCATTGCCTGCTCCTTCGTCACATGGACATGACGGCCGGAAGCCTCTACTAAGATAAAGTGGGCGGCAATGGCATCCGTCAGTTTTTCAATATCCAAAAAATCACCCTTTCGCTTTCATGGAAATCTCAAGGATATAAAGCAGACTGCTGACCCGATTCATGGCCTGAACAAAATCCAGCCGGGTCAGCTTTCCGTTGCGGTCCGTAAAGGCTGTTACCGCCGCCAGCTCCGCTTCTCTTGCGGCAGTGCGGGCTTTGTTGACCTGCAAAACCGTCAAGCCATCGGAAACCGAGGGCATGAAATGCCCCTGGCCGTAGTATTTCTGGGGGTAATGGCTGTGCTCCCGAATATCGGATGCAGAAAGTCCCAGCACCTTGATTTCCGGCACCGGTTCCTCCATGACCTCATACCGCATGAGATTCCGCACAAACTCCAGCACCTTCCCCAGATCCTCCCGAAACGGCTCCGGGGAGGCAGCCTGTGCCAGCAGAATTTCTGCCTCCAAGGTGTCAATTTTTCCCCGGAGCACAATTCTCGGGTGTGTTTTCGGCACCAGGATATTTCCCCGCAGATGGGTCATATGCTCCGGTTTTTCCTTATAATAGCCCCCATCCAGAGTTTCAAAGTCCGAAAAGCCACCATCCCCGGTGCGAATTTCGATGCGTTCCTTTGTGAGAAAATCCCTTGCTTCGCTGGTAAGCTGATCCCCCTTCGGGAGAAAAAACACCCGCTTTCCCTCCCGATTACGGACAGAATCCCGTACTGATTCTAAATTGTGCAGCATCAGCTCTCAGAATGGTTCTGATTACGATGGGGCAGAATCACATCCACCTCGCTGTGGGGGCGGGCAATGACATGGACAGAAATCAGCTCTCCCACCTTTTCCGCTGCGGCAGCACCGGCATCGGTAGCAGCCTTCACTGCGCCCACATCGCCCCGAACCATAACGGTGACCAGGCCGCCGCCCACCTGCTCCTTACCCACCAGCTGCACATTGGCGGACTTCACCATGGCATCCGCTGCCTCGATGGCCCCAACCAGGCCCTTTGTTTCGATCATACCCAGAGAATTTGTATCCATAATTATCATCCTTTCAAGTTAATACAATGACCATTCTTTTACCCCAGTCGCTGCAAAATACGCTGAGCGATTTGCTCCACCAGATCGTCGGTGATTTCTGCTTTTTGGCAGCAGCTTTCCTGTGGGATTTCTTTCACTCCCCAGGCAACCCGGCGGATATTGATCAGATTCATGGGAGAAATATTATCCGAGGTGCTGCTGCCGCCTACGGCACCGCAGCCCAGGGTCAGCGCCGGGAACAGCTTCGTGGCAGCGCCGATGCCACCCAAGGCAGAGGGTGTATTCACCAGAAAACGGGAAACAGGAATCTTCGCAGCAAAACGGGCAATCACCTTTTCATCCGTGCCGTGGAAGCTGAAGGTGTGGCCGCTGCCCTCATGGTGCAGCACCTCGATGGCCTTTTCCAATACCGCATCCTCGGAATCCATGACGAAAAATGCCAGCACCGGGCAAAGCTTTTCCAGAGAATAGGGCCGGGTGGGGCCTGCCTCCTGCTCCCGGGCAACCAGGATTTTCGTACCAGTCGGAACGGAAAATCCCGCTTTTCTTGCAAGAAATTCTGCAGATTTTCCCACGATTTCCGGGTTTAATCCCCCGGTGGGCTTAAAGAGGAACCCCGCAAGGGCTCCCGCCTGCTCCTTATTTAGAAAATAAAAGCCCTGTTTTTGTGCTTCCTCCACGACGGACTTTTCCATGCTCTTTTCCACAATGATGCTCTGCTCCGAAGCGCAGACCGTTCCGTTATCGAAGGTCTTGGAACGAAGAATGCAGGAAAGGGCTTTTTTCACATCCGCACTGTGGTGGATATAGGCAGGGCCGTTGCCTGCCCCCACGCCGATGGCGGGCTTTCCGGAGGAATAAGCTGCCTTCACCATACCGGGGCCTCCGGTGGCCAGAATCAGCTTTACCTCCGGGGCGCTCATCAGTTCCTGACAGCCTGCCATATTGGGAATCCCCAGGCAGCCTACCGTACCCTTGGGAGCGCCGGCGGCTTCTGCCGCTTCGGCAAGCAGTTCCGCTGCCCGGAGTGTACAGCCCACCGCCTTGGGATGGGGAGAAAAAATGATGGGATTTCCGGATTTGATGGAAATGAGGGTCTTATAGCACACGGTGGAGGTGGGATTGGTACTGGGAACGATACCGCAGATCACACCCACCGGAATACCGATCTCCCACAGATCCTTGTCTTTAGACAGGATGCCAACGGTCTTCATTCCCCGGATCCGCGCCATGACATCCTCCGCGGCAAACCGGTTCTTCTCCGTTTTATCCGGCACATTTCCGAAGCCGGTTTCCTCCACTGCCTTTTCGGCAAGCTCTTTTGCATGGGTTAAAAATGTCGATGCCACCGCTTCGCAGATGGCATCCAGCTTCTCCTGGGGAAAATCCGCCAAAATATGCTGTGCTTTCTCTGCCTCCCGGCATAGGTTTCTTGCCTGCTGTCGTGCCAGCAGGTCCTTGTCCATGTCCATCTTTACGCTCCTTTCGGGTTTGCTGCCACCTCTGCCACCGCATCCCGGAAGGCACGGCAGGCCGCTTCGCAGGCGGATTGGCTGCCGGAAAGCAGACCGCCGCCGAAATTAGTCTCGCTGGGTGGGGTATATAGTTTCTGCAAGGTCACATCTGCTGCCTTCAGGGCCGCATCCATGGCGTACATACTCTCAAGAGGCGGGGCAATGAGATAGGCAATGGCGGAACCCACGGGAACCTCTGCCTCTCCTGCCAGGAATGTCCCCACGCTGCTGACCGTATGGGCAAGGTAGGGTACCTCTCCCGCTTCCTCAAAGCCCAGCCGATTCAGGGCAGACAGGGCAGCATCCATACCGCTGCGAACGGCACCTGGGGTTCTGCCCGCCAGCACACCAATGACCTCTCCCGCGTTGGGGGTAGAGGCATTGGCTGCCCCGGCATAAAAGCTGTGGCTGTAGCACACCACCACATCCGATGCTTTCGTTGCTTCATCCAGCGCGATATAGGTGGCATCGTCACAATCCGTGGTGAGAAATCCCAGAGAAACATACCCCTCCGGTGCACCCAGGGCCTTGGCTAAGGCTGCGGCATTGGCAAGATACCGCACAGAGAGAACTTTCACCGGGATCATGCCCGCTCCTCCTCATTCAGTGCCACACCGGAGACCTTTCGCCGCAGGATGGTCTCAATGAGGTCTGCGGCAAAAGCCCCGGCTTCCATGGCAGGGGTACCCTGGTCATGGACATTAGAGATGACGGTACGGGCGGATTCGGGAATACCGGTATGGGCACCGTAGGTGATATACAGGGACATACTCTTATCCGTTACCAGTCCCGGGCGCTCTCCCACCAGCATACAGATGAGCTTACACCCCAGGACATCCGCCACCGCATCTCCCGCGCCCACCCGGCAATACCGGATGAATACAGGTTTCCCGGTTTCGATATTCTTACTCCGAAGGCCCGCCGTAAGGGCTTGCAGGCAGTCCATGGCATTGGCAGAAATGGCCGCCGAGGAAAGGCCGTCCCCTACCACGATCTGCACCGTGGCTCCCTGGGGAACCTCTTTTCTCAGCTTTTCCTGCATTTCCTTCGGCAGTTTTCTGCCCAAGTCAGGTCTGGTGATATATTCTTCCTTGCCGGTACATTCGGTCTGCAGGGCAACAAGGCCGTTCTTTTCCGCGAAGTCCTCCGGGACCTGGGAAAACACCGCATCCTGGGCAGCCGCATGGTCCGCCCGGAAGCGAAGCATGGTCATGGTCTTATATCGCGCTCCTGCTTTGCCGCTGCCGAGTCTGGCAGGGGTCTTCAGTTTCATGGCAAGGAAGGCATCCCGGTTGGCAGGATGCTCCGTCAAATACAGCCGCCGCAGATCCACATCTGTCACATCCGGCACGAAGCCTTCCGATTTTCCGCCCTTCTGCTCCGGCTGGGGTTCCGTAGGGCGATAATCGGAGCCTTTAACCATAGGTTCCTTTTCGTTCAGCATTTCGGAAATCAGTTGTTTCAGTTCTTCTTTGTTCATGGTATCCCCCATCGATTTTCTTAGCAAATCGGTTCTAAAATTTTACAACCCGTAGGGGCGGATATTATCCGCCCGCAAACCTATCGGTTAGCAAAATGCAGAAAACGGCGCAACCGACTGTCCTAACTATGGTCATTGCGAACCATCGCGCACGATGGTGTGGCCCCCAAGGGGATTTCCGTTGGGCACAATCCACTCCCCGGCAGTATTTTCTTTTTACTACACGACGTTAGGCGAATCCGCACAAAGGGCAACGGATTGCCACGGCAGTGTGCGCACTGCCTCGCAATGACGAGATATTTTATAGCTGGTTGCGTTTTCGCCCAAGTTTTCCGATCATTATAAAACCCTACCGCCGGGCGGATGATATCCGCCCCTACGACTCTTATTTCCTAGAAAATCAGGCTGGAGCCGTCGCCGGCCTTGGCGGTAAGATGGCCGTTTTCCACAAAACCCATGGTTTCCAGCCAGCGCTGGAACTCGGGAATGGCGGTCTTGCCTGTGATCTCCCGCAGGGCGGCAGTCTCCCGGAAGCCGGTAGTCTGGTAGTTCAGCATGATATCATCCCCGTGGGGAATGCCCATGAAGTAATTGCAGCCGGCCATGGTCAGAAGGGAGGCAAGATTTTCAATATCGTTCTGATCCGCCTTCATGTGGTTGGTATAGCAGCAGTCACAGCCCATGGAAATACCCGTGAGCTTACCCATAAAGTGATCCTCCAGGCCGGCACGGATGACCTGCTTGGAATCATACAGATATTCCGGGCCGATGAAGCCTACCACTGTATTGACAAGGAAGGGCGAAAACCGCTTGGCAAAGCCATAGCACCGAGCCTCCATGGTCACCTGGTCCGTACCAAAATGCGCATCGGAGGAAAGCTCCGAACCCTGACCGGTCTCAAAATACAGCACATTGGGGCCTTGGGCAGTTCCCTCATGCAGCAGAAGATCCTTTGCCTCGGCAACGGTCTGGGCGTTAAAGCCAAAAGCCTCATTGCCCTTCTGGCTGCCGGCAATAGACTGGAAAATCAGATCTGCCGGTGCTCCCTGCTCCACCGCCTTCATCTGGGTGGTGATATGGGCAAGGACACAGGTCTGGGTGGGAATCTTCCAATGCTCCTTGATCTCCTGAAACCGCCGCAGCACCTTGCCCGCCTGCTCTGCTGAGTCCGTCACCGGGTTTAATCCAATCACCGCATCTCCGGCACCGAAGGACAGGCCCTCCAGGGTGGAGGCGGTGATGCCCTCGGGATCATCGGTAGTGTGGTTGGGTTGAAGCCGGCAGGACAGAGTGCCCGGCAGACCGATGGTGGTATTGCAGTGGGCGGTGACAGTAATTTTATTCGCAGCATAAATGAGGTCAAGGTTACTCATGAGCTTTGCCACGGCAGCTACCATTTCGGAGGTCAGCCCCCGACTGAGCTTTGCGATGTCCGCTCCTGTAGTGCCCCCATCCAGAATCCACTCCCGGAGATCGCTGACCGTCCAACGGCGAATTTTCTCATAGACCCGGATATTCACATCGTCCTGTATGATCCGGGTGACCTCGTCAGCCTCGTAGGGAACTGCCGGATGCTCCCGCAGGTCCTCCAGCAGCACCGCAGAAAGAACCACCTTGGCAGCAATGCGCTCCTGGGCGGTCTCCGCAGAAAGGCCTGCGAGGCTGTCTCCGGTCTTTTCCTCATTGGCCTTTGCCATGACTTCCTTCAAATCCCGGAAGACATAGGTCTTGCCAAGCAATGTTGTTTTGAGTATCATATCGTACCTCTTATTCCGAAAAAATCAGGGTCTTGACCACCACCGGGAAGCAGAGCTCGGCCATTCTGCCCACATCCAAGAAGTCGCCTTCCCGGAGAGCCACCCCATCCAAACACAGGCAGGGTCGGCCCGTTTGCAGGGAAAGTGCCTGTCCCAGGGCCTTTGCCATATCCCGCCCGGATGCTACAAGAAACCGGGAAAGATCCGTTCCCGCGATGGCATCCGACAGATTACGCAGCTGCCCATAGGTTTTCACTCCGGGGAAAAACAGCACAGGGACATCTTCAAAGGGCTCTGTGCGGCGTTCAATCAAGTCTTGCAAAACAGGAGCCGGCAAATGCTGCTCCTCCTCCGAAAACACCGCCACCGGAAGATTCTGCAGGGGCAGCTCCACCCCCCGGCAGTATACCGTGCTGCCGGAAAGCTGGGTGCTGTGGCAGCCGGCACCGATGACCGTTGCCCGGATGGTTTCGGTACCCAGGCGGTACTGCCCGGAGCACAGTCTGCTTTCCCGGATCAGCCTTCCCAGAATCGTGCCGATATCTCCGAATTTACCAGGTTCCTGTAGATTCTCAATGCAATCCGCCACGCCGCCGGAAAAGGACATGACCGCATTTTTCGGTGGTGCAACAACATGGTTGGTGGTCAGCTTTTCCAAAAGATTGGTCCTTTCCCGCAGGCCGGCCGCCATTTCCAGGGCCTGGGTTAAGGTATCGCAGACCGCTTCCAGCTGGGAAAGAGCAGGAATTTCTCCAACTTTCAGATCTGTCAAAGGAAGCAGCACCGGGGAAAGGTAAGTGATTTCCCCACTTTCTCCCAGTTTTATGAGCCTGCCTCCCACGTTAAGGCAGCCGGTTTCCAGGATCTTGCCCTGGGCGATGAGGGCCATGTTGGCAGTTCCCCCGCCGATGTCAAAGTGCAGGACTGTTTTTCCGGTTTTTGCGGAATAATCCACCGCCCCGGCACCTTTGGCTGCCAGCACGCTTTCCAGATCCGGGCCTGCCGTAGCCACCACGAAGTCCCCGGCAATGTGGCTCAACTCCCGGAGTACCGTATCCGCATTTTCCCGTCGGGAGGTCTCCCCGGTGATGATGACTGCCCCGGTATCCACCTGCTCCGGTGTAATCCCAGCGGCGGCATATTCCTGTTCCACAAGGGCTTTGAGTTTCTCACCGTCGATACGGTCAATGCCCTCAAGAGGCGTAAAATGCACCGGACTTTTGTAGAGGATCTCCCGACTCCCGATTTCCAGTCGGGGAACGGAAAAGGAGGATGCCCGATTCTCTACCTGCAGCCGGGAAACAATCATCTGGGTGGAGGTCGTCCCCACATCCAGGCCTACGGAAAGAAGCTGCCTCATTTGCCCTGCACCTCGGAAAGCGCCCTGCGCAGATAGGCTCCGGTGACCGGAACCGGGTTTGTCTCACTGCAGGCATCCTTCTTCGCGGCAGACACGATCTCTTCCAGCCGGGAATGGAGCCCGGAAGGTGCGATTCCGGCAGCCGAAAGAGTCTCCGGCAGGGACAGTTCTCTGCGCAGATGCAAGATGGCTTTTTTGAGGTTCTTCACCGCCAGAAAATCCGATTCGCCCCCCAGTCCTGCCATCTTTGCCAGTTCTGCATAGCGGGAATTACCGTTCTCCTCCACGATCTGCGGCAGCAGCACGGCATTGAGCCGCCCATGAGGCACATGGAAGGCACCCCCCAGACTGTGGGCCAGGGCATGGCAGGCACCGAGACCCGCCTGAGAGAAGGCCATAGCCGCCATGGTGGAGGCAGCATGAACATCCAGCCGCACCCGGGTATCCCCATGATAGGATTTCGGAAGGTCGGAAAGGAGAATCCGCAGGGCGGACGCAGAAATGGCATCGGACATGGGGGTATGGTTTATCCCCACGAAGGCTTCCACCGCATGGGACACCGCATCAAACCCGCTGTCGGCAATGAGGGACTGGGGAAGATTTACAAGCAGGCTTTCATCCAGAATGGCAATGTCCGGCTGCAGAGCTTCGTCCACCAGAGGGTGCTTCACATTTCCATGGGTAAGGATGGCAAAATCCGTCACCTCGGAGCCGGAGCCGGAGGTTGTGGGGATGGCAACGAAGGTCGTTTTCACCCCGGAGAAGAACACCATAGCCTTGGCGCAGTCCATGGCACTGCCGCCGCCGAGAGCAACCACCCCATCGGGCAGAAATTCCTTCACCCTTGCCGTGCCCTTTGCCACCAATTCCACGGAAGGGTCCGGCACTACCTCGGCAAAAATTTCATAATTCCGGGCCATGTGTCCCAGGCGCTCCGCCATGCCGTTTTTGGCAAAGAAGGGATCCGTCACCACCAGAAGTCTTTGGAAGTCGAAATTCTTCAGGGTTTCACAGCCCCCAAAGATCATTTTTGTTTTACAGGAAAAGCTGACCACATTTTCACCGCCTTTTCCTCCCTAGCTTTCCCACATTTCGGAAAAACATGTAAACAGACTCAGGAAACTCTCAAAAAAATGGTAGGCAAATTGAAACAAATGTGCTATCATAATGGAAAATGAGGTGATATGCATGGAAGAACAGCAGGAAAAACAGGAAGGCTACACCCCCCGCCCGGCATGGCAGGTCTGGCTGGCACGGATCGGTCTGGTGATTTTTGTCATTGGCGTGATTCTGTATATTCGGTCCATCGCCATGGGAGGCATCTAAATGCGGATACTCGGTATTGACCCCGGCTACGGAATCACAGGCTTCGGCCTCATCGAAGGCCAGAAGGGACAGTTCCGCCTTATAAACTGCGGTGCCATCACCACGCCCCCCGGCATGGATTTTCCCATCCGGCTGCAGATGATTTATAATGATATGGTGGAGCTGCTTTCCATGGCAAAACCCGATGCGGTTGCCATTGAAGAGCTGTTCTTCGGTCAGAACGTCACCACCGGTATCGGCGTTGCCCAGAGCCGCGGGGTGATTCTGCTGGCCATCACCCAGGCAAATATCCCCATCTACTCCTACAAGCCCATGCAGGTCAAGCAGTCTCTGGTGGGCTACGGCAATGCCACCAAGCACCAGATGATGGATATGACCAAAAGGCTTTTACATCTGGAGAAGGCCCCCAAGCCCGACGATGCTGCCGATGCCATCGCCATTGCCCTGTGCCATGGCCGCTCCAACACTTCTCTGCTCTCCCAATTCCAATCCAACAACGGGAAAGGATTCTAGAATCTGGCGAAAAACCTTGCCGGTTTTCCGCCAAAAGGCTGCAGGCTGCTGCGCGCACTACGCACACTTGCAGCCTGTAAGGTATTTTCGTCCACGTACACGCCGCGGCCGAAAATGATCAGAATTGATTCGCCGCTGCGGCGGCGAACTCTGGCGAGGCTTTTGCCTTACACTTTGTGCCGACACGAAGCGGCGGAATGGATGATGAAATTATGATTTATTATGTTTCCGGGCCTGTGACCATTTTGGAGCCGGGTCTGGCTGTTATCGACTGCGGCGGCGTTGGCTACGGCTGCCACATCACCGCCTACACCTCCGCCCAGTTAAAACTGAATCAGAGTGCCCGGCTCTATGTCACCGAGTCCATTCGGGAGGATGCCCACGACCTCTTCGGCTTTATCTCCAAGGAAGAGCAGCGGTGCTTCACCCTGCTGACCTCCGTCAACGGCGTAGGTCCCAAGGCCGCCATGAGTATCCTCTCCGCCGGAGGCCCCCAGAATTTCACCCTTGCGGTTATGACCGGAGATGAAAAGCTCCTCACCGCCGCCCAGGGTGTGGGCAAGAAGATCGCCCAGAGAATCATTCTGGAGCTGAAGGACAAGCTGGGTGCCGCCACGGAACTGGACTTCTCCGGTGTCACCGTTTCCGCTCCTGCGCAGAACCAGGGAAATCTGGCCCTGGCTACCGCTGCGCTGGGTGAGCTGGGTTATTCTCCTGCCGAAATCAACGCTGCCCTGAAGGGCGTAGATCCCAAGGCCTCCACCGAGGAAATGGTGCGCTACGCGCTGCGGGCAATGGTTCTGAAAGGGTAAGACGCTATGAGCTTAGAATTTTCCGAAGAAAGCAGCCCCATTATTTCTCCTACCTTTGCCCCCCAGGATGCCGCCGAAATCGGTCTGCGGCCCAAAATGCTGGCGGATTACACCGGACAGGAGAAGGCCAAGGGCAACCTTTCCATTTATATTGAAGCTGCCCGCCGCAGAGGCGAATCCCTGGACCACACCCTGCTCTACGGCCCTCCCGGTCTGGGCAAGACCACCCTTGCCGGTGTTATCGCCAACGAAATGGGCGTGAACATCCGCATCACCTCCGGCCCTGCTATTGAAAAACCCGGCGATCTGGCAGCACTGCTGACCAACCTGAATCCCGGCGACATTCTCTTCATCGATGAGATCCACCGCTTGAACCGGGTCGTGGAAGAAATTCTGTACCCGGCCATGGAGGATTTCGCCATCGACATCATTGTGGGCAAAGGTCCCTCTGCCAACTCCATCCGGCTGGATCTGCCCAAATTCACCCTGGTCGGCGCCACCACCCGGGCCGGTCAGCTTTCCGCCCCCCTGCGGGATCGCTTCGGCGTGAGCCTGCGGCTGGAGCTTTACACCCCCGAGGAGCTGGCAAAGATCGTCACCCGTTCCGCTGCCATTCTGGGCATGGACATTGATCCCAGAGGTGCCATGGAGATTGCCTCCCGGAGCCGGGGTACTCCCCGTATTGCCAACCGGTTCCTGCGCCGGGTCAGAGATTTCGCCCAGGGTATGGGCGACGGCGTCATCACCAAGGAAGCTGCCGATCTGGCCCTCTCCCGGCTGGAAGTGGACAAGCTGGGCCTGGATGTGATCGACCGCAGAATGCTCACTGCCATCATCCGCAACTATGCCGGCGGCCCTGTGGGTCTGGAGACTCTGGCTGCCACCATCGGCGAGGAAGCGGTGACCCTGGAAGATGTTTACGAGCCCTATCTCATGCAGCTGGGCTTCCTGACCCGAACCCCCAGAGGCCGGTGCGTTACCCCCCTGGCCTATGACCATCTGCACATTCCCTACGACGGTCAGACCCAGTTCGACATTTAAAGCCAAAATAACCCTTTTGGGATATTGCACAAAACTGGTTTTTCATGGCAAATATTTTCATAAAGGATTGACAAAACCTGTTTTCCTGTGTATAATCCGTTTGTGGTTTAGCCACTATTATTATTTGACTCCGCGTATAACCAGCATCTTGGTGATCATTCACGGGGCAACAACAACCGAAGAGAGGTATTTTCCAATGTACGAAGACAAGACTTTAGTTTGCAAAGAGTGCGGCAAGGAATTCGTTTTCACCGCCGGTGAGCAGGAATTCTACGCAGAGCGCGGCTTCCAGAATGAGCCCCAGCGCTGCAAGCCCTGCCGTGACGCTCGCAAGAACAATGCCCGTGGCCCTCGTGAGTTCTTCACCGCTACCTGCGCTCGTTGCGGTGGCGAGGCAAAGGTTCCCTTCGAGCCCAAGTCTGACCGTCCCGTGTTCTGCAGCGAGTGCTTCGCTCAGATGCGTGCTAACGGCTAATAAAGTACAAAGTAAAAGCAGGATCGGAAACGATCCTGCTTTTTCTATTTCATTTTGCAATCATCATAGGAACATCTGTAATGCATGCGTAATTGCGATTGCCTGTCACCTGTCCCTTTTTCCCTTGATCTCGAAAGGCTTCGGATCTTTCATCTCTTCGGTTACGGGTTTTTCTTCTTTTTCCATACCAATCCCTCCTTTTGCTAGGATTCTTATTTTTTCCCATTTCATGCAGAAAAAACTTTACAATCTTTTTTTGGGGTGGTACTATGGTTGCATATGCAACCGACTGAAAGGAGCATTTTTATGTCTGATATTGCCAAGGATATGCTTGAGATTTCCCGATGCAGCCAGCAGTTCCGCACAGAGGCGCTGGCTCCTATGGGGCTAAAGTCCTGCCATGCCAGTTATCTTGTGGAGATCTGCGACTGTCCCGGTATTTCCCAGGACAAGCTTGCCCAGCGGATCTGCATCAACAAGAGTAATATTGCCCGTCAGGCCGCTATTTTAGAGGAGCAGGGCTTTATAACCCGGACTCCCTCCCCTGCCGACAAACGGGTTATGATGCTGCATCCCACCAAAAAGGCGGAGGAGCTCATGCCCCAGATCCGCCAATACCTCAACGAATGGGAAGACATGATCACCGAGAGCCTGACCCCCGGCGAGACCGTTCTGCTGCAGGAGCTGCTGGACAAGCTGCGCTGCCGCGCCGCTGCCTGGATGGAGGCACACTAAGTGAAGCAGCTCTCCAAATACATCAGGCCTTATGTTGCCTATATGCTGCTGGCTACCTTTATCAAGCTCCTGGGCGCTTTCATGGAACTGCTGATTCCCAACCTGATGGAGACCATGCTGGATGCCAAGGTGCCTGCCGGAGATCTGAAAGGCATCTACCTCTACGGCGGGCTCATGATCCTGGCTGCCGCAGCCTGCCTGGGCTTTAACATCATCGCCAACCGCATGAGCGCCGTCAGCTCCGGTAAGGTTACCCTTGCCGTGCGGCATGACCTTTTTGAACGGCTGGAGACCTTATCTGCCAGACAGATGGACGAGCTGACGGTCTCCTCCGCGGAGTCCCGGCTCACCAGCGACACCTACAACATCAACCAGTTCCTGGCCCGGATCCAGCGTGTGGGCATCCGCGCCCCCATGCTCCTGCTGGGCGGCACCGTTATGATGCTGATGATGGATGCGCCTCTGGCCTTCGTTCTCATTGCCCTGCTGCCCATCATCGCCATTGTCGTGTACTTCGTCACCAAGTACAGCCTGCCCCTGTACACCAAGCAGCAAAGCGTGCTTGACCAGGTAGTGCGGGTGGTACAGGAGAATATTACCGGCATCCGGGTCATCAAGGCGCTGAGCAAGACCGAGTATGAAAAGGCCCGGTTCAACGATGTCAACGACGAACTGACGAGAGTAGATCGGAAGGCCGGCATCGTCACCGGCATTACCAACCCGGCATCCTCCCTGACCATGAACATCGGTCTGACCCTGGTGGTGCTCATCGGCGCCTACCGGGTATACAGCGGCGGCTGTAAGGCAGGCGTTATCGTGGCCTTCCTGCAGTACTTCGTTATGATCCTCAACGGCATGATGGGTGTGACCCGAATCTTCGTGATGTTCTCCAAGGCAGAAGCCAGCGCCAAGCGTGTGGCCTCCGTACTGCAAACCCCGGAGGATTTGGCGGTTCTGACCCAGGAAGAGCCGGAAGAAGCCGACGCGCCCCATATTGAATTCCGGGACGTGACCTTCTCCTACACCGGCGTGGGCACCAACCTCAGCCACCTCTCCTTCAAGCTGGAGCACGGCCAGACCCTGGGCATCATCGGTGCCACCGGCTCCGGCAAATCCACCGTTATCTCCCTGCTTTTACGGCTTTACGATGTGAATTCCGGCAAGATCCTCATTGACGGACAGGACATCCGCAGCATCCCCTATGAAACTCTGCGGAAAAAGTTCGGCGTCGTTTTCCAGAATGACTTTCTGGAAGCGGGCACCATTGCCGAGAATATTGATTTCTTCCGCAGTCTCACCCAGCAGGATCTTGACCGGGCTGCCAAGGATGCCCAGGCAGGATTCATCCGGGAAAAGGAAGGCAAAATGGAATCTCCCGTGGCCGTCCGGGGCAACAACCTCTCCGGCGGTCAGAAGCAGCGCCTGCTCATTGCCAGAGCCCTTGCCGCAAATCCCGAGATCCTCATTCTGGACGATTCCTCTTCCGCTCTGGACTACCGCACGGATGCTGACCTCCGGAAGGCCCTCCGCCAGGGCTACCGGAACACCACCACGGTGCTCATCGCCCAGCGAATCAGTTCTCTGCGGCATGCGGATCTGATCCTCATGCTCTCCGACGGAAATGTGATCGGTGCCGGCAGCCATCAGCAGCTGATGGACACCTGCCCGGA
>JAZQQD010000027.1:0-4260 GCA_045628895.1 Faecousia sp.
GTTGTCGCCCGGATTGAAGCCCAGCAGCATGGTTTTCCCGCCGTATTTGAATCGCTGGAGGACTTCATAGTCACCGGCCATATCTCGTTCTGCCATAGCTTATCTCTCCTTGTTGTCGTTTCTTCGTTCAGCCGCTGGCCGCTGGCGCTCCATCAGCATTTCATATTCGTTTTTGGCCCTGTCACAGAGATCGTCCACCATGGCGGTGCGGTCATTTCCGTAATGCCCCCAGAAGTAATTGGGCGGGCCATCACCATCGTTTTTGCAGTTGCGCTCCCATGTTGCGTAGCGGTCTGGGGCTTTGGGATGCTCACCGATGGCAAACTCCGCATTTCCCACGCGCACCTTGGCAAAAAAGTGATACCCGGCGTTGATGGACTTTCCAACGCCGAAGCTGCCGGTTTCCAACTGAATGGTATAGCTGCCGTTTTGGTTCTCCGTGGCTGTGACCGGCATGACCGGAACTCCAAGTACGAGGTCTGGCAGCATGATATGCTGTGTATTACCGCCCATCAATCCTTCCGGTAATGCAGCCAAAGGCAGATAAAAGCATTGCTTTCCCGCAATCTCATACCGCAGGAGAAAGTTGTCGATGGGATACATGAGCGACAGCACCGGGTCTTTGATATGCCCCTTGACCATGCTGCAATTTACATACTTTGCATGATCCAGATGCCACTGCGGATTTGCACCGGGGACTGTCCAGCCAAACATAGAGCCGGCAACCATGGCCGACTCCTGAAAGGCCGTGATACCGCGTTTTCCGTTATGAAAGTCTGCAATCTCCCGGTTTTGTGCCTTGTCTCCGGTGTCCCAATCAGAGGGATAATAGCCGCGTTCCCCCTTTTTGATGATGATAAGCTGCCCGGTGGTAGCCAGCACGGAGAGGCAGGTTTCCGGCAATTCGTGTCTATACATTTCTGCACCCCCTCACCGTGATTGCTCTTGCTGACGCCTGCGCTGCCAGCCCTCCAGCAGCTTTACAATAATGCTTTCCATCTGCTGCGGGGTGTAGCCCTTGGGGAAGTATTTGGAGAGCGTATCGTTTCGCAGCGTGACCTTGCGCTCCAGCGGCTTTTCCTCCCGCATGATAAGGTCGATAATGTTTTCTGCCAGCTTGCCCTCGCCGCTGATCTGCTTTAGCCGTTTGGCCTGATCTACGGAGGGCGTTACCATGTCGCGCTCCATGACCATCGCCAGATAGGACTGTTCTTTCTCGGAGAGGTAGGAGATAGATTCGGCAGCGGGAACGAATTTCAAAACACCGCTGTCCACCTGTTGCAGAAGTTCGGGGATGAGGTTGTTCAGGCGAATGTAACGCTGAATTTGGGTTTTGCTTTCGTTTGCTTGCTGGGCTAATTCTTCGTTGCTTCTTGTTCCCATTAAATTCGGCCCAAGTTGGTCCGAATTTATGGAAGGCCGTCCAGCCTTGCGTTTCATGGCATCCAGCCGCAACTTATACGCCTTAGCTTTCTCGCTGGGCAACAGGTCATCTCGGTGGATGTTGTAATCCACCACCAGAATGTCCGCATCCTCGTCGCTGTACTCCCGGACGATGACCGGGCGGGTTTCTATCCCGATGGTCTTGGCGCAATAGTCACGCCTGTGGCCTGCGATGATCTCATAGCCGCCCTCGGTTCTGGGACGGACGATGAGTGGTTCAGCAATGCCCACACGCTCAATACTGTCCATGAGCTGCGCCAAGTCCTGCGTGGGGCGCTCGATGGAGTAGGGTTGACGGGCGTAGGGGTAAACCTCGCTGGCCGGTACGATCTGCACTCGTTCCTGCGCGTCCGCCTGCCGTTGCTCATCTGTCTTGAACAGGTCATCGAGTGAAGTCAGACCGATGTTTTTTAGGCTGCCTGCCAATATTCAGCACCTCCCTCGTCAGATTTTCGTATGCCGCTGCCGCCTTGCCGTTGCGGTCAAGATCATAAATGCTCTTGTTTTCCACGCTCACCTCGGCGGCTCGGATAGAGCGCGGGATTTCGCTGGCGAATACCCGTCCGGCGTAAGCCTGCCGGATCTGTATGCTGATGCCCTTTGCCAGCGTGGTTCTCCCGTCCACCATGGTCAGCACAATGCCGTCGATCTCCAGCTTGGGATTGAGCTGCCGTTTTACGCGGGCAACCGTCCGCAGGAGCTGCTCCAGACCTTTGGCGGGGAGGTAGTGGGCCTGCACCGGGATAATCACGCTGTCCGCTGCGCTCAGAGCGTTCAGGGTCAGCATACCCAGCGAGGGCATACAGTCGATGAGGGCATAGTCATATCGGTCTGCCACGGTGGCGAGGAGCTGCCGCATGACTGTCTCCCGACTCATGGCATTGACCAGCGTGACCTCCAGAGCGGACAGCTCGATGTTCGCTGGCAGCAGGTCAACGCCGGATTCGTGGTGCAGGATGCCTTCATCGGCACTCACAGGCTGGTCTGTGATGACCTTGCCCATGAGGTCGGCCAGCGTGGGCGATAGCTCGTCCGGTTGGGGCCAGCCTAACATCTGCGTCAGGTTGCCCTGGGCATCTGCGTCCACCAAAAGGACTTTTTTACCTTGCCGAGAAAGACCAATGGCAAGGCTGGCGGCTGTGGTGGTCTTGCCAACGCCGCCTTTCTGATTTGCGAGTGCAATGGTTTTCAATCAAACACCTCCAACAAAAAAACGAGCCTTTCGGCTCCTGTTCTAACAATGCGATTGCTTGTTCTGTATATTCTTTTTTCGGGTAGTATTCTTTAAGTTCTCAGTCTTGTTATACTCAGTCTTATTAGATTTCGATAATCGAATTTCCAGAAGTCCGAAAATCGAATGTCTTGAAATTCGAAAATCGAATCTCTGGAAATTGCGCACGATTCCCGTTGCAAAAATGAGGCTACAAGTCCATTTTACCCAGTTAATGCACCGGAAAAGTTTTTTACATATATGATGGTGGGACGCCCCAATCCTTGCCGTTTTCGCTCGATCAGACCAATGCCTTTTGTGCAGTCCAGTTCAGCAAAGAGCCTTGATGCCTTTTCAGAACGGCAGCGCAGCGTGGACATGACTTCCTCTGCCGTGAAGATGATAAAGACACGATTCTGGTCGTCGATCCAGCCGTTTCGATAGGATAACTCCATACGATCCAGCAGCAAGCCATAGAGCAGCTTTGCGTCTGTAGAGACTTCAGAAAAACGCTCATCAGTCAGCAATAATTTGGGGATACGAAAGAACGCATACTGCTCACCGGAGTGTCCATAGTAATATGGGAACGATAATGCCATTGGATTCACCTCACATTCTATTGAATATGAAAAAGGGCAGGGGATTCGATACATGAAATCCCTGCCCCGAAGTTTCAATTTGATAGTTCACCTGCACACTTTTCCAGTATTGACTGGAATTTTTGTGGTTTTCTGTTTCCACGGAGACAGTAGGATGAGGAAAGAAACGCTACAAGAGATTCCCTTGTAATATTCCATCCTTTTCGGCCATGTAAGGCGGTAATTCGCTTTTCAAGCACCCAACGCTGAATTGCGGTTGTAGAATAACCCGTAACTTCGCTAATCTCCTCTGTCCGCAGAAGGTCAGGCAGATACGAAAAATACCGACTAAGTTTTTCATATAACGCATGGTTGATGTTTTCATCATTTCCATAGAGCGTGTCTTTGCGATAAAGATAAGCAAGCGCATCAATCAGTTTGATATGATGGATACGCCCTGTCGGGGTGTCTACAATCTTGTAAGGGATTTCACCCCGGCGCTCTAAATTATATGCCGTCTTGTGACATACACTGCATATCTCGCAAAATTGCTTTTGCGTAATGTACTTCGGATATGCCGCAGCGATGTCTGAATAGTGATTCAACAGATTCATCTCGGTTCTCCCTTCTGTTAGTTGCCGACAGCAGAGAATACCGATGGGCTTCAAAGATGTGGTCTATCCTATCTTCTATCTTTTGTCCTTATTTGCCTGCTTTTTTGAAAAATCCGAAACAGGCCGATGGAACTGCTGTTTTCCTGCTTTTTGTCCGAAATCTGGGGATAATTCTTGAGAACCCTTGACTTTTCACAGCTTTTCTGGGATAGTAAATGCATTGTAACGCGTTGATGCGCTTTTAAGTGCAGTGGATTCGAAATTACTCGAAATCAGGTGTACCGGCAACGGTACCGTGGGTTCGAATCCCACCCGCTGCGCCAAAGCTAAGGAAACGCTGATTAATTCGCCGAGAGCAGATGCCGTGGAAATTTGTGTTCTGACGACGGCACTTTTTCGCAGGAATACTTTGTGT
>JAZQQD010000028.1:0-5357 GCA_045628895.1 Faecousia sp.
CATCGGTCAGGCCGCCGAATTTGACTATGCCGGTACGCAGGCCTGCCTTGCACTGAAGGAAGAGGGCTACGAGGTCATCCTAGCAAACTCCAACCCCGCCACCATCATGACCGATACCTCCGTTGCCGACAAGGTGTATATGGAGCCGCTGACACTGGAGTATCTGGCACGAATCTGCCGCCACGAGCGGCCGGATGCCATTGTGCCGGGCATCGGCGGTCAGACCGGCCTGAACCTTGCCGTCCAGCTTGCCAAGAAAGGTGTGCTGGAGGAATGTGAAATTGAGCTTCTCGGCACCGATGTGGAAAGCATCGAATGCGCCGAGGATCGCGAACTCTTCAAGGAACTGTGTGAGCGCATCGGCGAGCCGGTTGTGCCCTCCCAGATCACCTATTCCGTGGAGGAGGCGGTTGCCGCAGCGGAAGTCATCGGCTATCCTGTGATCTTGCGTCCGGCCTTTACCCTTGGCGGCACCGGCGGCGGGTTTGCCTATGACGAGAACCAGCTGCGAGAGGGTATGAAAAATGCCCTGGCGCTGTCTCCTGTGCATCAGGTGTTGGTGGAAAAGAGCATCAAGGGCTATAAGGAAATCGAATATGAGGTGATCCGGGACGGAAACGATACCGCCATCACCGTCTGCAACATGGAAAACCTGGATCCCGTGGGCATTCATACCGGCGATTCCATCGTGGTGGCACCCAGTCAGACTCTGACCAATAAGGAGTATCATATGCTCCGGGATGCTGCCCTGCGGATCATACGTGCGCTGGATGTGAAGGGCGGCTGCAATGTTCAGTTCGCGCTGGATCCCCATTCCTTCCGATACTTCGTCATTGAGGTCAATCCCCGGGTATCCCGTTCCTCCGCATTGGCATCCAAGGCCAGCGGCTACCCCATCGCCCGGGTGTCCGCCAAGATCGCCGTGGGCATGACCCTGGATGAAATTCAGCTTGCCAATACCCCTGCCTGCTTTGAGCCGACCCTGGACTATGTGGTAACGAAAATGCCCCGGTTCCCCTTTGATAAATTCCCCACAGCCCAAAATAAACTGGGTACCCAGATGAAGGCCACCGGCGAGGTTATGAGCGTGGGCCGCTGCTTTGAGGAAAGCTTTTTAAAGGCCATCCGTTCCCTGGAGGATCACAAAACCCATGTGCATATGAAGAAGTTCGATTCTGCCAATATGAGCGTAGAGGAGCTTCTGGATTATATCAAGGGCGATACCGATGATCGGATTTATGCCATTGCGCAGCTGATGTGGCTGGGCATTGACCCTGCGCTGATCTGCGATATTACCCAGATCGATATGTTCTTCCTGGATAAGATCCGCAGGATCGTGGATTTTGAGAAGGAACTGGCAGAAGAGCCCGGCAGCTCCGAACTGCTGCGGGAGGCAAAGCGGCTGGGATTTTCCGATGCTTATATCGCACAGCTTTGGAAAACCGACGAAAAGAGCGTCTATGCCCAGCGCTGCCGGGAAGAGATTTTCCCGGTCTATAAGATGATCGATACCTGCGCCAGTGAGTTTGAAAGCTATGTGCCTTATTTCTATTCCACCTACGCTCAGGAAAATGAATCCGTCGTCTCCGAGAAAAAGAAGATTATCGTTCTTGGCTCCGGCCCTATCCGAATCGGGCAGGGTGTGGAATTTGACTACTCCACCGTCCATGCGGTGCGCACCATCCGGGAGATGGGCTATGAAGCCATCGTCATCAACAATAACCCGGAAACTGTATCCACGGATTATACCACAGCGGATAAGCTGTATTTTGAACCGCTGACTACTGAGGACGTTATGAACATCGTCCATCTGGAGCAGCCGGAAGGTGTCATTGCGACCTTAGGAGGCCAGACTGCCGTAAACCTTGCCCAGAGCCTCCATGACCGGGGCGTTCGGATCATCGGAACCGATTGCGAAGCCATTGAAAAGGCGGAGAACCGGGATGCCTTTGATGCGGTGATCAAGTCCCTGCATATCCCCAATCCCACCGGCGAAGCGGTAATGACCATGGATGCGGGCATTGCTGCGGCACGGGAGATCGGCTATCCTGTCCTGGTGCGCCCCAGCTTTGTCCTTGGCGGCAGAGCCATGGAGATCGTTGCCCGGGAGGAAAATCTGATCCGTTACCTTAAAAACGCCTTTGCCGTGGATGCAACCAAGCCTGTGCTCATCGATAAATATGTGGTGGGCAAGGAGATCGAGGTGGATGCCGTATGCGATGGTGAGGATGTTTATCTTCCCGGAATTATGGAGCTTGTTGAACGTACAGGTGTCCATTCCGGCGACTCTATTTCCGTGTTCCCGCCGTTCTCCCTGTCGCAGAAGGTAAAGGATACCGTAGCAGAATATACCAGGGCTCTGGGTCTGGGTATCGGCATCAAGGGACTCTTTAATATTCAGTTCATTGTTGCTCCGGAGGACAAGGTTTATGTCATTGAGGTCAACCCCAGAGCCTCCCGCAGCGTTCCCTTTCTGTCGAAATCCGCAGGCTGCAGTTTGGTCAGTATTGCTACCCAGGTGATGCTGGGTAAGAGCCTTAAGGAGCAGGGCTTGGCAGATCAGAAGCCTATGAATGCAGAACGTTGGTATGTCAAGGCTCCTGCGTTCTCCTTTGCCAAACTCCAGGGCATGGATGCCTATCTTTCCCCGGAAATGAAGTCTACCGGCGAGGCCATCGGTTATGATGAGCATCTGAATCGTGCGCTGTATAAAGCCCTGCAGGCTTCCGGTGTTAAGATGAAGGATTACGGCACCGTCATCGTCACCCTGGCAGATGAGGATAAGGAAGAGGGACTTCCTCTGGTTCGCCGGTTTTACCGCCTTGGCTTCAATATTGAGGCAACAGAAGGAACGGCAGCCTTCCTGAAGAATCACGGTATCCGCACCCGTGTCCGCCGAAAGCTCAGCGACGGCAGCAACGAGATCCTCAATTCCATCCGGGCTGGATATGTCAGCTATATTCTCAATACCCAGTCTATGCTGACGGGAAGCCACCATGCCGACGGCATTGCCATCCGACAATGCGCCGTCCAGAACGGCGTGAATATGTTCACATCTCTGGATACCGCCCGCATCCTGCTGGACGCTCTGGAAGAAGTCATTCCGGAGATCTCCACGATCCACAGATAAAGAAATCGGACGCTCATAACGAGCGCGCGAAATTTTTTATTGCTTATTCCACATCCTGCAGGGCATCGTAGCCTTCTCCGCCGGTGCGGATCTTCACCACATTTTCCACATCGTAAACAAAGATCTTTCCGTCGCCGATGTGACCGGTGTAGAGAACCTTCTTGGCGGTTTCAATCACACTGCGGACAGGCACCTTGCTGACCACGATATCTACCTGAACCTTGGGAAGCAGGTTGGTTTCCACGGCGACACCACGGTAGTATTCCGGTTTGCCGCCCTGCACACCGCAGCCAAGTACATGAGAAACGGTCATGCCGGTGATGCCCAGACCGGACAGGGCAGTTTTCAGAGCATCAAAGCGGGATTCCTTGCAGATGATCTCCACTTTGGTGAATTTTGCAGTTCCTTCGGCAAAAGAGGGAACCTTTTTCACGGGGATGGCTTCTGCCGGAGGTACCTCTGCAGCTACAGCAGTAATGCCTTCCTCGGGAGCATAGGAGATGTACTTATTTACCGCAGGAGCAAAATCGGGGTAGGCGCTGGGCAGACCGTGCTCGGTAATATCCAGACCGGTAATTTCTTCCTCGGCGGTGGTGCGCAGGCCATGGAGCTTACGGATGGCTGCGAATGTGATCACCATCATCACGCAGGCATAGCAGCCTACAGTCACAACGCCCAGGATCTGCAGTCCCAACAGGCGGAAGGAACCGGTGTAAAGCAGGCCAGAAAGACCAGCAGGCGCATCGGGATTTGCCAGTAAGCCGACAGCGACGGTACCCCAGATTCCGTTTGCCATGTGCACGCCGACTGCGCCAACGGGATCATCGATGTGCAGCTTCAGATCCAGGCCCTCTACTACGAGCACGACCAGAATTCCGGAAACAATACCAACTACTGTGGCACCGATGGCATCCATGGCATCGCATCCGGCGGTAATACCTACCAAGCCTGCGAGAGAAGCATTCAAGCACATGGAAACGTCCGGCTTGCCGGCCTTTTTCCAGGTATAGATCATGGTTACAACCGTTGCAACGGAGGGGGCAATGGTAGTCGTCAGGAAAATGGAGGCCAGCTCGGATACACTGGTTGCGGCAGCGCCGTTAAAGCCGTACCAGCCGAGCCAGAGAATGAACACACCCAGAGCGCCCAGGGTGATGGAATGGCCGGGGATGGCGTTGACCTTGACGACTTTTCCGTCTTTTACCACATACTTGCCGATTCGGGGGCCAAGGAAGATTGCGCCGATCAGGGCAGCGATACCGCCCACCATGTGGATGGCGCAGGAGCCGGCATAGTCATGGAAGCCAATCTGGGAAAGCCAGCCGCCGCCCCAGATCCAGTGTGCCTCAATGGGGTAGATGAACAGGGAAATCACGCCGGAATAAATGCAGTAGGCGGAAAACTTTGTCCGTTCTGCCATGGCACCGGAGACGATGGTCGCCGTGGTGGCGCAGAACACCAGATTAAATACGAAAGTGGAAGCGCCGGTGAAGCTACCGTCTGCCGGGCTGGCGATAAATTCCCGGAAGTTCGTAAACAGATCCAGATTCGGGATTCCGATCAGACCGAAGAGGGCATCTTCTCCCATCATCAGCGTGTAGCCCAGCAGGGAAAACACAACGGTGCCGATGCAAAAATCCATCAGGTTTTTCATAATGATGTTGCCGGCGTTCTTTGCGCGGGTGAATCCGGTCTCCACCATGGCAAAACCTGCCTGCATCCAGAATACCAGTGCAGCGCCGATCAGGAACCAAAATTCGACAGTCATTTTTCATTTCTCCTTATACAAAAAAATATGGCATCCTGCTGTTACGCAGGACGCCATTGTCCGAAAACAGAAAAGGGGGGCGGAACAATACTTCCGGACGCCTTTATCCTATGCCTGTATTATAGCAAATATAACCAAATTTGTCAACCCAATTTTAAACAAGATGCTCAAAAAGTTGCTGAAACGGGAAACGGCCACCGATTTTACTCGGTGGTCGTTCCCGTTTATGAGCTATGAGGTTAAAGCATATTTGTGTATCCCATGAGGTATGCATCCACCTGCTTTGCGCAGGCTCTGCCTTCGGTGATACCCCATACCACCAGGGACTGGCCTCTGCGGCAGTCGCCGGCTGCGAAGATCTTTGCATCTTCCGTATGGTAGTCTTGGGTGATGAGATTTCCCCGATTGTCCCGGAGGAGGCCGAAGGCATCGGCAACGTAGCTTTCGCAGCCGATAAAG
>JAZQQD010000029.1:0-6122 GCA_045628895.1 Faecousia sp.
AAGTTCAAGGGCAACAAGGCCCGCAACGAGGAGCAGGAGAAGATGCGTCGTCTCCAGATGGAGGTGGCAAGAAAGGCACCCGTCACCGTGAAGATCCCCGACGAGATCACCGTTGGCGAGCTGGCTTCCCGGATGAAGAAGACCGCAGGCGAGGTCATCAAGACTCTGATGCTCAACGGTGTCATGGCCGGCATCAACCAGACCATCGATTTCGATACCGCTGAGTTTGTGGCCACCGAAATGGGCTGCAAGGTGGAGAAGGAAGTCACCATCACCATCGAGGAGCGGATCATCGACGATCACGAGGATACCGCAGAAGAGCTGCAGTCCCGTTCTCCCGTTGTGGTCGTTATGGGTCACGTTGACCACGGCAAGACCTCTCTTCTGGATGCCATCCGTCAGACTTCCGTTGCTTCCGGCGAGGCCGGCGGCATCACCCAGCACATCGGCGCTTACACCGTGGAGATTGACGGCAACCCCATCACCTTCCTGGATACCCCCGGCCACGCTGCCTTTACTTCCATGCGTGCCCGCGGCGCTATGTGTACCGATATCGCCATCCTGGTGGTGGCTGCGGACGACGGCATCATGCCCCAGACCGTGGAAGCCATCAACCATGCCAAGGCTGCCAAGATTCCTATCATTGTTGCCATCAACAAGATGGATAAGCCTGCTGCCAACCCCGATAAGATCAAGCAGCAGATCATGGAATATGAACTGATCCCCGAGGAATACGGCGGCGACACCATCATGGTGCCCATCTCCGCCAAGACCGGTATGGGTATCGATAACCTGCTGGAGATGGTCATTCTGACCGCCGAAATGCAGGAGCTGAAGGCCAACCCCAACCGCGCCGCCAAGGGTACCGTTATCGAGGCTCGCCTGGACAAGAACCGTGGCCCCGTGGCTACCCTGCTGGTGCAGAACGGCACTCTGAAGCAGGGCGACATCCTCATTGCCGGTATGGCAGTGGGCCGTGTCCGTGTTATGACCAACGATAAGGGCCGCACCGTAAAGACTGCCGGACCTTCCCAGCCCGTGGAGATCACCGGCCTTGCCGATGTGCCCACTCCCGGCGACGACTTCAACGCCGTTTCCGACGAGCGTATGGCCCGTGAGCTGGTGGAGCAGCGCCGCCAGGCCGAGAAGGACGCTCTGGCCAAGCTCAACACCAAGGTCACTCTGGATAACCTCTTTGCCAAGATGCAGGAGGGCGAGATGAAGGAACTGCCTCTGATCGTCAAGGCTGACGTGCAGGGTTCCGCCGAGGCCGTGAAGGCCAGCCTGGAGAAGCTGACCAACGAAGAGGTTCGCGTTCGTGTCATCCATGCCGGTGTCGGCGCCATCAACGAGAGCGACCTGCTGCTGGCTTCTACCTCCGGCGCTATCATCGTCGGCTTCAACGTCCGTCCCGATGCCGGTGCTCAGGCCAGCGCCCAGCGCTCCAATGTAGATATGCGGTTCTATCGCGTGATCTACGATGCCATTAACGAGATCGAGGCTGCTATGAAGGGCATGCTGGCTCCCAAGTATGAGGAAGTTATCATCGGCCACGCCGAAGTCCGCCAGACCTACAAGGTCTCCGCCATCGGCACCATCGCCGGCTGTATGGTCAAGGACGGCAAGGTCACCCGGAATGCCGGTGTCCGCGTGCTCCGTGACAACATCGTGCTCCATGAGGGTGAGATCGGCTCCCTGCAGCGCTTCAAGGATGCTGCCAAGGAAGTCACCGCCGGCTATGAGTGCGGCATGAGCATTCTGAAGTTCAACGATATCAAGGAAGGCGATATCTTCGAGTGCTTCGTCATGGAAGAAATTAAGCAGTAAGCTGCCCCAAGGCTCCCCTGTGTAGGGGGAGCTGTCGCCGGTGAGGTACGAACCGGTGACTGAGGGGGTGTAAGGCCGGTTTTATGGTCGGACTGCATTCAAAACCATCAGATCACACCCCCTCCGTCAAAACCTCGTACCTCGGTTTTGCCACCTCCCCCTACACAGGGGAGGCTTTGGAGTAACACATTACCACAATCCCATCTTCCGCCGTGCCGCGATGGCGGTACGGCGGAAATTGCAATAGAAGGAGGATGTAGTATGGCATCCAATCGAATCGGAAGAATCAATGAGGAGATCGCAAAGGAGCTGTCCGCCCTGATCCGAAATCTGAAGGATCCCAGAGTGCAGGACACCATGATCTCCATTTCCCGGGTGGAAACCACCCCGGATCTGCGCTATGCCAAGGTTTATGTCAGCTTCCTGGATGAGAATCGGGCACCCGATGCCATGAAGGGCCTGAAATCCAGCGGCGGTTACCTCCGTCGGGAGCTGAGCCATGCCCTGAATCTGCGCTATACCCCCGAGCTCATGTGGGCATTGGACGATTCCATCGCCTACGGCGCAAAACTGCTAAAGCTCATCAACTCGCTTGAGGTATCTCACGATGAAGATGACGAGACCTGAGTGCGCTTCCTGGCTTCGGGAACATGACAACTACTTTATTCTGACCCATGTCCGCCCGGATGGGGACACCTGCGGATCTGCCGCAGCCCTGTGCCGCATCCTGCGGAAACTGGGAAAGACTGCCTTTATCGGCATCAATGCCGGCATGAGCGACCATTTCCGCAGCGAAAACGGGGATGTGCTCCTGGAAACTGCTGTCGAGGATATGACCGTGGTCTGCGTGGATGTGGCGGCTCCCGGTATGCTGCCGGAGGAATTTACCCCCTACGGCGACCGCATTGCCATGCGCATCGACCACCACGGAAGAGACACTTCGTTTACGACCCATGAGCTGGTGGATGCCGCCTCCGCTGCCTGCGGCGAGATCATCTATGATCTCATGCTGCTGCTGGATGTGCAGATGGATGAGACCATTGCTAAGGCGCTGTATATCGCCGTGTCTACGGACACCGGCTGCTTCCGCTATGCCAATACCACTGCCCACACCTATCTCACCGCGGCAGCCTGCGCTGCCACCGGTGCCGATCTTTATCCCATCACCCAGGAGCTGTTTGACACCAACTCCATGGGCAAGCTGAAGATCCAGAGCTGGATCGTGGAGCACAGCGACTTCTTCTGCGGCGGCCTGGGGGCGGTTTGCGCCATCCCCAAGGCGGTGGAAGAGACGGTTACTCCTGACGATATGGAGAGTGTCTCCGGTTTCCTGCGCTCCATCGAGGGCGTAAAGGTGGCGGCTACCCTCCGGGAAAAGGATGGCGGCGGCATCAAGATCTCCGTCCGTGCCGTTCCCGGCTATGACGCATCGGTGGTCTGCGCCCGATTCGGCGGCGGCGGACACAAGGGCGCTGCCGGCGCCTTCCTGGATGGCACCCTGCAGGAGGCTGCGGTCAAGGTGAAGGCCGCTCTGGAGGAGCTTCTGGGATGAACGGCATTGTGATCGTGGACAAGCCCCAGGGCTGGACCAGCCAGGATGTAACTGCCCGGCTCCGTCGGGTCTTCAATACCCGGCGCATCGGTCACGGCGGAACTCTGGATCCCATGGCCACCGGCGTGCTGCCGGTCTTCGTGGGCAGAGCCACCCGGGGTGTGGAATTTTTTGAGCACGCGGAAAAGACCTATGAGGCCGTCCTGCGGCTAGGCTTAACCACCGACACCGAGGATGTTACCGGAACCGTGCTGGAAGAAAAGGAAGTTTCTATTTCCGAAGAGGAATTTCTGAATATTTTACCGCGGTTTCGGGGAAAGATCCAACAGATTCCGCCCATGTATTCCGCGCTGAAGGTGGACGGACAGAAGCTCTATGACCTGGCTCGGAAGGGCATCGAGGTGGAGCGCAAGCCCAGAGAGATCGAAATCAAGGAGCTGACCTGCCTGTCCTTTGACGGCAATTCCGCGGTTCTGCGGGTGCGCTGCTCCAAGGGCACCTATATCCGCACCTTGTGCAAGGACATCGGAGCGGCTCTCGGCTGCGGCGGCTGCATGGCTGCCCTGCGGCGAACCTCCGCCGGGGAGTATACAATTTCAGAAAGTGTCCCCCTGCAGACCCTGCTGGAGACGCAGTCTCCGGAAGATTATCTGCTTTCCGTGGATTCCATGTTTGAAAGCTGCGAAAAAATCGTACTTACCCCCAAGCAGGAAGCCCGGATCCGCAACGGCAATTCCTTTTCTGTTACGCTTTCCGACGGCACCTATCGGGTATACAGCCAGAATGGGGAATTTCTTGCCCTGTGCAAGGCGGAAAACGGGGTACTTACCACTATTAAGAGCTTTTTTGAGGTATAAATGGCGTACCCCTTAGCTCTCCCTGCCAGGGAGAGCTGGCAGCGAAGCTGACTGAGAGGGTTCCCATCTCTACGCCAGTACCATCTTAAATAGAACATTGGCACCCTCTCAGTCATTTTGCCTTCACGGCAAAATGACAGCTCCCCCTATTAGGGGGAGCCAAGCGCGGTGCTTGCGAGGTATCACATTGACAGAGAAAACAGTTTTTGCCCTGGGATTTTTTGACGGGGTACATGTGGGGCATCAGCTTCTGCTGTCCGGGTGCAGGGAGCTGGCAGGAAAGCTGGGCTGCAAGGCCGGCGTGCTGACCTTCGAGAATCACCCGGATGCCCTGGTCTTCGGAAAAACACCGGGACTCATCAATACGGTTTTCGATCGAAATGCCCTGCTGACCCGTATCTACGGCATGGACAGGGTGGTGTCCCTGCCCTTCGACCGGGAACTGATGAATATGCCCTGGGAGGATTTCTATCGGATGCTCCGGGAAAAATACGACGCTGCCGGACTGGTATGCGGCGAGGACTTTTCCTTTGGCCGGGGCGGCAAGGGCAATGCAAAAGTGCTGCAGGAGGTCTGCAAATCAGACGGCATCCCCTGCACCGTGGTTCCCCAGAAGAAAATGGAGGGCCAGGTGGTTTCCTCCACCTATATCCGCTCCCTCATGGAAGCGGGAGACACCGAGAAAATGACACGGTTCCTGGGTCATCCCCATCGGCTCACCGGTACTGTCGTCCCGGGAAAGCAGCTGGGCAGAACCCTGGGGATCCCCACCGCCAACCTCAGCTATCCCCCGGAGCTGCAGCTGCTCCGCAAAGGGGTCTACGCCTGCCGTGTGCTGACGGAGGAGGGGAGTTACCCTGCCGTGACCAATGTAGGATCCCGTCCTACGGTGGGCGGCGATTCCGTCACCGTGGAGAGCTGGCTGCTTTCCTTTGCCGGGGATCTTTACGGAAAAGAGATCACCGTGGAGTTTTTCGCATTCCTCCGGCCGGAGAAAAAATTCGATTCTCTTTCGGATTTGCAGGCAGAAATTCAAAAAAATGCGGCAGAAACCCGGAAAATATTTGATTTGTAAGGAAATTTTTCTTTACTTTCTGGGAAAGATATGATAGTATAAGCATGATGGCTTCGTGCCGTCTGATATTTTCGCCCGTTGCTCAGTTGAGGGACAACGCCTTAGGCATTCCACTGGCCCCATACTTAGCTTCAGGGTAATATTTTGAAAGGTGGATTTTATCATGATCCGTAAGGAAGACAAGACTCAGGTCATTCTGGCCAACGCAACTCACGAAGGCGACACCGGTTCTCCCGAGGTCCAGATCGCTATTCTGACTGCCCGTATCAACGAGCTGACCGATCATCTGCGTGTACACAAGCACGACAACCACTCCCGTCGTGGTCTGCTGATGATGGTTGGTAAGCGCCGCAGCCTGCTGGACTATCTGGCAAAGAAGGATATCAACCGTTACCGTGCTATCATCGCCAAGCTGGGTATCCGTAAGTAATTTACGAATTAAGATTGTCATTGCGAACCAGTGACCGATGTCACTGGTGTGGCAATCGCAGTTATGCACCAACTGCGGATGTATCTGCGATTCCCACGCCAGTGTTCGCACTGGCTCGGAATGACATTTTTTCTTAATTCCCGAGCAGTTCAAAGCCCCGGAAGGATCTTTAGCAGTTGAAAGAGAACCTGAAAAATACGGAACATTCCTTGCCTCGCCCCTTGGGGAGAGGTGGCATCGCCATAGGCGGTGACGGAGAGGGGTTCCGGGGTTACCATTCGTACAATGAAATGTTGAAGATGGGAACCCTCTCAGTCAAATTGCGAAAAGGCAATTTGACAGCTCCCCCTAGCAGGAAGTCGGAGGCCAAGCGGGCTTAGG
>JAZQQD010000030.1:0-31469 GCA_045628895.1 Faecousia sp.
CAAACGTGACGGCTTACTGATAGAGCTGACACAGGAGCTTGAAACCTGTCTGCCTGCTTCTGCCAGCGTAGAAGAAGCTCTGGATGAAAAGCTGCTGGGCGAGGCAATCAGCAGTTTCCTGCGAACCCTATCCAGCGAAAAACAGGTTATCTTTATGCGAAGGTATTTCTATCTGGATTCCATCTCAGAGATCAGCAAGCGGCTCTCCCTTGGAGAAAGCAAGGTGAAGATGACGCTCTTCCGAATCCGCAATGATCTCCGGGCGTATCTCGTTAAGGAGGGTTACACACTATGAAAAACAGCAAAGCCTTGGATTGCATCGGCTATGTAGATGCAGAATTCATTGAAAAAGCCGAGTATTACACCACGAAGAAAAAGCGCAGCGGCTGGATCAAATGGAGTTCGCTTGCTGCCTGCCTGTGCTTAATTGTTGTCGGTGCATTTTCCATGTTCAGCAGCAACCAAACCAATACCATTCAAAGATGGAGCATGGGATACCCGGCTGAAAGCTACTTCAAATACTGTTTGGCTGTACCGGAAGGCTCCTCCAGTGCAGGATCCATTGCTGATTCCGCAATTCCTTACGATCAGTCAAGATACTTTTCGGGCAAAAGAGATGTGCTGGAAGCAAACGGCGTAATTCCGGTTATTGCTACTCACCCAGAGTTTTCCTTTGCAGTTCGGTATAATAAAGATGGGAGCGTGTACTGTGTTGAACTTCTGTGGTGTCGCAGAAATGCGGATGGTCTGAAGGATTACAGCGATTTGAAAGTCATTGCAGGCTATGAGGAAGTACCTATTATCAATGATTGCATTGGCATTGGCGTAGATGACAAAGGTCATGTGGTCGAGCCTTCCGTAACCGTAACAGAAAGAGATGGTGTCCAGATAGTGGCCCGTGGTGGAGAACGGATCGAAAAGTCTTTGACTTACCAAACCGAGAACGGCTGGTATCAGATTTCTGGATCGTGGAATGACAGTTACGAAGCCGTGGTGGAGTTGCTGGATTGGTTCTGGGAACACCCCATTGACTTTACGAAGTATCCTATGGATGCCGGTGACAATTACACCGACACAACCTTAGCTGAAATGCCGGATGCTTTCCGTGATTACCTCCCAGACTTTGCCTCCTTTGGATTTGTAGAGGAAACTGCATACGTTTCACTGAAGAACGGCAAGCCTATTCACTTTGAAGGAAATTATGTTGCTCATGCAGATCCTGAAAAAGTGAAGAATCAAGAATATTATGACATTGCAGGATTTACTCAAATGCACTGGTGTATTCTTGCAGAACCCAGTGTTTATGACCTTGAAGGTTGCCTTGGTGATATTCATTCGCTTAACAAAGAACAAGTTTTCCATATCCTTCAGAACGAAGATAACAAACTGAAATTCATGCAGGACGATTTGCTCATTATCGTCTATCCGGACGATGCGGCAGAAGTATGGGCTTTGATTGAATCGTTACAGGGATGAAAACTATCCCCAATTTGCAATAACCTTCGGCTCCCCATCATCAGTATCGGTGGTGGGGAGCTTTAATCTATTGAAAGCTCTGATTGTGTATTTGACAGGCCTATAAAATCGTCCCTTTCGTTAGCGGCTTAACAGACATAGATAGCAAAAAATAGTAGCTTCATGGCTGTATAAAATTATTGACAGACGATAATTCTCGTGATATTATAATCCTGCAATTATTGCGAGACAATAATTTTGGAGGTGCTTTATGAAACATAAGAAATATCTTATCTTTTTGGCATGTGAAGCGGTACTGCTGTTAGCAATCAGCGTATTGAGCCAAAGAGTAAATGCTCCGATCACATCTTTGTTTGCATTTCCGTTTGAACAGGTTGCAAATGGATTGTCATTACTGGCTCAAAGCGGGAGATTAGGTAACGGCATTGCCTTGGCACTGCTTGTTTGCCTTTCTGCGATTCCTTCAGTCATTTCCTTTGCTGGTTGTGGTGGCAAAAGAAACATTGCAGAAATCATTGCCTTGAATATAACATCGGTTGTGGTCTTCATAGGACTTTACGGAATGATCAATCCGTATCAGTTTTATCCTTCCATGTTGATTGGCATGGATGAAATGATTCCATTCTCGAACGGCGTGTTCGGTGTGACCATCTGGTCTTGTATCGTAGCATGTCTGGTCATTCGTCTATTGACTCTATTCCGTACCGGCAGCACACAGTCTTTGCGGAAGTACCTGGTCTATGCCATCTTTGCAGTTGGTGCTTTGTTTGTTGGTTTCGGTCTTACTGTTCCTGTCAGCTCGATGGTATCCAAAATTGGCGAAGCACAAACCGGTACGGATTCTGTATTTGCAGTCCTTCGTTTTGTGGTTACTGTGATTCCTTATGCATTGAACGTTTGGATCTGTATCACAATCGTTGATCTGATTCTGACGATTGAACAGAATCATACAGAGAGTATTAATAGTGCCGCTGAGAAGGTGGTTAATCGATGCTATCTATCTCTGGGAGCGACGGTGTCTCTTACCGCAATCCTGAACATTCTTCAAGTAATCTTTATGAAAATGCTCTCCGATATCCATACGAACGTAGATATTCCGGTTGTCAGTATTGCCTTTGCACTCATGATCCTGTTGGTTTCCAGATTGCTGGTCGAAAATCGAACCCTTCGTGACGACAACGATCTGTTTATTTGAGCAAAGAGGTGGATTATGGCAATTAAAGTTCATCTTGAAGATGTCTTAAAACAAAGGAATATGACCTCGAAAGAACTATGCGCCATGATTGGCATTACAGAAGCGAATCTGTCTATATTACGAAGCGGCAAAGCGAAAGGTATTCGCTTTGTTACGGTTAATAAGATCTGCTATTATCTGCAATGTGAGGTTGGCGATATTCTGAAATTTGATGGAGTTTTGGAGGACGAAAATGAAGAATAAAAAATGGATTGTAATTATTCTTTGTGTTGCTCTTGCAGCGGCAGCATTTGGAATCGGATTCTCCGGCGTGTTTGATCTCACAAAACAAACTGAGCAGAAAACGGGGACAGAGTCGGATCGACTGATTGGTGCATTGATTACTGAAGAGTACCTTGATTTATTTGATTTTGATTCTTACTTCCAAGACAACGCTTCTCACATTGTGAACGGAGGTATGATCGATGAGCAGGAAGCATCTCAGTACTACGAGCGACTCTATGCAACCAACACACCAGGCGAACACCACTCTGAAGTGACTTTTGAGGGTGTAAATGGAATCAGTATCTTTTGTGCCTATATTGAAACGGATGGAAAAGGCTATTGGACATCATCCGGAGACGAAGGCTACGCAGATGGTCATTTGCATCTTACCGACGCCGATGAGCTGCAGCGTATTGAGATGGAAGGTACTGTTTATTCCTCTACGATATCTGGCTGGAAGTGCTTCTATGTTAACCCGATGTATCAGACGGCAGATGGAAAGATCTATGTTGTTCCTGGCAGCGGAAACTCCTTTGGTGGTGACGTAACTCCTGGTATGTCTTCAAGTCAGACGTTGACAGAAAGCAAAACGACGGTAGTTAATGGTGAAAAGAAAACAGTTGAGGCTGAAATAAAGGTAACATTCATTTTTATGGATCCGCCTGCCTCTATTACAGTGATGCAGTTTGATAAAGAGAACCAGGCAATTGCACAGGATAATTACAACGTAGATGGCATTCCGACAGAAATCTCCCCGCTTAAAGATGCACAGTATATTATAGTTGAGACAGTCGGTACAGCTTCTGACGGAAGCGAAGCTATTCAAAGACAACTGGTTCAACATGAAGACGATTGTGCCTACGCATTTGCTATTCGTGGAGATGGGATTTGCGTACAACATGGAATCACTATTAACTGGGATAAATGATGTATAAGAGAGAATCTGCTATGAAGAAGTATTTTGCAAGCATTCTTGTTCTGATAGTGCTGTTTTCGTTAGTTGGCTGCGGAAGTAAAGACGATGCGAAGATCAATGGTGACCCAACAATCCAAATTGGTGAAACAGTTTACCATTCTTGCGGAAGCAGTGCTTGTTTGGTTTATTATTTACTTCCTGTCCATTGCTGTCCGTAATGCGACAATTTCCTACAATACCATGCAGACCTCTCAGTTCCTTGCAGATAAAATGGCTGGTTATTATGTTGAGAGTGCACCAATAAGGAAAGTGCTGCGGTAACATTGCAGCGTATGTCGGACTGCTCCCCAGCATCGTAAAACGGTGCTGGGGAGTTTTTTCTAACCGTAACAAAATCATTACCCTTATACTGAACGCAAGTTTTTTCTCTTGCAATCCGGAAAACGCATTGATATAATATGGGTGTAAACGGAACGAATGTTCCACATACGAATGAATGCAGGAGGAACTTGCATGCGGTACAAAAATCCAGAAATGTTTTCCCGAATCGAAGCGATTATCAGGACCCGCCTTGAGAAGCACGGAACGCCGCCCACTGTTGCCGAAATTGCTCAAGAAGCTGGTATTGGCAAAACTACAGCATACCGTTACCTTGAAGCCTTAAAAGAAAAAGGTATGATTGACTATACCAGCGGTCACCGGTCTATCGTTACGAGAGAAGCTAAAATGACGCGGATGGAATCCACCAATGTCCCCGTGCTTGGTGCGGTTTCTTGTGGAACGCCGAAGTTTGCTGAGGAAAACATCGAGGAATATGTTCGCCTTCCTGTGGCGTTGATTGGCAGAGGTGAGTTTTTCTTACTTCGTGCAAACGGTGACTCGATGATTGAGGCCGGCATTGATCACGGCGACCTTGTTCTTGTCCGAAAGCAGAACCATGCTGACGAAGGTCAGATCGTTGTTGCCTTAATGGAGGAAGAAGCGACCCTAAAGCGTTTCTATCGTGACACGGAGAATCAGAAAGTGATCCTGCACCCAGAAAACAGCCATATGGAAGATATCGTTGTGGACGACTGCATCATTCAAGGAGTGGCAGTAAAGGTGTTAAAGGATTTAGAGTAAGCGAAGCCTGACACCAATGCCTCTCAAAATACTGGATTATCTATTCAATTTTATTTTGCGAGGAATTTAGAATGATTGATGATTGGGTGGTCTATTCTTGGTACTGTCCGAACTGCAAATCGGAAGTCGCAGGGATCAAGAATGAGAAGAATGAAATTAAGGTTACCTGTCAGCGGTGCAAAACGAAGATGACCAGGACTATCCTGAGTCGAACTCACGATCTGTTAGACCTGCATGCACCGAAAGGACAAGGCAACGCACTTGAGTTAAGGGAGTATTGATATGAGTCCGGTACAGCTATTTGTCAAAGAACGAAACGAGGCTTTGTTCAGCCTCGACAGAGAAAAAATAGAGGAATTTTCCCGTAAGTATAGCGGGTCAGATGATTCCAATCTTTCCGATGAGGATTTCTGGGCTGGTATTTTCAGGGCGATTCTGGGAGTGAAATGTTCACCTCCAGAATTGGTTACACAGGCTAAGTCGTGGCTCCTTGAGCATGGCTACTCGGCAGCCTGATTCTTGAATAACCATCAGAAACCGCATACAGGGATGAAAATTGAAAAATGGATGTATATGTCCGTTTTATTTCCCTTGGTATGCGCTATTATTTTACCATCTTGATAGAACAAATGTTTTATTAAGACGCATTCAGGTGAGTTTATGGACAGACTTTATATGTGCATCGATCAGAAATCGTTTTATGCCTCCGTAGAATGTGTGGCTCGTGGCCTTGATCCAATGACCGCACTGCTTGTGGTTGCAGATGCAGAACGATCCAAAAACACAATATGCTTGGCGGTATCTGTCGCCGCCAAAAAGAAGGGCGTCAAAAACAGATGCCGGTTAGGTGAGGTTCCTCCAAATTTAGGAGCAATCATCGCTCCACCGAGGATGCAGCTATACATCGACTATGCCGCAGAGATATACGGTGTTTTTCTTCGCTACTTCGCACCGGAGGACATCTATGTTTACTCAATCGATGAAAGCTTCATTGATGTCACCCCATACCTTGGCCTGTACAAGATGCCGCCAAAGGATCTGGCAAAGAAGGTCATAGACGATATCAAAGCGACTGTGGGTACACTCTCCACATGCGGCATTGGCACAAATCTCTATCTTGCCAAAGTCGCCCTTGATATCATGGCAAAAAAGGCTCCGGATTTTATTGGAGAGCTTACAGAAGAAAGCTACTGTGAGAAATTGTGGGATCATCGTCCTATCACTGATTTTTGGAGGGTCGGCCCAGGAACTGCCAATCGACTCCAAGCACGTGGAATCACCACTATGGGAGGCGTTGCTCATTGCGATGAGGATCTGCTCTATAAAATCTTCGGGATTAATGCAGAGCTTCTCATTGACCATGCCTGGGGACGAGAACCGTGTCTGATCTCGGATATCAAATCATATAAATCCAGCACCAAGAGCTTATCCAGCAGTCAAGTGCTGATGCGGGACTACTCCTCCAAGGATGCCATTGTTGTTGCAAAGGAGATGGCAGACCAGTTGTGCCTTGACATGGCAGCACAGAAATACCTCACAGAATCCATCTCCCTCTATATCGGTTATTCCTATACAGAAGGAGTTTCCCCATCTGGAGGAACCGCAGACCTTGCGTTCGGGACAAACCTTTCTTCCATTGTCCTTCCGGCAATTGAGGTTCTCTATAACCGGATCGTAAAGCATGGCGTAGCGATAAGGCAGATCGGACTAAGCTGTAACTCCATCTATGCGGATACCGGTGCCTACCAGCTAAACATGTTTGAGGACATTGATAAGCAAATAAAAGGCAGGGCGCTTCAGGAAGCTCTGCTGAGCATCCGCTATAAGTACGGAAAGAATTCCATCCTGAAAGGGATCAATTTTGACCCTGCCGGAACCGGCAGAGAAAGAAATATGCAGATAGGAGGTCATAAGAGTGGCAGCGAGAGTAGTGCGAGCTCCTATGCCAAGGAGCAAAAGGGCGGCCCAGTTCGCCATGTTTGACGCGCTGAAAGGGCTGAAAGAAGCCATAGCCGCCAAAGAGCGATTTACAGAACCCCGCAAGATACTGGCTGATGATGCCGCAGAGGAACTCAACAAAGCTCTGTCTCACCTTGAAAAAGGAAACATGGCTACCTTGGTTTTCTACAATGAGCCAGAGCAGGTGTACAAGCAGCTCACAGGCTTAGTCAGCAAAATAGACCCGATATGGAAATATGTACAGATTGGCTCTGTGAGTGTCCAATTTTCGGATCTGTATCAAGTTTCCGCTTAATCCGAGTTTTCAAAACTGAATAAAAGCGGCATGCAGAGTCTATGGCATCGGTAACCAGCCCTTATAAGCCCATAGTTGATCACATGCGCGTGAGCCAGAGCTGCTCGAACCCGTCGGATGGTTTATCCATACAATTATGTCATGAGAGGCTGCCGACAAGATATTCTACAGGGATACTGTAGCTATATCTTGTCGGCAGTTTTTTTATTTTTCTGACAGACAGAAATTAACAAAATTATCACTCGATTTACAGGATAATCAATAAACAACCAAATATCTAAAGCCTGAAGTACAAAGGCCGAAGGATACGATACGCAGAATCTCAATTTTGAGAAGAGAAGTATTGGTACCCTTAACTTTTTGCACCCTTTTCAGGCTGTAATGAGTAGGCCCCGATCTGCCAGCGGTTCGTATCCCTCGGATGCGACCAGGCAGAAAGGGGCTTTATGTTTTACCGTTGGGAGTGCTACTCCGCTAAATATCCGTGATCTCCGAATTTGATTTTCACCTAAAAATTCAAATTCAACTAAAGGAGATCACAATAATGGAAATTTTCTATATCGAGAGCAAGGAAGGCAATATTCTGTCTACTAACGGCGACCGCCGTTTTATCAAGCTGTCTGGCAGAGCAGCTTATGAGTACCTCAAAACTGAGGAAGGTAAAGGTAAGCGATTCATGAAGACCAGTTCCTTTGAGGAAACTGGAGATGTGGAATGGGTTGAGGTTCCTGCCTGCTGCATGCGTCAGCATCGTCAGAGTGAACGCCGTGAGCAGTACATGAGTGACTGCATTGAGGAATCCGGCTTCATCACAATTTCGTTCTATGCAACCGAGGATGACGAAAACAGCGATGTGGCATCCGGCGAGGAACTGATTGCCGATCCAAACTGCGATGTTGAGATGCAAGCATTTCGCAACATCGAACTCGACATCCTGCGTAAAGCTTTGGAGACGCTCACCGATGATGAAAAACAGCTTATTTACTATCTTTTCCTTGCTCCGGAGCAGCTCACAGTTCGGGAAATCGGAGAAATGCTTGGAATTCACTTTGTCACTGTGAGTAAGCGTAAAAATAAAGCATTTCAGAAAATAAAAAAATTTTTTGAAAATACAGGCTACAAATCCTGAAAAAGTGTGGAATACAGGGTGAGGGGCAAAATACAGCCCCACACCGCTTCCCTTGAAAAAGACGAGGCGATTTGCTCTTTGAAAACTGAATAGTTCAGCACATCATTTACTTTCCTTCTGCTGTCGGGTAACTCTGACGAGCCGAGCGAACCGGAACCGGGGATCTGATCTCCGGTGTTTCGGTTTGGACAGTATGGCGCAACCTTACTGTGGGCGATGACAGGCAGAAAAGATAATGATACTTGCGTCCAGTCCTAAAGTCGAGCGTTGAAGCGGCAGATCACTGCCGTGAGCCGTCGCAACAATGGAGGGCGCCTCGGTGAGATCCACGGAGGGGTGAGAGTCCCATGAAGGTCAAATGCATGACCGGGTGATGTGTTCCCGTTTATCGAGGGTGTCGAGGACAAATTTCGGTAATGAAACGATTGATACAGTAGGCAGCCGTAGGCTTTACTGCGGCTGCCTTTTACTTAATGGAGGATACTTATGGAAAAGATAAATAGAGGCGATATTTTCTACGCCGACCTAAGTCCCGTCAAAGGAAGCGAACAGGATGGTGTTCGTCCTGTCCTCTGCATCCAGAATGACATTGGAAATTTACATAGCCCGACAACTATCGTAGCAGCGTTGACCAGCCGGAGAACAAAACACAAGCTCCCTACGCATGTCAAGGTTCATACGAAAGGGCTGACCAGGAAGTCCATCGTCCTGCTCGAACAAATCAGAACCATTGATAAATCTCGTCTGGAAAAGTTCGTTGGCACGGTGGATGAATCTGATATGAAAAAGATAGACCAAGCGCTCATGATCAGCATTGGTCTCAGTTGATTGGAGGTACAGCAATGGAACAGAAGAACAAGCAGCTCACCACAATCGTGAACGGATATCATGTGTCCTTCAGCTTCTCGGATGAACCGAAGAAAGACCTCTCCGGTAAGATCAGAGGCATCCTTCTGGACTCGTTCATTGCCCAGAATAAAGGATTTACCAGGACCAGCAATGCCGTGAATTCTGCACAGTAATCGTAGAATTCACGGCCTCTTTTTACGGATTGTTTGGTGGTTTTTTTGAAAAGTATTGATAGCTATTGCGGAAGAACTGTGAGATAATGACGGTGGAAACCCCTGCACCTTGATAAGTGAATATGGGATGTAATCCGAACTTTTAATATCTCACACATATTGAAAGGAAAGGTTACATTATGGCTGATAGAGTTTGTTGTTTATATCGAGTCTCCACTGACAAGCAGGTGGACTACACGGAAGACCATCAGGCGGATATCCCCATGCAGAAGAAAGCCTGCCGGGAATTCGCTGATCGGAACGGCTGGACGATTGTTCTTGAGAAGCAGGAAGCTGGTGTGTCCGGCTTCAAGGTCAGTGCCAATGACCGAGATGTCTTGCAGGAAATCAGAGAGCGAGCTGAGAATAAAGAGTTCGACATTCTGTTGGTATTCATGTTCGACCGTCTCGGCAGACGAGCCGAAGAAACTCCCTTCGTGGTTGAGTGGTTCGTCAAGAACGGCATCCGGGTCTGGAGCGTCAACGAGGGTGAGCAGAGAATCGACACCCACGCTGACCGCCTCATGAACTATATCCGCTTCTGGCAGGCTGACGGCGAAAGCCGAAAGACCTCCATCAGAACAAAAGCCGCCCTCTCCCAGATGGTTCAGGAGGGACGGTTCAGAGGCGGTGTTGCTCCTTACGGTTACGACTTGGTTCCCAGCGGTGTGCTGAACAAGAAGAAGCGTGAGGTCATGAAGCTGAAGATCAATGAATCCGAAGCAAAGGTCGTCCGCATGATCTTCAACTTCTGTGTAGAGAATGGTTACGGTCGCTGCAAGATCGGAAACCTGCTCACTTCCATGGGCATCTTCACAAGAGAAGGAAAGGCATGGCACGAAGCGACCATCGGACATATCCTTCATAATGTGCTTTACATGGGTATCCTGAAAAGCGGTGCAACGCTCTCAGATGCATTCCCCGAACTTCAGATCATATCTCCTGAATACTTCGAGATGGCTCAGAAGCTGATGGATGAACGCATTAATGAGAAGAAGGACACCCGAACAGTACCCCTAAACACAACGGGACAATCCCTGCTCTCCGGCAATGTGTTCTGCGGTCACTGCGGTGGACGGCTTACGCTGACCACCAATGGAACCGTCCGCACTCATGCAGACGGAACTAAGGAACAGCGGAAGCGTGTTCGCTATGTCTGCTACAACAAGACCCGCCACCGCCTCAACTGCGACGGTCAGACCGGATACACGATGCACATCCTGGACGGAATCATCGTGGATATCATGCACATGATCTTCAGCAGAATGAGAGAAGCCACCGAAGACGAAATCGTCTGCCGAGCTCACGATAACGCCACCTTAGATTTGAAGGATCGAGTTACGAGAGCGAAAGAGGAATTCGCCAAAGCTGCAAAGGAATACGATTCCTTGAAAGCAGAAGTGGTCAAAGCGGTTCAGGGAAAGAGTGCATTCCCCATGGATATCCTTTCTGAGCTGGTAAACAGCGCAAAGGAAAAGATGCTTGAAGCCAGCGGTCGGCTCAGTGAGCTTACTGCTGAGATGGAGAAAGATGAAAAAAGAGTCAGCAAGATCAAAGCTGACTACAAGAATCTGATCCGGTGGTCTGAAATCTTCGACAACTGCGACATCGCAACCAAGAAGATGATCACCAGCTATATTATCAATAAGGTTTATGTGTACAGCGATTACAAGCTGCACATCGAGTTCAACATGAATGTCGAACAGTTTCTGAATGGACTGGACATCCCCGCAGATGTAAAAATGGCGAAGGGTGCATAAGCCTAAAAACAGCAAGCCATTCGGCTCAACCAGCAAAAACATGTGAGTTATAGCCATCTGGGGGTGCTTACCCGATGATTCGGGAGAGCGCTTGAATGGCATTCAAGAGGTCAGCGGTTCGATCCCGCTTATCTCCACCAGAAAAGTTCCGATTTCTTAGGAAATCGGAACTTTTTCTTTTGTTTACGGCATAAAATAGTTCCAATATTCCCCCCTCGGTTTCGAGGGGCGAAACTTTTATAACCTGAAAATACCCAGATTCTACCCAAAGACCTTTCGTGACGGCCTTAAAGAAAAATGAAGCAACCACATTTGCAATTGGAGAGGGTTGCGACCCTTCCAACGCTACTGCCGCATGTTTGTCAAGTCAACTTAAGGTGCGGATAGGGGTTATTGCCATGATTATTGGTCGAAAAGCTTCACTAAATTTTTCGATAGCAACTTGGCGGATGCTATCTTGGGCTGTAGATAATTTGATTTTTGTGGCGTGTTTTTATGCGATGTCGGCATGGAAGGCAATGCAAACGAATAAAAAACAGGATCCTCCAACAACGTAGGAGGATCCTGTTTTTTAAATCAGAATAGATCCAGCATGCTATCCAGGTAGATCGCTTCTCTGACATGAATTTGATATTCCGGTTTTACCATATAGTAGAGCAGAAATTCCAAAACCATTGCGCTGCCGAGACTACGGCCTTCAATTTTAAAATTGGAAAAGCCCATGGGCAGATAGGCATTGCGGATATCGTCGATGCCAATAAATCCGGGATTTGCCATTGCTTTTGAGAAACGGTAGCCCTCTGCTCCGTTTGGAGCATGGCAGATATGATCCGGGCAATCCTCTCCAAGATTCTTTCTGCTCACGTTTTCGTAGCATGCCCTCCGGTCCCTGCAGCCAATCCAACAGCACTCATTGCACAGAAATTCCACTTTGTCTTTCTGAGCTTCCGTAAGGGAGCTTAGTTTCTCAATGGCTTTGTTCAGCCGAAAATCCGGTACAACATAGCGGAATTCTTCCCGGTTTATTTCTTTCAACAAATCCAAAAAGTCTGTCAGTACTTTTGTAGTGGAGGAGACAAAATAGAGCCCGGGATAGGTCGTTTTCAGATAATCCAAAAGAGAATCGGAATGGACAATGATGCCGTTTCCTGCATCTAAGGCAAGCAGACTGCAGAGCCGGTTGCATTTTCTGTCAGCAAGATGTTTCTCCTCCAACAGGGAATTGCTGAAGGTCAGTCTGGCGGAAATGCCGTATTTGTGCATCAGATCAAGCACTTCCTGGGGATCGTTATCTCCGTACCCAACCCGTCCACCGCCCCATAGGCAGTCTGCAGGAGCACCGTAAATGGAACCGATATCACACCAGTCATAGAAATACTCCCTGTGCTCGTGCCATAGAGGCAGAAATTTACGGTACAGCTCATAAAATTCAAATAGTCCCGGAAGATGGTAAAGGGCTGTTCTTTTCGTTTGGATCACCACCTTGTTTTGTATATGCAGCATACCTTGCCGCAGCCGGACTGATCATGCGGCAATCGGTGAAATACCGGTTACTCTGTGGTGAAGGGCTGATCCTCTCTTCCGTAGATAAAGTCCAACCAGTTGAGGGCCATAGGCACCCAGAGCTTTGTATTTTTAGCACATTCCCAGCCATCGCAGGTGCCGTTTACGGAGACTCTGTCGCTGAAAACATGAACCTCGTAGGGGACACTGGCTTCCTTCAGTGCTTCTGCATAGCGGTAGCTGCTCTCAGGAATATGCTTGGTGTTTTTCCACATGAATGCCGGGGGAGTGCGGTCATCAACAAGAGCGTGGGTAGTAAGACTCTTTACATCGGCGAACCGACCGGATTCTCCCAGAACATGGAGATGGAAACCGGGCACGTTCTGCATCCGCTCCACCATATCTTCGAATGTGGTAGGAAGATAACCGAAAACGGAGGCGTCGGGACGATTGCCGCCCATGGGCATTCCCTTATGCTGCAGCTCCGGATAATGCCACATGGTGCAAAGAGCAGAAGCAAGATGCGCACCTGCAGAAAAACCCATAACGGCAATCTGATTCGGATGAATGGAGAATTCCTCTGCGTTTTTCCGAATATACCAGAGACTCTCGGAAGCATCGATCAAAGGCTTGGGGAATGCGGCGTCGGCACCGACGCTGTAACGAAGCACAAAGCAGGCATATCCAGCACCGCAGAAACGCATTGCCATCTGCTCACACTCATTGGGGGTATGGAACTGGTAAGCACCGCCGGGGCAGATCAGCATGGCGGGCATCTGAATTCTGACATTTCGGTGGGTATAGATCTCCGGAATAAAGGCGTCCAGACTAACATTGGGATGTGTTTCAACAGGATGAACGGTAAATATTTTCATGGTATAACCTCCTATTTCTTTTCTACAAGTGTATCTGCTTTTCGGCTGAAACGCAACCAAAAAAATATACGTGGATTTAAAAAATAAGACTTTGTAGCTTCTTCATTTTTCGAATATCTGTTGAAAAAAGAATGAAAAAAGCTATAATAAGTTGCAGAATTTCCATACGAAAACGAATGAGGTGAAGATATTATATGAAGAAACTATATGAGAAAAGTGAGATCTGGTTTGCCGTTGCCTGGATCGTTGTATATGTCGTGGGCTGCAGCATTGCAGATTCTTTATCAGAGTCCGTTGGATTTGAAAAATCTGTGACACTTGTTTTCACGGCAGCCCTTTCTGCGGCGGCATACGTCTTTATCCAAAAGAACGGACTTCAGACTTATTACGGATTATGCGCAGCGAAGTATCCTGCCGGGAAATTCCTCTGCTTCATTCCGCTGATTGTCATTGCCTCGGTAAATGTCTGGTTTGGTGTGAAAATGAAATACTCTCTGCCAGAGACATTGTGCTATTTTGTCAGTATGATGCTGGTCGGTTTTCTGGAGGAAGTCATTTTCCGCGGTTTCCTGTTTAAAGCCATGAGCAGAGACGGCATGGGCGCTGCAATCATTGTTTCCAGCGTGACCTTTGGAATCGGACATGTTGTAAACCTGCTTAACGGCAGCAGTGCGGAGCTGGCTTCCAATCTCTGTCAGGTTTGCTATGCCATTGCCATCGGATTCCTGTTCGTGACTCTTTTCCGTCGGGGCGGTTCCCTGTGGCCCTGTGTGATTACCCACGGCGTGCTGAACGCCCTGAGTGCGATCTCCAATGAATCCATGACCGAGCGGTATCTGATCCCTGTTTCTGCGGCACTGATTCTCGTTTCTCTTGGTTATGCCTTCGTGCTGTGTCGATTGCTTCCAAATGAAAAACAATAATTCAGTATTCTATAAGGGCCGATGCAATTTGCATCGGCCCTGTTCTTATATGATTTCCAAATGTGCTTTAAAACTGATTTTTCTGGGAGTTGAGACAGCATCAAACTTGACAATATAGGCGTTTTTCTGAGTATCCACATCGGTAATGGTGCCGTTCCCCATAATTGCGTGGCGGACCCTAGTGCCGGGGGACAGCTGCATATTTCCTCCGCTTTGCTCAATGGTATTCTGGCTGAAAGAAATAAACTGCTTTGCATCGTCCAGAAGACGGGGATCCAGTTCCGAAGTATAATGCAGAAGTTCACGATCAATGTTAAAGATGAAACGGGAAGGATAACGGTAGGAACCGTCCAGATTTTTTCCTTCCGGCTCAGTCAGATAGAGTCCCTTTTCTGCCCGGGTCAGTGCTACAAAGGCCAGGCGCCGCTCTTCTTCCATACCCTCTGCAGTAGCGGTTTTCTTGGAAGGGAAGATTCCTTCATTCATACCTACTACAAAGACATAGGGGAATTCCAGACCCTTGGCGGTGTGCACAGTCATCATTTTTACGGCGTTTCGGGAATCTGGCATGTCGTTGTTTGTCAGCAGGGCAACCCGATCCAGATAATCTTCGGGCCGACATTCTTCTCCGCAGGAATCCTCGTAATCCATAATTGCCTGCTTCAGCTCTGCCAGATTGTCCAGCCGATCCTGACTGCCCTCCAGTCTCAGTTGAGCCTCATAGCCGCTGCGGTCCAGGATCAGTGTCAGCATTTCGGACAGAGGCATGTAGGCATAGTCCTGAGAAAAGCTTTCAATCAGACGCACGAAATGCTTTGCTTTGGTGCCCTTGAAAATGTCATTATCCAATGTACGGAGCAGGCTTTGATATAGACTGCAGTGATTTTGCAGAGCGTACTCCTTCAAAAAAGCCATGCGACGCTCTCCGAGATTTCGCTTTGGCACATTGCAGATCCGTAAGAAGCTGAGATCGTCCTGAAAGATAACCATGCGCAGATAGCTGAGGGCATCCTTAATCTCCATACGGCCGTAGAACTGAACGCCGCTGTAAATGGAGTAGGGGATCTCCCGTTTCAGAAAAACATCTTCCAGCTCTCGGGAAAGGTAATGGGCTCGGTACAGAATGGCGATATCATGGAAGGGTACGCCGCGGTCTGTAAGATTACGGATTTCATTTGCAATCCATTCTGCTTCCTGCTGATTGGTGTCGGCGTGGTGATATACGGGAAGCGCTCCATCCGGATTCTGCGCAATCAGATTTTTAGCCACACGGTTTTTGTTTTTGCTGATGAGATGGTTGGCGGCAGCAAGAATCTGCGGGGTAGACCGGTAGTTGTCATTCATCATGATCGTCCGCACATTAGGAAAGTCTTTCTCAAAATTCAGGATGAACTTGACGCTTGCTCCGCGCCAGGTATAGATGGTCTGATCAGGATCGCCGACGACGAAGAGATTCCCATGCAGAGGGCAGAGGACTTTCATGAGCCGGTACTGCAGATCGTCAATATCCTGATACTCATCCACCATGATATATTCCAGCCGTTCCTGCCACTTGATCCGGGTCTCCTCGGAAATGTCAAAGATATGTAAGACGAAATTGATCAGATCGTTATAATCCAGGCCAAAGCATTTCTTTTCCTGGTAAACATAACCCCAGAATATGATATCGGTTACAGAGGTTGCCGACAGATATTTTTCCCGAAGCTCGTCCACAGTCATGGAGAGCATTGGCTTATAATATTCGGGCTCGTACTTGCATTTTTTCATCTCGATCATGTCACGAGCCTTGGAGAAAGTCATGTCCCGCATGGTCAGATTTCGTTCTTCATACACCGTCTTCAGCATGGAATCAATGTCCGGATTATCCAGAACCAGGAAGCTTTTCGGATAATGAATCACATGGATGTCTTCCTGAAGTACAGAAACACAGAAGCTGTGAAAGGTGCTGATATATCCGGTGTCGGAATCCACGGAGAGCTTCCGAATACGCTTCTTCATTTCTGCTGCGGATTTGTTGGTAAAGGTGACACAGAGTATGTTTTCCGGCAGAATACCGATTTCGTTGACAAGATAGGCATAGCGGTGCGCAAGCGCCCGGGTTTTGCCGGAGCCGGCACCGGCGATGACGCGGATGTATCCTTCGGTGGCGGTTACCGCTTCACGCTGGGCCGGATTCAAACAATCTAAAATATCCATAACTGGCCTCCTTGCAGAATTCCTGGGATCTTTTGATGGTTATTCTTTGATGGTTTTCCTAGGCTTTTCTATAGAGTATCATACTTTCAGTACAATAGAAAGGACAAAAAGGAAAAGCTGACGCTGAAATTTTCATCCTGTTTGCGGTATCGTGATTCGATAAGAGAATGCGGGCGGTATATGGAATTTTTTTCACCATGGTAAGGCACATTGCACTTCGGTTATACCTGCGTCAAAAAATCTGCATATGTATTTTGTGCAATCCTTTATGAAAGAATTATTATCAAAAATCTTAAAAAAGATTTTGTGTGATGTGCAATAATAGTCATTTTTTTTGCAAAAAAATGCATATATTTTTGGGAAGAATACTTGCAGATATGCAAGAAATATTGTATAATCAGTTGACACGAATGTCAGAAGGCGAGGAAAGGACATGCTGTATTATCTGGGCGGTGTAGCAGCATTTGGGCTGTATGTGCTGTATGATATCAACAGTGTGCTGTGGAAGAAGACAATTCTTAAAAGCTTTTTTGCGGCTGGAAGCCTGATTTTGCTTTTTGTTACCATTTCCTGTCTATGGCAGCAATACAGAACGAATCAGGCGGCATTCCAAAGTCATGGTTATGCTGCCTTTTTTTTACTGCTGGCGGTCATTTTCTTTGCGCTGCTGATTTATTCTTTGTTTTTTGCCCTGCCATTTGAGAAAACGTATGTAAATCCCCAGGGTAAAATGCCGGTATACGACCGGGGAATGTATGCATTGTGCAGACATCCCGGTGTACTGTGGTTTGGGTTTCTTTATCTGAGCCTGGCACTTGCCTGGAACACGGGGATTGTCTGGGGCATGGCAGGATTATTCAGTTTTTTGAATTTCTGTTATATCGTGATACAGGATCGTTGGACCTTTCTGCGGACATTTGACGATTATGAGGGGTACTGCCTTTGCGTACCGTTTTTGATTCCAACAAGGGAAAGCATTAGAAGAACCTGGCAGACACGCCATTAGAATTTACGGAGGATGTTATGCGGTTTCAGGAAAAGATCCGGAATTATTCCAAAGAGGATATCTGGCGGGAATACTGCGGCTTCTTGGACCTTTCTATTGAAGACTACATGGCTATGCAGCGTCGGCTTTTTGAGGAACAGATTCGCTTCTGGAGCAGTTCTGAGATTGGCCGGAGAATCCTTGATGGAAAAAAGCCTGAAACTATTGAACAGTTTCGAGAAACGGTGCCTCTGACGACCTATGATGACTATGCAGATATTCTTCTGAAAAAGCAGGACAGCAGCTTGCCGGATAAAGCTGTATTGTGGATTCAGACGACCTGGGAGGGTGGCATTCACCCAATGAAAACAGCACCCTATACCAAAGGAATGCTGGAGACCTATAAGCGAAATATGATGGCGTGCTTTATTCTGGCAACCGGAAAGCAGCGCGGTGATTTTGATATTGCTGTTACGGATCACATGCTTTATGCGCTGGCACCGCTCCCTTTCGCAACGGGGCTGATGCCTTTGCTCCTGAAGGACGAGATCGATATTGAATATCTGCCGCCCGTAAAGGATGCTGCAGCTATGTCTTTCCGGGAGAGAAATGCGAAAGGCTTTCGGCTTGGCCTCGAAAAAGGGATTGAGTATTTCTTTGGCTTGGGCAGCGTGACCTATTATATCAGCCAGAGCCTCGCCTCCATAGAGCATTCCTCCGGTGGCGGATCCATGCTCCGTAAGCTTCGGGATGTTTCGCCGCTGATGCTGATGCGATACCTGAAGGCAAAGCGCACATGCAAAAAAGAGGGAAGAAAACTCCTTCCAAAGGACTTGTTCCAGTTGAAGGGCTTTATGATTGCCGGAACAGACAACTGGTGCTATAAGGATGACCTGGAAAAAATGTGGGGAATCCGGCCAATGGAGCTGTTTGCCGGTACGGAACCAACCTGTATCGGCACGGAAACCTGGTCCAGAAACGGTATGTATTTCTTTCCGGATGCATGTTTCTACGAATTCATTCCGGAGGCAGATATGCTTCGTAATATGGAGGATCCCACATATATTCCCAGAACTGTCTTGATGGACGAAGTGATTCCCGGGGAGAAGTACGAACTGGTTATTTCTGTTTTAAAGGGCGGCGCATTTGCCCGCTATCGGGTAGGCGATATATATCGTTGCGTAGGTATCGGTGATCGTGATGAAAGCATCCAGATTCCCAGATTTGTTTACATCGATCGGACCCGGAATGTGATCGATATTGCGGGATTTACGCGTATTACGGAAAACTCCATCAGTCATTCCCTGCAGCTTTCCGGTCTTCCTATCCGTGACTGGTTTGCTGCGAAGGAATATACGGATACGAAGCGTCCCAGACTCCATATGTATGTAGAGATCGAGAATAGCGCGCTTTCCGGCATGGCAGTAAATACCGACCTGTTGAAAGAGCATCTCGGAGTGTATTTTAAATATCTGGATAATGATTATAAGGATCTGAAAAAAATTCTTGGCGTGGATCCGCTGAATATCACGGTAGTGAAATGCGGAACATTTGAATCATTTAAACAGAAGTATGGCAAGCGTATTCACCGTATCAATCCGACACCGTTGGAGATTTCTGACTTTTTGTCACTGTAATTTTTTATAAGAGGGGGGAGAGCAAGTGGCAAGTTATAGCTGGGTCGCAGTTACAGCACTTTTCGGTTATCTTTTCCTGCTGCTGGCTTTCCTGGTGGCAAAGAAGACAAAAGTAATTCATTCCTTTATCCTGCTCCTGATCTGCATGATCCTGGCAGCCGGCGGGTCCTTCTTTATGCGAATCCGCTTCTGGCCTTCCGTGGATTTCTGGCACTATGTATCCCTCTTAGGAATTGTGATGGTGCCCAGTATCTTCTTCCGGTTTTTCCTGGATTTTCTGGAAGAAAAGCGCAGCCATGGCCGCGTCTTTTGGGTAGTCTTTTTTGGTGCGGCCTATGTGCTGAACCTCTTTACCCAGATTTTTATTCCCACACCGGAACTTCAGACATCCGCCTCCGGCGAGATTACCTTCGTGTATCATTACAGCTGGACGATCTGTATCCTGTTTGCCGGTGCCGTATGTATCGTCGCTCAGTGCATTCGGCTGTTCCTGCGTTACTGCAAGGGCGATACCTTGATCCTCCGGCAGCTGTGGCCGATTCTGATCGGTTTGGGCGTTCTTGTGACCTGCACGGTGCTTTCCACGTTGCCGTTTCTGGCAGGTATACCCATCGATATCATTTCCAGCGTGGTGTTTGCATACCTTGTGTTTTATGCCCTGTATCGCAAGCGTCTGTTTAAGCTCGCCTTGCTGGCATCTCCGGCCAACTGCTATATTATTGCGCTGCTGATCAGCATGGCGATTTTCTATAATGCTATCCTGCCGCTGCGGGACTTCCTGACACACACCATGCACCTGAGCGAGGCACTTTCGGTACTGGCCATCGCATTCCTGCTGGTGGATGTCATCTATGTCCTTTACCTGATCATGAAGCGCTTTCTGGATGCCCTTTTTGTCAAGGATGAGCAGAGCCAGGCGGAAACCATCCAGCAGTTCTCCCACGCAGTTTCCAAAACGCTGAACAAGGAAGAGATTCTTACGGACCTCCTGGATGTCATCCAGCGTATGGTGCCGGTGGGCATGGCCTTTGTGTGCCTGCAGGATAAGGACGGAAATTACGTTCTTGAGCAGACCCTCAGCGCCCTGCACAATGAGCCCTTTACCCTGAAGGCGGATCATCCCTTGGTTTCCTATCTTTCCTCTCATGACGGCGGCATCCTCATGCAGGACTTCGCCCGTACCCGGGAATATCACTCCATGTGGGAGCAGGAGAAGCAGCTCCTGAAGGACCGGGAAATTGCCTGTGCCGTGCCCATGAAGGACAATGACGACCTCATAGGCGTGGTGCTGCTGACGGCAAAGCGCCGGGGCAAACCATATACATACGACGATTTTGGCATTCTTTCCTCCGTGTGTTCCGTGTGCTCCATGGCGGTCAAGAATTCCCGACTCTATGAGAAGGCTTATTTTGAAGCCCGTAAGGACGAGCTCACCGGCCTGTTCAACCGGAAGAGCTTCTATGAATCTGCTTCCCAGCTCTTTGCGGAGAGGAAGGAGCAGTCTTTGACCCTGGTTTACCTGAATGTGGATGATTTCAAGCTGTATAATCAGCTGTACGGAAATCAGGAGGGGGATTTGGCACTGCGCCGCATTGCGGATATCATCCGGGTTTCCTCTGAGGGCAGGGGAACGGCTTACCGTATGGCAGGCAAGGAATTTGCCCTGCTGCTGCCGGGCTATGATATCTATTCCGCCAAGCTGCTGACCCAGGCGATCACCGAGCAGGTGCAGAATCTGCAGGGTTCATCAGATTTGTACAAGCTGAAGAGCCTGACTATGAGCTGCGGCATCTGTGCAGCTCCCTATATGGCATCGTCCCTGGAAGAACTGATTTCCAATACGGATTTTGCGGTCTATACCGCCAAGCGCGGCGGCAAGAACCAGATTGTCATCTATTCTGAGGCCGCTAAGGCCGAGAGTCAGAAGACGGAGCGGGTCAGCGGTTATGATACCTATGCGTCCACGATCGTCGCTCTGACGGCCACCATTGACACCAAGGACCATTATACCTTCCGCCATTCCCAGAATGTTGCCGCCTATGCGTCGGCGCTGGCGGTTGGCTGTGGAATGAGCCGGGAATTTGCGGATATTATTCGCGAAGCCGGATTGCTCCATGATATCGGCAAGATCGGCATCCGGGAGGATATCCTGAATAAGCCCGGCAAGCTGACTGCGGAAGAATACGCCATCATGAAGACCCATGTAGAGAATTCTGTGGGTATTATCCGTCATCTGCCGTCCTTGGATTATGTAATCCCGGCGGTTATCTCTCACCATGAGCGTTACGATGGCGGCGGCTATCCCCGGGGCATTGCCGGTGAGAATATTCCCCTCATGGGCCGGATCCTCTGCGTGGTGGATTCCTTCGATGCGATGGTTTCCGAGCGCAGCTATAAGAAGGCCATGAGCGTAGAAAAAGCCCTGTCCATCCTGGAGCAGGAGCGGGGACACCAGTTCGATCCCCACATTGCGGATACGTTCATTGAGATGGTTCGCAGCGGTCAGATCGAGATCAATTCATAAGAAATGCCCCGGTGATCTTTTTCACCGGGGCATTTTCAGCGTGTCAAAAAAGTTCCAAATTCGTCATTGCGAACCAGTGACCGATGTCACTGGTGTGGCAATCCGTAACCTAAAACCTGTAATTTTGCACCAAATGCTATTAAAAACGAAACATTTTGGAGAACGGATTCCCACGCCAGCACCCCAGGGTGGCTTCTCTTGCCGCCTTGCGGCAATTCACCTTCTGTGCGCACTGGCTCGGAATGACCAGGTTTTTGACAGTCTCGAAATGCCCCGGTGGTTCTCACCGGGGCATTTTCTGGGCAAGGAAATCCCCGAAACCGGTTCGGTTTCGGGGATGAATTTTTATTAGCCTGCGATCTTGGTGCTCTCAAAGAAGGTAATGGTGGCGCTGACGGTGACAGGACCGACGATTGCCATTGCCTGAGGTTCTTCTGCGGGTGCACCCTCTTCGCCGCTCTGAGAAGCTTCAGGAGCCTCAGACTGAGCTGCATTTTCGGTTGCTTCGGTGCCTTCACCTTCGGCGGTGACTTCCTCGGTGACATTCTGATCCTCATCGGCTTCTAAGGAGATGCCGTTGATCAGGCAGCGCCAGTGGCTGGCAGTCAGCGCATCGATGATGGCCTTTGCGCTGTTATAGTCGGGGCAGCTGAACTTCATGGAAACGACACGTCTTACAGTGCCGTCCTTTTCAACAACGGGATCACGGAAGTTGAGCTCGTATTCTTCGCTGTTTCTCAGGATGCCGTTCAGCTGGCTCATGACGACCTTGGCATTGTCGAAGGGAGCGATCTCAGTGATCTCATCTTCGGGACGGCTGAAGATCTCGTCCAGTTCGTCCTGCATAGCCTTCATTTTGCTGGCCTTGCCCATGGCAACGGTGATCTGATCATCGGTTTCATTGCACTGGGTTTCGATATTTGCCAGCTCTGCCTGCAGGGGCTTGTAGAAGAACATATAGTAGCTGACGCCGATCAGCAAAACGGCAAGAAAAATCAGCAGGAAGCGATCTCTAGAGGTCATTTTCATTTCTTCTCAGCCTCCTTTTCCAGAATGATGGTCATGCTGACATTTGCCTTCTGTTCCTCGTCCTCGGCCTTGGCGCGATAAACGGAAACGGAAGAGATCTGGGGATCGGCCTCCAGTTCTTTCACAAGAGAGGAAGTATCGTCCAGAGTAATGCCGCAGATATTCACCGCCAGAATATTGTTGTTAACGGCGAAATCTTCGATGCCGGCTACGGGAGAAATGGTGTTCTCCAGAATGCCGAGGATGTAGGGACGTTCAACAAGACCGGCCTCGGTCTCGGTGAGCCAGCCGTAGCTGTATCGGCCGTACTTCTCTGCCAGCTCGTCGTATCCGGTGAGCTTTGCCTGAACAGTGGCAAGCTGCACCTGCTTTTCGCTGAGCTTTTCGTATGCCGCGGTTTTCTTATCCATCTGATCGAGGAAGCCAAACTTGACGAACAGGGCAGCGGCAATCACAAGAACCAGAATGGTGGGAATCAGAGACTTCAGATGGATGCTGCTTTCGTGGAAGGCAAGGTTCAGGCTGCGCTTGCTGGCGATTGCCTTGTTCTTGCCGGTTTTGCCCTTCATGGGGGCTGCGGTTTTTTCTTTAGCCATTTCTTGCCGCCTCCTTACTGCAATCCGGCACCGGCTGCAATGGCGCAGCACAGGGTGTCCTGGGTTTCGGAACCGCCGGGAACCAGACGGCCCACGTGGTGGGTGGTGAGACCGGTGGCCTTTTTGACAGCGATCCGCAGATATTCGACGGAGGCCATTCCGCCGCAGAAGTAAACATCATTCAGGTTGTCGTTGCGGCCCATGTAATTGGCATAGAAATTGATGACCTTCATGATCTCAACGGCGAGGCTGTTGAAGGCATCCTGACATTCCACGCTGGTCAGCACGCCGTTCATATCGGTCTCCTTGTAGCTCCGTGCTACGTGGGTGTCGACCTTCTGCTCGGCGGCAATCGCTGCATCGAAGAGCTGACCGCCGATTTCAATCTCACGGCCCATTACGAAGCGACCCTTGTCGAAGATGTAGATCCGGGTTGCGGTGTGACCCACGTCAACAACGCAGATCTCCTTGGGCTCACCGGTTGCCTGACGGGCCAGATTCATCCATGCCACCTCGTGGGGCACAGCAACCTTCATGGTCAGTCCTGCTTTTTTCAGCATATCATAGGTGCTGTCGATGAGATCCTTCTTGACAGCGGCGCCGAAAATTTCAATGCTGGCGGGCTGTCCCTTCTCGTCCTTCTTTACTTCCGTAACGCAGTAATCATAGTGATACTTGCTTGCTTCCTGACCCACATAATCCTTGAATTCGTAGGGCAGATTCATAGCAACCTCGCTGTCGCTCATAGGCGGCAGACTGATGGTGTTGGTGATTACGGAGTGATAGGGCAGAACCATTGCGCAATTGCCGCTGGGGATTTTGTGGTCTTTACGCATCTGCTTGATAAAGCTGCTCATGGCATCCGGGGAAGAGACTCTTCCTTCCTGAACCATGTTATCCGGCAGCCGCTCTACAGCGACCGCGGTGACACGCCCGCCGCTGACGACAGCGAGCTTGACGGAATCGTTGCCGATTTCAACGCCGATTGTTTTTCCCGCCATTGTTACCTCCCTACCGGCAAAATATGCCGGATTCTTGTGTTTTTATCATGAAACCACCGAAATCGGTGAAATACATTACGAAGTAATTAGGAAATCCAAAGCCTACCCTGTGTAAGGGGAGGTGTCACGGCATCCGCCGTGACGGAGGGGTTGTCAAACTGGGATAAATGCAAATTCCAGTCAATCCCCCAGTCAAAAATCAAAGATTTTTGACAGCCCCCTTTACACAAGGGGCCCTATTTCGTTTTAGAACAATCCCAGATACCACCCGGTGATCGCCTGCCCGAAGAGCAGGGTCAGCCACCCGGAGGCTGCCAGAGCCGGGCCGAAGGGGAAGGCGATGCCTTTTTTTGCACCCAGCACCGCGGCAAGCAGAATGCCGAGGATGCAAGCCGCAAGAACCATGAGGCCGCAGCAGGGCAGATCAAAATAGAGACCCAGAACGAACAGCAGCTTGATGTCGCCGCCGCCCATGCTTTCTTTGTGCAGCACCTTGTCCATGATGAGGCTGAGGATCAGCACACCGCCCCCGAGAATCAGACCGTGCCACAGGCTGTACCAGATGGCGGAAAGGCCGTCCATGGTGAAGCCGTGGGTGATCAGCAGATAGGCCAGCCGTGCGGCAATGGGGATGAGGATGAAGCGATCCGGGATGATCTGAATGTCCAAATCCACCAGGGAAAGGCAGAACAGGCAGGCGCAAAGCACCATCAGCTCCGCCGTCTCCAGGCTCAGGTCGTATTTCAGCAGCAGGCTGATGAAAACGATGGCCAGCAATGCCTCCGCGATGGGGTAGCGGGGGCTGATTTTTTTTCCGCAGTAGCGGCATTTGCCCTTCAGGAAGAGATAGCTGAACAGGGGAACCAGATCGGCAGGGGAGAGGACATGTCCGCATTCCGGGCAATGGCTCCGTCCGCCGCTCCATTTTTCGTTATGGACAATTCGGTAGGCAAGGCAGTTCAGGGCGCTGCCCATAATCAGTCCCAGCAGAGCGCAGAGAAGAATCAGATAAACTGCCACAAAGGGAGATGTAAAAAGAATCATTTTACCCTCCTGTTAGTTGCCTGTGGAAATAACAGGTGTGAACCATGTTACACCTGCTTCAGTAGCTGGTTCTTCGGTACTGACGGATTCGTCGGGCTTTCCGTTTTCAGCAATGGCAACGAAATAGTCGAGGCCATAATAATTGTCATCCAAAACATAATAAATCCGGATATAGTGACTCTGACAATACTCCACCTTGAAAATTGCACCAGGAAAAGTTTTGCAGGGAGGGATAGTCATGCCATCCAAATCTGCATTTGAAAGTTCATTGTTGTGGTCAATAACAAGTACATTGAGAGCACCTAATACACCACGCATATTTGCTGCATCTACACCTGCTTTTGCTTTGGATGTTGCATTTGAAATTGTAGGAATAATGATTGAAACAAGAACAGCGATAATAGCAATTACCACCAGCATCTCAATTAATGTGAAGCCTTTGTTTTTTGGCGTATATTTCATTTATGTATACCTCATTATGGAACAGGATTTCGGGTCTGAACCGATTTCGGACACAAAAGCCTGTTTCATGTATTTCCCTTGGGGCAGAGCCGCAACCCCTCGGCTCTGCCCGGGAAATATTTACTAGGGTTGACTCACGCTGATATCAAGGCGTGAAAAGAAAATGCGATGATAGAATTAACCCTGGCCGCCAGCTGCGGGAGTGGTATCGGTGTAGATATTGCCAATAGTCCAGGTGTATGTGTGCTTAGTGGTGTCAGTAGTGTCATTGCCGTCGGTCAGGGTCTTGGAAACGTACTTAATAACGCCAGTGGCTGCGGTATAGCCAGTACCAGCCTCACCAGCCTTCAGTGCAGGCATGGTAAAAGTAGCAGAAGCGTCGTTCAGAGTTGCAATTTCATACTGAGCAACAGCAGAACGGATGTTTGCAACATCGGTAGCTTCCTTAGCCTTGGTAGTAGCGTTGGAAACGGTGGGGATAACGATAGCAACCAGGATTGCGATGATGGCGATGACGACCAGCATCTCAATCAGGGTGAAGCCTTTCTTGTTCATCTTCATGAAAGAAATCTCCTTTATAAAAAAATAATTGATGTGTATTTCCAAACCGGAGGGGTTGCACCGGATATGGATAAAATAATTACATACTTCCGTACATGCTGAACAGAGGCAGATATACGGACAGCAGAATGAATACGACCAGCAGGGCCATGACAATAGTGATGGCAGGCTCCAGGATGCCCAGCGCACGATCCACGGCCAGGCTGACCTCATCGGTGTAATATTCGTTGATGACGTTCAGGGTGTCCTCCAGGTTGCCGGTCTCCTCGCCCACGCCGGTCATCTCCAGCAGCAGGGCAGGCAGGTTGACGCTCTTCTTCAGGCCGTCGCTGAGCCGGTTGCCGGCTACCACGCCTTCGGCAGCATGCTGGATATCCTTGGAAATCAGGTAGTTATCCACCACGTTGGCGGTGATCTGGGCAGCCTTCACCATGGGCAGGCCGGAGGCCAGCATGGTGGCCATGGTGGAAGAAAACTGAGCGGCACCGTTCATCTTGTTCACCAGATCGATGCCCGGGAAGCTCAGGGCAACTCCTGCATAAGTGGTCTTGCCGGATTCCGTGGTGCCGTAGAGCTTGATGGCCAGGGCAATAGCGGCAATGATGGCGATGAGCAGCAGATAGTAATTCTGGAAGAAGTGGGACGTTGCGATCAGCGCCTTGGTGACCCCGGGCAGCTCACTGCCCATAGAGGAGAAGGTATCCTCAAAGACAGGCACAGCTTTGATCATGATGATGGCCACAACGATGACGGCCACAACGATCAGCATGATGGGGTACACCAGAGCACTGGTGACCTTGCTCTTGACTTTGCCGGAATTCTTGTAATAAGCCTTCAGCCGCTCAAAGCACTCGTCCAGCCGTCCGCTTTCCTCACCGGCCTTGATGGTCTCGATGAAGGTTTTGGGCAGGCCGGGACCCCGGAGGGCAAAGCTGTCGGCCAGACCGTGACCGGCCTGAACATCCTCGGCAGTCTGAGTCAGAATTTTTTTCAGGGTGGCATTGGGCTCGTTCTCCGCCACCAGCTCCAGCGCCCGCACCATAGGCAATCCGGCGCGAAGCTCGATGGCCAGCTGGCTGCACAGCAGGCTCAGCTGCTTATCCTTGACCTTGCCGCCGCCGAGGAGCTCGCCGATATCGGCATTGAGAACGCCGCTGGCCTTGCTTTCTGCCTTGACGGACAGCACCACCTTGCAGTTGGCCTTGGCCTTGATAATGGCCTCCTGCTGGTCGATAGCCTCAACAATGCCTTCAACCTTGGCACCGTTGGTGCTCATGCCTGTATAACGATATGTAGTCATGAATTTACCTCCGTTTTCCGGTAAAAATCATTAGAAATATGTGGATTTCATAACATATGCCGGATCATGCGCAGCGTGGACTGCTGTCTCCCGGGTGATCTGCCGTTCCTTGAACAGGCGGATCAGACTGGCATCCATCAGCATATTGCCTTCGTCCGCCGTGGTGGCAATGACGTTATTGATCTGGGGGTTCTTGCCCTCACGGATCAGGTTGCGGATGGCGGGATTGGCAATCATGACCTCCGCTGCCAGCACACGGCCACGGCCGGAGCTTCTGGGCAGCAGCTGCTGGGTAAGCACGGCCCGGAGGGTCATGGAAAGCTGCAGACGGATCTGGCCCTGCTGCTCGGCAGGGAACACATCCACGATACGGTCCACGGCATCGGCTGCGCTGTTGGTATGCAGGGTAGCGAACACCAGATGGCCGGTTTCGGCAGCCACCAGAGCGGTTTCGATGGTGGAGCGATGGCGCATTTCGCCGATGAGGATCACATCCGGGTCCTCACGGAGGATGGCCTTCATGCCGTCCTCATAGCTGCGGGTATCCTGACCCACTTCGCGCTGATTGATCACGCACTTGTGGGGGTGATAGATATACTCAATGGGATCCTCCAGCGTAATGATATGCTTCTGCTGGGTGTGATTGATCTTGTTGAGGATGGTTGCCAGAGTGGTGGATTTACTGGAACCGGTCTCACCGGTGACCAGCACGATGCCCTGACCGAAATCGGTGAAGCTCTGCACCACATTGGGCAGACCCAGCTCGTCGAACTTGGGAATCCGGTCGTTCAGCACACGGATGGCGGCAGATACGCAGCCCTGCTGACGGAAAAGGTTGATACGGCAGCGGGTGCCGTCGGAGGTGGTGACGGCAAGATCCTGCTCGCCGATTTTCTCCATCTCCTCATAGGTGTTGCTGAGGCTGCGGGCATAAGCCTCGCACTCCGCTGCAGTGAGTACATGATCATCCAAATTCACAAGGCGGCCATCCACACGAACGCGGATCGGAATGCCTGCGACGATATGGATATCGCTGCCGCGCATACGAACTGCAGAGGAAATAATGTTTTCAATGTCAAGAGATTGCATTTTCGATAGATTATCCTTCCATTATTTAAGCATCCGTGGAGTTTACGGTGCGGTAAGCTTCGGAAACGGTGGTGATGCCTTCGTTGACCAGGCGCACGCAGTCGTTGATCAGCGGCTCATATCCGCTTTCATCGATGATACGCAGCAGCTCACTATGGGCAACGTTATCGGCAATGGCCCGCTTGATGGCATTGGTAATGACAAGAATTTCGAATACGGCGGTTCTGCCGCGATAACCGGTGTTAAAGCAGGCGGGGCAGCCTTTGCCCTTGTAGAAGCGGCGGGCAGGGGAATAGGGCAGATGCAGCATAGCCTGCTCCTCTGCAGTGGGGGTATATTCTACCCGGCAGTTGGGGCAGATCCGTCGCACCAGACGCTGACTGATAACGCCCTTCAGGGCGGTACTGATGAGGAAGGGTTCCACGCCCATATCCAGCAGACGATCCAGAGTGCTGGGTGCGTCGTTGGTATGCAGGGTGGAAAGCACAAGGTGACCGGTGATAGCGGAACGCATGGCGATCTGAGCGGTTTCACCGTCTCGAATCTCACCGACAGCGATGATATCCGGGTCCTGACGCAGGATGCTTCGCAGACCGTTGGCAAAGGTCATATCCACCTTCTCGTTGATCTGCACCTGGTTCACGCCATCTAAGTTATATTCCACAGGGTCTTCCAATGTGACCAGATTGACCTCGTCGGTGTTCAGCTGACGAATCATGGTATACATGGAGCTGGATTTACCGGAACCGGTGGGGCCGACAATCAGGATAACACCGTTGCTGTTCTCCAGCAGAGATTCAAACTTCTTCAGGTTCTTGCCGGTAAGGCCGATACCTTTGGTGCTCAGCAGGGAAGAGGTCTTATACAGCATACGGATAACGGTCTTTTCGCCGTAAACCGTAGGCAGGGTGGAAATACGCAGGTCGATATCCCGCTCACCGATGCGGATATTGCTTCGGCCGTCCAGAGGAATCTTATGCTCGGCAATGTTCATGTTGCCCATGACCTTGATACGGGCGATGACCGCATTCTGAGTGCCCTTAGGGACGGTAAATGCTTTACGCAGCACACCGTCGATACGCATACGGACTACCATCTCGTATTCTCTGGGTTCCAGATGAATATCGGATGCATTCTGGTTAACGGCATATTCCAGGATGCTGTTGACCAGACGGATGGTGGGAGCGGCATTCTCGTTGTCGGCACCGATGATATTGGCGCTGACGATACCCTGAGGACTGTTGGCATCCTCTTCGTTCTTCAGGTCGGCAATGGCCTTCTCAGCGCCTTCACTTCCGTAGAGGTTGGCAATGGCACGATCCACACCCTCGGAGGTGGCCAGCATGGGGATGATCTTCCGGCGGGTTGCGGTTTTCGCCGCTTCCACAGCCACAAAGTTCAGAGGATCGTCCATAGCGATGTACAGGGTGTTGCTGTCACCGCGGACAGGAACGATGTTATGCTTCTTTGCAATGGTACGGGGCAGCACACGGGCAAGCTCCGCATCGGGAGTCATAGAGGTCAGGTCGATAAAATCAACACCCAGCTGACGCTGCAGAGCATCAAAAAGCTGCTGCTGACGGATATAACCCTTATCAACCAGAACGGCACCTAGCTTTTTACCGTTTTTCTTTTGCTCCGCAAGAGCGGAATTCAGCTGATCCTCGGTCAGAAGGCCGACGCCAACCAGCATATCGCCAAGACGCTTATATGCCATTTCGAAGAAACCTCCTTGCTTGTGAACAATTCAGGCCATAAAAATAGAAATACTTTGTTAACATTTTATCGACTTTAGTTCCCGTTGTCAACATATATTTCTTTGTGGAAAACGAAAAGAAATCATTATCGTGTGATTCGTAAGCTTAACCAAAATTCGAGTAATTTTTGACCGGGATATTTGTGCAGGATTTCATCCCTTTCTACGAAAACAAGGTTGCAATTTTCTCTCACGCTGTGATATACTGTATACTGAGTATAAATATGGGCGTGCTATACGCTTTTTCCGGAATTTGCCGTTCCGTATATTATTTGTATATTTTGGTAAGAGAAGAGGTTGATCGATTTGAGAAAACAATCTGGTCAGAAAAACGGCTTTACCTTGGTTGAACTGCTGGTGGTTATTGCTATCATCGTAGTGCTTCTGGCCGTAACGATCATTGCGGCATCCAGTTTGCTGGCGAGTATGCGTCAGAATAAGCTGGATACTATCGCACAGGACATCTATGTCACCGCACAGGACAGATTGACGGAGATGTACCTTGATGATCGTTCTCCGGAAATCACTAGGTCCAGCATTATCGAAAACGGAGGAAGCACCGACGGCATGCATTTGCTGGCTGTGGATGACTCTGTTCAAAAGCCGAGAGACTGGGATTCCAGCATTACTTATGCCGGTTTGACATCCTTATATAATAAGAGCGCTTCTGCTGTTGCTGCAATTCTGCTGCCGGAAGGAGCTTTGAGCCCTGAGGTCGGCGGTAATCATTGGATCATTGAGTATAACCCCGATTATGGCTATATCTATGGCGTTTACTACAGCGAGAAGGCTTTCTCTCCTGATGATATTG